>NZ_JAJPWM010000014.1:0-267878 GCF_046549095.1 Streptomyces sp. x-80
GGGAACAAGTGCCGGCGCGGGTTCGGGCCCGGGTGATTGCGCTGACGCGTATGACGCCGCCGGACGGCACCGGTCTTTCGCACTGGTCCACACGCGAGTTGGCGAAGTACCTGAAGCGGACTGAGGGCGTCGCCAGATCCTGGCACTACATTGCCAGGATCTGGCGGGAGGAGAATCTCAAGCCGCACCGGTCGGGCACCTTCTAGATTTCGAAGGACCCGGCGTTCGCGCAGAAGGTCGCCGACGTGATCGGTCTCTACCTCGACCCGCCCGGCGGCGCGGTGGTGCTGTCGATCGATGAGAAGACACAGGTGCAGGCGCTGGACCGGACCCAGCCGGTGCTGCCCGTGGCGTTCGCGGCCACCGAGAAACGCACCCACGACTACGTGCGGCATGGCACGGCGAACCTGTTCGCGGCCCTCGACGTCGGCACCGGCGAGGTGCTCGGCGAGTGAAAGCCGAACCGGAACGGCGCGACCTTCCTCGCCTTCTTGAAGAGGGCCGTAAAACTACACGCGGGCAAGGAGACCCACGTCGTCTTGGACAACCTGTCCACGCACACCACGCCGGAGGTGAGCGCGTGGCTGTCGAAGAACCCGCATATCCACTTCCATTTCACTCCTGTCGGCTCCTCCTGGTTGAACCAGGTCGAGATCTGGTTCGGCATCCTGACCCGACAGTCGATCCGTCGCGGGACGTTCTCCAGCGTCAACGTCCTGGTCAAGCAGATCCGCGACTACATCACCTCCTGGAACCAGGAGGCAAAACCCTTCACCTGGACCGCGACCGCCAACGAGGTTCTCGCGAAGGTCCAGCTCATCCAGACCAGCGTGAGGAAACTCGTCAACAACAACGTGAACTGACGCAAACAGGATCACGAGACACTAAGGGTTGTCCCGTAACTGCTGGTCACGGGTGAGATGATCTTGATGTGGCTGGTGTGATCACGGCGTCGGAGCCGTCCTGGACAGCCCCGTTCACCGGGTTGAGCCCGCGCGCTTTCGGGAAGCTGGTGACGGTACTGCGGCGGGAAGGTGCGGACGCAGTCCGCAAGGGCCGGCCGTGGAGTCCTCCGCTGGAGGACCGGGCGCTGTTGGTCGCGGCGTACTGGCGCACGAACCTGACCATGCGCCAACTCGCCCCGCTGTTTGGGGTGTCCAATCCGGCGGCGGACCGGATCACCGACCACCTGGGGCCGATGCTCGCCCTCCAGCCCCGCAAGCGGCTCGCCAAGGACACCGTGCTCATCATGGACGGCACCTTGGTCCCCACCCACGACCACACCGTCGCCGAGCGGTCGAAGAACTACCGGTACTCCACCAACCATCAGGTCGTCATCGACGCCGACACCCGCCTGGCCGTCGTGGCCGGCCGACCGCTCGCCGGCAACCGCAACGACTGCAAGGCGTGGGAGGAATCCGGCGCCAAGGCCGCCGTCGGCAGGACCCTCACCATCGCCGACGGCGGCTATCCAGGCACCGGACTCGTCATGCCCCACCGCCGCCGCAAGGGCGAAGAACTGCCCGACTGGAAGCAGGCCCACGACAAGTCCCACAAGCAGGTCCGCGCCCGCGTCGAGCATGCCTTCGCCCGGATGAAGACCTGGAAGATCCTCCGCGACTGCCGCCTCAAAGGCGACGGCATCCACCACGCCATGCCCGGCATCGCCCGCATGCACAACCCCGCCCTCGCCGGATAGGCGACCAGCCCGGTCCGCGACCGACCGCACCCGAGTCAGCTCGAAGAGCAGTTACGGGACAACGCTTAGTCGAGGTGCCCCTGGACCTTGCACCACCGGCGTAGGGACTCCACCGCGAAGGCGGCGGTGTTCCGGTCGGTTCCCACATTCACCCAGCCGCTGTCGCGTCCCAGGTCGTAGATGGCGTACGGGATGACGAACGGGGTATCTGGGTCGATGAAGTCGTGGTCCGGGGCTGTGATCGGCTTGCCTTTGGGCCGGTAGGTACGGCCGGGCCGGGCGAAGTCCCCGATCGGTTCCTTCGCCTTCGTGTCTACGCTCACCACCAGCAGGCCCCGCGCCAGGAAACGTTCGGCGGCGGTGTTGATGTGACGGAACTGGGCGTCTCGGTCGGGCACCTGGCTGCCGGCCCAGGTCTTGGCCATGCCCTGCAGACTGAAGCCCATCGCACGCAGGAGGCTGCCGACTACCGGGGCGCTGACTGGATGACCGGCATCAGTCAACTCCCGGGACAAGTCCCGCAGCGAGGCAGTGGTCCAGCGCAACGGGGACACCGGATCGCCCACTGCACGCGGCTCGATCAACAACTCAAGGGCCGCCACCAGACCAGGGCCGCGCTCGGAAGCGGACTTGCGCCCACCGCCAGCTCTACGCGCCCGCCCCAACGCCTCTGCTCCGCCCGCGAGTTCCTCACGACCTCGTGCGACAGTCAACTCCGAAACCTCCGCCAGCCTGGCCACGGCCGCGATCCCGCCATGCCCCAGAGCCTCGGCCTCGGAAGCCAGATACAACCGGCGCTGCCGCTCATCCAGATGCGACAGCACCGCCGCGAACTTCACATCCAGCACCGCCAGGACTTCATCCGAAAATGCCACAACAGCTCAACTACAACGCCGCTCCGAGGTACTGGCCCGAATCCGGCAGTAGTTAAATTACGGCTCCAGCGTGGGGATTTCTTCTACTTGGATCTCGCTCATCGTGTTTCCCCTCACGCAGTTCCCGGCCGAGAGGCTCTCTGATTGGGTGCGCAGGCGATCGTGGTGGCGGCTGTGCGGCGGTGAGACAGCGCAGATGGGCCCCTTCTCGACGAAAGGGCCCATCTGTAGGTGTCGGCTATCTCAGCAGAGCAGTGCCTCGGGTACTGGGAGCTCGTGGCCGGTCAGCATCTCTGCCGTACGCTCCCGGGTTCCCTTCCGCAGGAAGGGGATGGCCTTCTCGAGGAGGTCCTCGTCGAAGAATTCCTCAAGGACCTGGAAGTACACGGCTCCGGTGAAGTGTGCACTGGAGCTGTGCACGAGGATGTCCACGAACTCGAAGCATCTGCCCATGAGTTCAGGGTCCGGCGCGGCTTTCCTGAGCTCCGGTACGACGACCGGCTCTGCGAACGCCTCCTGCAGGAGTGCGTAGGTGTCGAACCGAGCGGCTTCGCTGACGACGGCCTCGTCCGCGGGCATCTCATACAGCTCAGCGATGTGCTCCGCTGTTTCCGGCACCATGCGCAGCAGCAGTGCCGGAACGTCTTCTCCTCGAATATCACTCATCGTGTTTCCTATCAGGTGCAGTTGCCGGACGAAGGATCGCAGATGGATCCGCCGCCCCCGCCACCATTGTCCTCGGGGTAGAAGGAATCCTGCCCCTTTGAGACGCCGAACGGGTCGACCGCGCCCTTGAGCAGTTCCCATCCGCCTCGCTGCCACCCGTATTCTCTGACGTAGCTGGGCGCCTGGGCGGCCGATGTTACGCCGCCCGCGATGCCGAAGGACTTGGCGAAACCGCGCAGTCGCGTGGGCTCGCCGACCGGCTGGGGCCCCTTGTGCTGGGTCGGCTCGAACTTCTGCCCCGTGAGGTCCTTGACGGCCGAGGTCTTCATGACATTCTCGAAATTCTTCTTGATGGCGCCTTGCATATTCGCATCGGCGTCCACCAGTTTCTTGATGTTGCCGGTGACATCACGAGAGTTTAGCGCGTTCCAGAGTTCCTTCGCCTCGGACTTGGCGACGGCCAGATCGTGGTCGTTCAGAAGGTTGTCCATGCCCTTGCCCGTCTCCCTGGCCTTTCGGTCCTTCTCCAGGATGTCCGATAGGCCCTTCATTGCGCCCCACCCCTTGTCGATGTGCCACTGCTTCTTTATGGCCTGCTCGTCCTGACTGTTGAGGTCGGGCAGCTGCTTCCCGTGGTTGAACTCGTAGATGATCCCGGTCGTCGTCTTGCCGTCGCCGTAGACCTTCCCCTTCGAGTCCTTGGTGTAGAGGTTCATCAGGCTCCCGCGCAGCTTCCCGTTGCTGACCGTCGGGGCGGTTGCCCTCGGCCTCGACGCACCAGGGTTCTTGTTCGAAGTCTTGAATGTCTTCTGAAGCGTGCCGACCGTGTCATAGACGACGTTCATTAGCTGGCTGAAGAACCAGCCGAAGAATTTTCCATTCGGATCTGCGTACACCAGCGGGTTGTTGTTCCCGTAGGTGTAGCCGTGCATCTGCTGGGCGTCCGAGGTGTCCATCACGGGGTCGACGGAGAGGAACCGGCCCGTGTTCGGGTCGTATTCACGGGCGCCAAGATGGGTGAGGCCGGTGCCCTTCGTCTCGTCGGTTCCGCCGACGAAGCCCTTCGTGCCGGGCCAGGTCTTCGGGGCCTGTCCGCGGGTGCCTCCGAAAGGCAGAACCCGGCGCTGATTGAGGGCCAAGTCACCTGCCGCGACGGCCAGGAGGCCCGTGCCGTGGTGGTCGCCGATCGTGAAGGAGAACGAGCCGTCGTCCGAGCGCACTGCCTGGTGGCCGCTGCCCAGGTCGAAGTAGCGAGTGGCCTGCGTCTTGGCCGCGCCCTTGTCCAGGGTGACCTCGGTGTGGCCGAGGTACAGCGTGGTCCGCTCGCCCGTGTGGGAGATCAGGCGCTGGCCGTCGGCGTCGTACAGATACTCCGTGACCTTGTCGGGCTTGCCCGCGACCGGCTCGGTCACCTTGGCGAGGTTGCCCTCCGTGTCCCAGGCCAGCTTCTGGTTGCCGCGGCCGATGGTGTTGCCGGTCTGGTCGTAGGCGTAGCCCGTCTTCTGCGTTCCGGCCGGGCCGTCCGTGGTGACCGAGGTCAGCGCGTGGGCCTGAGCAGTGCCGGGCTTGGGGTAGGTGTAGGCGCGCTTGATGTCCTTCTTGTTGTCGCCGCCGGTGTCGTGGCGGGTCTCCGAGAGGCGGTTGCCGACCTTGTCGTAGGTGTACGAGTGCCAGTACGGCGCCGGGCCGCCGATGGCCTCGGGGGACGGGGACTCACCGCACGTCTTGTCGTCCTGCGCCCACGCCTCGGTCAGGCGTCGCAGGTAGTCGTAGCGGAAGCACTGGTTGTCCGTGCCCGTGCGCGAGACGTCCTTGACCGACAGGACGTTGCCCGCCTCGTCGTAGGAGTAGTCGGCATGCTGGTCGACGCCCTTCTGGTCCTCGCGGTCCACCCGGGTGGTGGCCAGTCGCTGGGTGCCCCACTCATAGGTGTTGGTGACCCAGGTCTTCTTGCCGTCCGTCAGGCCCAGTTCGTGCTGTAGTGGCTTGCCGGTGTGGCTGAACTTGGTGGACGCCGTCATGCCCTGCCCGGACACGGACGTCGGTCGCAGCGTGTCGGCCTCGTAGCCGTAGTTGACCGAGCCCCCGGGCAGCGAGCCCGCCGCCGAGTAGCTGATCGAGGCGACCTTGCCCGACGGCTTGTACGCGGTGCCGGTCTGGTACGTGCCGGCGAGCGCGCCCTCGGACTGCGGGATCACGACTGCGGTCCGTGCGGGACGATAGAGGCGGTCGTAGTCGGTGACCTTGGTTGTGTACTTCGCGTCGCCCACGTAGCGGGTGGACTCGGCGAGCTGGCCCTTGGCGCCGGGGATGGTGTCGTACGTCCAGCTCAGGTGCAGCTTGCCGGTGCTGGAGCCCTCGCGGACCTCCGTCTTGCGGCCGCTGCTGTCATAGACATTGACCAGGGTGACGCCGCGGGCGTCGGTGCTGGAGACCAACTGGTTGTGGTCGTCGTACGTGCTGGTCGTGGTGCCCTTGTCCGGGTCGCTCGACTGGACCGTGCGGCCCAGCTGGTCATAGGTGGCCGTCCAGCTGTTGCCTGCCGGGTCCGTCACCTTCGATGGCTGGCCCGAGGGCGTGTATGTGTACAAGGTGCTGTCGTACGGAGCGTCGGCCCTCCGCTCGTGGTGCCGGCGCAGCTCCACCGTGTTGCCGCGGACATCCGTGAGCGTGGTCGTGGCGGTTTCTCCAGCCGGCGGGATGACCGTGGTCCGGTCGCCGTGGTAGCTGGTCGTCGTGGTGCTCAGGGCCTTGCCGCCGTCGCCGTTCCCGGCGATCACCTGTATCTGCACCGGGCGGCCCTGTCCGTCATGGGTGGTGCGGGTCTGCGATTCCACGGACAGCGCGTCGGCCGGCTTGAACAGCTCGGTGACGGGCTTGCCGTCCGCGTAGTAGTCCGCGAACGTCTTTGCTACCAGGCCGCGTTCGTCATAGAAGACGTCGGAGACGAGACGGCCGCCGTCCGGGCCCGGAGCCTGGGACTGCCGTTCCCTCAGGAAGCCGTCGTAGAGCTTGTACGAGGTGACCTGACCGCCGTTGTTGTCGAGCAGCTTGGTGGCTACGGCCACCGGCTTGCCCTCAGTGACGGTGTAGGCGAACTCGTACGTCGGTGTGCTGGACGCCTTGCGGTCGGCGAGCCACACCTTGGTTGAGCGGCCGAGCGCGTCGTACGCGAACTGTGTCTCCTTGCCGTTGCTGTCCGTCTCCTTGAGCACGTGACCGCTCAGCGGGTCCAGCTGCGACGTGGTCGTCTGCACGCTTGTGGGGTCGGTGCGCACGGCGGGTGGCGAGGTGGTTCTGGTCTGTGTGGGCAGGCCTGTGGCCGGGATGTAGGCAGTGGTTGTGGTGCGTCCGTCGGTGCGCTCGGTGCGCACCGGGGCGCTGTCGCCGGTGACGGTGACGTCGGCTGTGAGGTCGGTCGTCGTCAGCTCGCGGCCGTAGCCGTCGAAGGTCGCACCGGCCTCCAGGTAGGTGGCCTTGGCGCCGTCGTGGCTCTTGAGCGTCGCCGATGCGGTGGCGTCGCCCTTCGCCGGCGCGGTGCCGTAGGCGCCGCCGTCGTAGGCCGTACGGACGTCGCTGATGACCTCCTTCTCGCGGTCGCCCCCGGCGCCGCAGGATGTGGCGACCGTCGCCACGCGCGAGGGCAGCTGGAGGATGTTCTTGTCGGTGTTGGTGGCGTACGTAGTGCGGGTGCACTTGTCATCCGTGCCGTCACCGCGATCGTCGACCGATGTGACGCGCCCGGCCACCGTGTCGTACGTCGTGAAGGTGGACGCCGTACGCCACTTGGCGCCTGCGCCGTCGTCGAGGGATGTCCACGCCTGTGTCGACGAGGCGCCGCCGAAGTTGGCCGTGACGGTGCCCCAGTCGCGCACCTTCTTGGCGGTCTCGTGGTGCCAGGGGCGGTTGACGGCCTTGCCGACGACCTTGCCGCCTGGCTTGTCGAACTGGACGGTCTTGTACGTGAACCCCGCCATCGCCGCGTCATCGGTGATCGCGGAGCCCTCACCGTCATCGAGGGACACACTTACGTTCTTGGTGCCGCCGGAGGTGTCTTTGCGGTCGCCGTTCATGCCGCGCAGGAAGTACGTGTCCTCCTGTGACTTCATGGCCGAAGAGCCGCCCTGGCCGCCGGCCGTGACCCGGACGTGGCCGTAGCCGCGCCACTGCGACCAGGTCTTGTGCTCCTCCTTGGTCAGGCCGTCGTCGTCGTTGTAGTGCCAGGCCGCGCCGTCCAGGTAGTCGTAGTCGGTCACCTGGTCCGGGGCGCCGCCGGTGCGGTCGGTCGCCACCACGGAGGTGACGACGTACTTGTTGAACCACTGCCGCACAGGGTCGTTCTGGGCGTCGCCGCCGATGTACTGCGGGAAGCAGCGCGTGGTGTTCGATTGCGGTGTCGGCAGCTTGGCCGCGTCACAGACGGGCGCCGAGTAGGTGGCGTCGATCTGGCCGCCGGATTCGTCAGCGACCGTGGACAGGCGGGACTTGATGAACGGCGCGAAGCCGTCACCGGTCTTGTCCATGCGGTTGGCGAGCTGCGTGTACGCGAAGGTGGTCTTCGGCAGGGTGATCGCCGGGGTCGCGGCGTGGCCCGTGTGCTGGACGCTGTCGAGCAGCAACTGGTAGTCCGTGTCGGCCATACCCCAGCGGTGGCCGAGCTTCCAGGAGTCGACCTTCCCGTAGGTTCCGTCGGCTTTTAGGACCTCGGTACTGACGTCGGTTAGGCGCTTGCGGGTCCAGAAGGACGGCGCCAGGCGGGCGGCGTCGCACTTGGAACCCGCCGTGCAGTTGAGGTCCCAGGGTGTGTCGTACCAGTAGAACGAATTCTTGTCGATCGTGTCCGGCGCGCAGGTGACGCCTTCCCCCGACAGGCACCGCTCGGCGTTGCCGAAGACGACGCGCCCCTGCGGCTTGGTGCCGTACATGGACTCGGACTTCAGTCCGTAGTCGATCCGCTTGAGGTAGCCGCCGCGGGTGTACGGGGTGTCGTCCTCGGCTTTGAGGTTGCGGCCGTAGTGGTTGGTCTCCTTGCCGTAGTGGTAGGAGATCGCATTGCCGTGGGTGTCGACGACGTAGTCGAGGTTCCAGCGCCAGGCCTGCTGGCACCAGGACTTGGCATAGCTGTCGGCGTGGCAGGGCTCACCGGAGTTGTTGCCGAAGACCGGCACGGTCCAGGTGGAGTCCGTGGTCTCCTTGCCGTCCTTCCAGCCTGGCAGGCGGTGGTAGCCAAAGTAGTAGCGGGTGCCGTCCGGGTCGGTCACCTGCCAGTACTCGCCGTCGTTGTCTCCGTTGCCGCGATCGGTGGACTTCAGCCGCTTGATCTTGGTGCCGTCGTCCTGTTGGAGCTTCCACTCGTCGTTGCCCGCGGGCACGAGCTCGCCGCCCTTGCCGTTGAACGATACGAAGGCGTTGTCGTACTTCCAGCAGAGGTCGCCCGGCTTGTTGCCGTCGGCATTCTTCTGCCCGTCCTCCGCGCACGACTTGTAGCGGCGCTCGATGAACCCGGGGGAGAGGTCGAAACCGTCGCCGACCCAGGACGCCTGGTTATTGGTTTCGCCGGTACGCCCGTCGATGGTGCCGGAGTTGTAGCTCAGGCCGACATCGGGGGTGAGACCGCCGGGGACCTCGGGCACGGGCATGTCATAGGCCCAGGTGAAGTCACCGGTGTTGAGGTTCGTCTGCCAGGTCGCTGAGGGCGACAGCGGGGTGGCCGTGTAGTCGCCCTTCTCGCCCTTGGTCTCGGCAGCGGCAGCGAAGACGGCGGCCCGGCCCGCGCGCAGCGAGACCGCCTTCGCGGTCAGGGTCTGCCGGTCGGTGTCGTTCGTCGCGGCGACCGGGGTGCCGGTGCGGCACTCCGTCTTGCCGGGACTGCTCAGGACGCAGGCCGGCAGCTCGATCAGCCGGAGGCGCGAGGCGTAGTCGCCGCCGAACGCGCCCGCGAAGTCCGCGTAGTCGACGGTGACGGAGACGTCGCCGGCCGGGGCCGCGGACTTGGCACCGGAGTCGGCAGCGGACCCGGCACCTGACCCGGTCCTGGGCTCGTCCTTGTCACCCTTGGACTCGGCCTCGGGCTCGTCGGCGGTCTTGAGCGCGCTGCGTACGGCGGCGCTGCGGGCCGTGGTCCCCTGGTTCGCGCTCGTCACGGGGTATTCAGGTCGTCCCACGACGCTCTCCATCACTGCTGGACCTGGGCGCGCCGTTTCCTCTTCTTTCCTTCAGCACACAAAGAACTCGCCGAGCAAACCGAAGCTCTATCGACCTCCGGTGGCGACCGGGGCTCGTGGTCCGGCCCACAGGGGACCGTCAGCGCGCCCCGAGCACGTGTGGCCAAGGCAGCCGGACAGGATGAACGCCAGGTCACCTCGTCCGTGATCTCTGGACCGGCTCAGCGCTCCGTAGGTTCAACTCCCGTATCCCGGCAAATGAAACGCCGGGCCAAGGGCTCGATCCGTGATCGCATTCGCAGATTCGGATCGAGGTCGGTGCGCTGCCGTCCCCGGACCTCCGACCAGGCCAGCGATCCTGAACGCGTCCGCCGCATGGAAAGGTTGACGACCCCACCGGTTGGTCTCCCCGCCCCGCCGAAGCTACTCGATCTCCCCTGCGGAACGCCTCGCCGCGAAGGAGCACACCGGTCGGACGCCCCACCACGGCACAAACGCGAAGCGGGCAGGACCCGCCTTTTCCGGCGTGAGTCCTGCCCGCTTCCGTTTCGGTCAATATTCGGCTAGCTCAGGTCCTCCGGCAGTAGATGCCTCGCCACCTCAAGGAGCCGCTCCAGCCACGCCGGGTTCGTCTCCACCTCACCGAGGAGCCAGTAGGCGAAGAGAGCGCCGTCTATCGAGCGACCGGACAGCACCTCCTCGTACAGCAGCCACGTACCGGCCCGCACCACGTCCTTGCACTGCTCGGCGAGTTCGTCGTCGTCCAGATTGACGAACGACCCCAGCAGGTCCAGGAACTGACGCCGCGCCTCCACGGAGAGACTCCGCCCCGCCAGCCCGGCCATCAGGACCCGGGCGACCGGCACGACGGTCGCCTGCGCCCAGTATTCCTGGATGACGTGTCCCTCGATGCCCTGCTCCCGCTCAGCCTCCTCCCGCGTCCGGGCACGGGCCAGCCGCAGCAGCGCCTCGGGGACATGCTCCGCCGACTTGCAGTTCAGGCACGGAAGCCGGGACCAGTCGTAGAGACCGATTTCCATTTCCATGGCGTCCATTGCCCGCACCTCTCTTTTCTCCATATCCTCATCGCTTACTCATTTCCTTGTTGAAACTACTTCCACATACTCAACCAGATGCCGCCCTTTTCCGGCTCGATATTCGGTTCGAACTGGGACGGGTGCGGAAAGTCTTCCTGGCACTTTTTGCAGACCGGCTTCACCTCGGCGACGCGCTGGCCTTCCTTGACCTTCACGGTGTACGCGATGGTGAGCCGTACCCTCGTGGGGTCACCGCCCAGGGCGTGTACGACGTTGCCTTCTGCGCACCAGCTGACCCCTGGCTTGCAGCCGCCGGACCCGGCAAGGGCGATGTTGCCCGTCTCGGTGTTGTAGCCGCCCGCGTAGGTCCTCCTCCCTGACCCTCGCCAGCGCCGTCCTCACCCAGAGGCCCGACGCGCCGACGGGGCCCACCCCGGTCCCGGACAACGTCATCCCGTTCCGTCCGCCCACCAGCTGAACCGACGGGGGCTGTCCATCTAACGGTGTAACTGGTGAGGTTGGTGGGTCAGATGCGGGCTGCTGAGAGGCGTCCGTCGAAGGCGATGTCGAATGCCTGGAGAGCGTGCTTCCAGCGGCTGGTCCATCGCTTGCGGCCCTTCCCGGTCGGGTCGAGGCTCATGACCGCGAGGTAGACGCACTTCAACGCGGCTGCCTCCGACGGGAAGTGGCCGCGGGCCCGGATGGCCCGGCGGATACGGGCATTCACGCTCTCGATCGCGTTCGTGGTGCAGACGATCCGGCGTATCTCGGCGTCGAACTGCAGGAACGGTACGAACTCGACCCAGGCGTTCTCCCAGAGCCGCACGATCGCCGGATACTTCTCGCCTCAGACCTCGGTGAACTCCAGGAAGCAGGTGGTAGCCGCGTCCTCGGTCGGCACGGTGTAGACAGGCTTGAGAGCCTTGGCGATCTTGTCCCACTCCTGGCGGGCGGCATAGCGGAACGAGGCCCGCAGCAGGTGAACGACACAGGTTTTCACCACGGTCCTGGGCCAGACTTCGCCGACCGCGTCCGGCTGGCTCTTCAGGCCGTCGCAGACGAGCATCAGGATGTCGAGACCGCGGTTCTTCAGTTCGGTCAGCACCCGGAGCCAGCGCTTGGCGCCCTCGCCGCCGTCGCCGGCCCAGAGGCCGAGGACGTCGCGGTGTCCTTCGGCGGTGACCGCGAGAGCCATGTAGATGGGCCGGTCGGCTACCCGGCCGTCCCTGATCTTGACGTTGACGCGGTCGATGAACACGACCGGATAGACGGGGCAGTTTCCATCAATGGTTGCGAATCACCTGGTCATGGGCCTGTGAGACATCCTCGCATGGTCTCGATGGGGGTCTTGTCGCCAAGAACGAGCCGGGGCCGGCGGTTGAGTTGACGAGCGACCTCGCGAAGATCGTGGGCGGTGTGGACCGAGAGGTCGGTGCCCTTGGGAAAGTACTGCCGTAGCAGGCCGTTGGTGTTCTCGTTCGTGCCGCGTTGCCAGGGTGAGTGCGGGTCGCAGAAGTAGAGCTGTGCACCCTCCGCCGAGCTGCTGCCATACCGGTAAGGCGGCAGCTCCTCCCAGAAGGTGAAGGGATGGCCCGCGGCCTCGACTGGCTGTCGAATGGCGGCGAGGTCCTTGCCGTCAGCGGCGTGCCGGACGTCGTCCTCGCCGCATGGGCCGGGCATGCCAATGCCAACTTCACCAAGCGGGTGTACGTCCACCCGAGCCCCGAGGACCTCCGCGTCGCCTCGGACCACCTCACTTCCCCCCTCGGTTTCAGTGAGGGCGAAGCAGCCTGATGATCAAGACGTCTAGAGAGATTGTGAGATATCCACCCTCAGCGAACAGCCCAAATAGCCTCTGCCCTGGGCCTTGTAACAGATCACCAGGACGTGCTCCCATTCTCACGAGATGTACGTCCTGTACATTTTGAACGTAGGAGGAGCTGCCATGCCGCGACCCACGGCCCGCTATGTACTTCCGTCGTTCACCGAGCGCACCTCCCACGGGACACACACCATGGACCCGTACTCCAAGCTGCTCAGCGAACGCATCATCTTCCTCGGCACCCCGATCGACGACACCTGCGCCAACGACGCGATGGCACAGTTCATGTATCTCGAACACGCCGCCCCGGAGCAGGACATCTCGCTCTACATCAACTCCCCCGGCGGCTCCTTCACCGCGATGAGCGCCCTGTACGACACGATGCGCTACGTGTCCTGCGACGTCGAGACGGTCTGCCTGGGACAGGCCGCCTCCGCCGCCGCGGTACTGCTGGCCGCCGGCACCCCCGGCAAACGCCTCGCCCTGCCCGGCGCCCGGATCCTGATCCACCAGCCGTCACTGGACGAGCCGGTGCACGGCCAGACGACCGACCTCCGGATCCACGCGGACGAACTGCTGCGCACCCGCGGCATGTTGGAGGAGATGCTGACCCGGCACACCGGACAGCCCCGGGAACGGATCGCCGCCGACATCGAGCGCGACAAGATCTTCGACGCCCGCGCCGCGCAGGAGTACGGCCTGATCGACCAGCTCACCCGCAGCCGCAAGCAGCCGGCCGCCCCGCACGGCGCCCGGTGAGCGGGGGTGCTGCCACCCGAGCTGCCGCCACTGCCCGCGCTGACCCGGGCGGAAGGTGAACTGATCGACCGTTATCTGGAGGTGCTGGATCTACTGGGCCGGATCAACCCGGCCCGCAGCGGGGACACCTACGGCGGCCTCCGGGCCGCCCAGGCGCTGGTCGGCAAGGCCGCCGGGCTGCGGGACGCGCTGACGCTGATGCATGACCGGGGCGAGAGTGAACTGCACTCCGCGACGTTGACGCGGGCGCTGCGCATCCTGGACGGCGAGCGCCGGGCCCGGCTCGTCACGGTGCCGCCGCCCGGCGAGGCGTGACACCAGAACTCCCGGGCCACCCCGTACGGCCTAGCGCCCGCATCCGGGATAAGGAGGCAAAGAGTTGCGCACGGCGCACCCACCACGTCCGGCACCCGACGTTGCGTCCCTGGTCCCGGGCTTGCCGGGCGGTGCGCCGTCAACGCAAAACGACACAACTGACCATTCGGCCCAAATGTGACCAATGTCATACACCGTGGTTCGGCTCGGCTTCCGGGCGGTGGGTGCGTGACTATCCCTTCGACGACAAGCCCCGCCACCGTGACGGGGCGGTCCGGGCGGGCGCCTCATCCTGCCGCCGCACCGGATATCCGGTCGACGCTGTGGATCGGCAGGAGCGGAGGACCCGGGCACGACGGGGCCCCGGCCGCACCACGGGCCGGCGGGCTCCTTGGGGTGAAGCCGTACGCAAGGCCGGGCATCTTCGCCTGCCCGAACCCGACAGGTCTTCCTTCGCCGGCGACTGACGAAGGGTCGCGCATGAACGTGCGCATGCATGTGCCGAACCTGCTGGCACGCGCCGGCACCGTTTCCGTCCTCGCGCTGGTCACCATCAGCGGCACCATCGTGGTCCCGGGGACGGCTCCGGACGCCGGAGCGGCCTCCGTCTCGGCGCGCGCGCTGCGGATCGCCGCCTCCAAGAAGGGCTCCCCTTACCAGTACGGCGCCCAGGGGCCACACCGCTTCGACTGCTCGGGGCTGACGCTGTATTCGTTCAAGCATGCGGGCCGGATGCTGCCACGCTCCGCCGCGGCGCAGTACCACCGCACCCGGCGGGTACGGGCCTCGGCCCGCCGCTCCGGCGATCTGGTCTTCTTCCACTCCCACAGAGGCGTCTACCACGTCGGCATCTACGCCGGGAGCGGCCGGATCTGGCATGCGCCGAAGACCGGGGCCGTGGTCCGCCTGGAACGGATCTGGAGCCATGCCGTCTCCTACGGACGGGTGCGTTGACCTGCGGCGATACGGTCTGCACGGCCCATTGCCGGTGACGGTCGGCACGAGTGGTCCCCGGCGACGCGGCCGGGTGATCCGGAAACCGGACGGCGACCGGGAAGACGAACGGTGAACCGAGCGAGGTGCGGGCGGACACCCCGCCGGGCCGAACCGTGGTGCGGTTCCCGTCGGTGGAGCCGAACGGGACGCCGACGGCGGCATCGGCCCCGCCTGTGCCCCGCCGCGCCGGACGCACCGCACTCCGGCCTGCCGCCGCCCGGGGCCGGCCTCGCCTGTGACGGATGCCGTGCGCCCACCGACTGTCAGACCCTGCCGCTACGGTCGGCCCATGACCGATCCGATGCCACCCGTACCGCTGCCTGCCACCGCCCCGGACGAGGGGATGCCGGCGGAGCCCCGTCTGCCGCCGGCCATCGTCGTGACCGATCTGCCCGATGCGGAGGCTGTCGCGCTGATCTCCGACGGGCTCGACGCGTTCAACGTCCAAGAGGCGGGGACCGACGATCGCCGCCCGCTCGCCGTGCTCATCAAGGACCCGGACACGGGTCGGGTGCTCGGCGGGCTGACGGGCCGCACCTCGTTGGGCCTGCTGTTCGTGGACTTGTTCTATCTGCCGCCCGCCCTCCGCGGCTCCGGGATCGGCAGCGAGATACTGCGGCAGGCGGAGCAGGAGGGCCGCAGGCGCGGCTGCCGCGCCGGGGTGCTCTACACCATCACCTTCCAGGCGCCGGACTTCTACCGGCGGCACGGCTGGCGCGCCTTCGGCGAGATCCCCTGCGATCCGCCCGGCACGAGCCGTGTCTTCATGACGAAGGACCTGGTGTAACGCACCCACGGGTGGCATGGTCACCGGGACGCCCGGCGGTGGACTCGCCGCCGGGTGCGGGAGATTCCATCGATGTGCCGCCGGTGCCGTCTGTCCTCGCTACGGTGGCCGGCATGGACGAGAAGGACACGAACCCCGCGGACGAGTGGCCCTTGCCCCCGCCCTGGATGTGGAGTTGTGCGGAGTGCATCGGCCTGTATAAGGCGATGAAGCGCGCTCCCGAGGCGGTGGAGGCTGCCCGGGAGGCGCTCGGACCGGGGCTGGACCACGACTTCATGGACAGCGTGGTGACCACCCAGATCCGGCTCGCGCAGCACCTCGCCCTCAGCCACGCGCCGGCTCTCCCGGCCTTCGACGAGGAATGTGAGCGGTGCGTGTCCTACGCGGCCGATCCGCGGATTCCCGCCGTGCTGGGCATGGAGCACCGCGCCCGCCACCTGTTCGTACCCGAGCGCATCGTCGGCCTGATGTGACGGCCGCAGGTGCACCGGAGTCCTCCTGGACGTCTCCACGGCAGGCTTGTTCTCACTTGGAGCGGTAAATGGCGGTGCGTCGTGTGGTGCCCAACATCCAGTCGGCGACCCCGCGGGAGAACCGGGAGTTCTACGGTCTGCTGGGTTTCGCGGAGGTCATGAACCACGGTTGGATCATGACGCTCGCCTCCTCGTCCAGCCCGGCGGCGCAGATCAGCTTCATGACCGGCGACCGGACCGCGCCGGTCGCCCCCGATCTGAGCGTCGAAGTGGACGATGTGGACGCGGCCTATGCGGTCATGCGGGAGAGCGGTGCGGAGATCGTTCACCCCTTGCAGGACGAGGAGTGGGGGGTACGACGGTTCTTCGTCCGTGATCCCAATGGCCGGGTGATCAACGTCCTGGGCCACCGCTGACACCGCTCCCGCACGGCCGGCCGTGCTCACCACCGTCAGGGCCGGTGAACCGGCTCGGGGTGTCGCGGTCCGTGCCGGTTCAGCGTGATCGCGGTGACGACGAGACCGTCGCGGGCCAGCCAGCGGCCGGTGAACCCGTCGAGTGGCCGGCCGGCCACGACCGGGCCGGGCACCAGGAGCCGAGCCGTGAAAGTGCCCGCGGCCGGGTCGAGTTCGATGTCCGCCTCGTCGAAGTCCAGCTCCCGCCCGGTGAGCGGATACCAGGTCTTGAACACGCTCTCCTTGGCGCTGAACAGCAGCCGGTCCCAGCGGACTTCGGGGTCGGCACCGCCCAGGGCACGTACCTGTGCCCGTTCCCGGGGCAGGGCGACGGCGGCGAGTACGCCGTCAGGCAGCGGACCGTTGGGTTCCGCGTCGATGCCGATCGCGAGGGTGTCAGAGGCGTGTGCGACGGCCGCGGCGCGGTAGCCGTCGCAGTGCGTCATGCTGCCGACCACGCCCTCGGGCCACTGTGGCGCACCCCGCCGGCCGGGCAGCAGCGGCACCGGTGGCAGGCCGAGAGCCCCGAGGGCGCGCCGCGCACAGGCCCGTACGGTCGCGAATTCGCGCTGTCGCCGGGGGACCGCCCGCGCCACGGCCGCGGTCTCTTCCGGGAAGGGGAGGGTGGCCGGCTCGGCCGGGTCCGGTGGCAGCTCGTCGAACGCCTCGGCCGGTACGACCCCACTGGGGAGGATCTCCTCGATCATGCCAGGTCTCCCTCGGGTCCTTTCCGCTCCGGTCGGTTCGCTGTCAGGCAGGCTCTCGATCAGGTCCCTGTCAGGCCGGCTCTCGATCAGGCTGGTTCGCCGCCGACTTGAGCCGGGCGCGCAGCACTTCGATGACGTCGGCGGACCGGTCGGTGAGATAGAAGTGGCCGCCGGGGAAAACCTGCATGTCGAAGGCGCCGGTGGTGTGCTCGCGCCATGCCCGGCCCTCGTCGAGCGTCGTCTTGGGGTCGTCGTCGCCCACGAGCACGGTCACCGGGCAGCGCACCGAGGCACCCGGTTCATGACGGTACGTCTCCACGGCCCGGTAGTCGCTGCGGAGGGCGGGCAGCACCAGGCGCAGCACTTCCTCGTCCTCCAGGACCCGGCTGTCGGTGCCGCTCATGCTGCGCAACTCGGCGACGAGGCCGTCGTCGTCACGCTGGTGGACGGTTTCGTGGCGGTAGCGGGAGGGTGCGCGACGGCCGGAGGCGAACAGGTGGACCGGTCCCCCGCCGTCGCGTTCCATGCGGCGGGCGACCTCGAAGGCGACGAGGGCGCCCATGCTGTGTCCGAAGAACACCACGGGGCGGTCCATCCGGTCACGCAACGCGTCGTGGACGTGGTCGGCGAGCGTCCCGACATCGTCCACGCAGGGCTCGGTGTGCCGGTCCTGGCGGCCCGGGTACTGGATGGCGAGGACCTCGGCGTCCGGGGTGAGGGCGAGGGCGACGGGGTGGTAGTAGCTCGCCGCGCCTCCGGCGTGCGGGAAGCAGACCAGGCGGACGGGCGCGTCCGGTGCGGGGAGCGGGCTCCGGCACCACAAGGTGGCGTCCACGGTGTTCTCGGCCATGGTCAGTCCTTCGTTTCCGTCGCCGCCGGACGGTGGGCGGTCGGGCGCGGCGTGGTGTGCGGGCCGGTGGGGCGGCGGTTCAATGCTCCGCGCGGCGGCGTCATTTGATGAACTCCTCGACGACCTTCGGCGGCCAGATGCCCACGGTGAGCACGCCCATGGAGTACGCCCGGGAGACCAGGGCGGCCCGGTTGGGCACCTTGAGCTTCCGGAGCAGGCCCGTGACGTGGTACTCGACGCCCTGTCTGCTGAGGTAGAGCCGGGCGGCGAGGGGGACGGTGGAGAGGCCGGCGGCGATGCCTTCGAGGATGCGCGCATCGATCTCGGTGAGGATCTTCTTGCGGTTGGCGACCACGCCGCCGTCCTCAGATATCTGCGTCGGGGGCATGAGCACGAGGATCGAGCTGACGTCGGACGTCCCACCGCGTACGGCGACGGCGGTGAGCGGACTGGCGAACGCGGAGTCCTGCTGCCGCACGGCGACCATCTGCGTGACGAACCGGTGGCGTTTGCCCTCGACCAGGCGGGAGAACTGCCGCATCAGCGGCTGCCGGACGCTGGGGTGCACCAGGTCGCGGAAGCTGCGTCCGCAGACCTCCGCCGAGGTGGCGCCGAACTGCCGGAAGAATTCCTGGTTCGCCTGCTGGATGGTCAGCGCCGGGTCGAGACAGGCCATGCACAGGTCGGGCTGGTCCAGCGGTGGTGGGGTGCCGCCCTGGTCGCCCAGGAGCCCTGGTGACGGGGCCTGCGTCGAATCGGCGAGTGTGGTCGTCGCCACGAGACTGCCATCCCTTCGGATTCCGGAAGTTCATTCGGAATCACACGCTAGAATTGCGTCAAAGATTCAAGGAAAAGAATTCATTTGGGCTCCGTCCCGGAATGCCCTGGCCAGCTGATCATTCGCTGATACCGGAAAGAACATTAGATAGTCCGAGTACGGACGTCAACGCCGTCCCGTGGCCGCACGGCCAAACCTGCGGTTGCATTTTCGGATGGTTCGGTCTGCGCGCACACCTTCGGTGGTCGTGGTACGGACTGGCGCCCGGTCGTGCGCGCATGCGCCCTCAACAGCATGTTTAACCGGCCTGTCACACGGGTTGACGCGATCGTCACCGTACCTCGGCGACGGCTGCGGACTGCGGGCGTCGGATTTCGGAAACCGCTAACGCATTTCGGCCGATCCCTGGTCGGCCAGCGCCTCCACGAGCTCCCGCCGTCCCGAGACACCAAGTTTTCGATAAGAATTCGTCAGATGCTTCTCAACTGCACGGGAACTCACTCCGAGTTCATCGGCTATCTCCTGGTTGGTGAGGCCGCGGCTGACGAATGCCGTTACCCGGAGTTCGCTGCGGGTCAGCTTGGCCTCCTGCTGTACGGGGGCCGCACTCCGGCCGTCCCGGGATTTCTCGGAGAGCCACGGTGCCCCGCAGCCCAGGGCGAGCGCATCGGCCTCGCGCAGCAGTTCCCCGGCCTCCGGAACACCGTCCAGCCGTTTCCCCAACTGCTTGAGCGCACGGGCGAGTTCGAGTTCGTCGGCCGAGCCGCGCAGCACGCCGACCGCCTGGCGCAGCAGGATGACGCCCTGGCTGCCGCTGTGCAGTGCGGCCTTGAGGCGCAGTGCCCGGCCCAGGGTCGCGGGTGCTCCCCATTCCTCGGCACGGGCGTGTTCCTCCTCCGCGAGCGCGAGGGCCGCGCGGGTGTCGCCGAGCCGGTGGTGGAGGCTGATCGCCCAGGGCCGCCAGGCGAAGAGCGCGGGGTTGCGCCAGCCGACCGCCTCCAACCGCCGCCCGGAGGCGAGAAATCCCTCCAGCGCACCGGCCAGCCGGCCGCTCTGGGCGTCCACGGCCGCGGCGAGGGTCTGCATCATCGCGGCCACGGCCAGGCTTTCCCGGCGGTGCCCGCGGGTGTCGAACAGGATCTGTTCGCTGAGTGCCGGGTCGCGGAGCTCCAGTGCAACGGCGACGCGGACGACGGTGGCGATGGTGCCGATCTCGTGCCAGTCGGCGGCGGCCAGCCGCGCCGCGCGCTCGGCGCGCTCGCGGGCCTCGGCGGGCCGCCCGCGCGCGAGGAGCACCATGGCCTGCTCGACGTGGATGAGCGCGTCGGCGACGGTGACGCTCTGCCGGCGGGTCCGCTGTTCCAGGCAGAGCCAGGAGTCGATGCCCTGGACCGAGTCCGCGGCGGACAGGGCGAGGACGACCAGCGGCAGCACGGAGTGCACACGCGCCGAGGTGGCGGGTTCGCGTTCGAGGATGCGGTTGGCGAGGCGGGCGGCCGAGGCCGCGGAGAGCCGGTTGGTGAGGATCGCCGCGTTGAGCAGGACGGCCGCCAGCTCGCGCTCGGCGCCCGAGTCCAGCGGCGGCTCGTCCCCCATGGCCCGCAGCCGCCCGACCGCCGCGTTCAGTTCGGCCGGGTCCTCGTGGCCGCAGTGCCGCAGCCGGGCCTCCAGCCGCAGGGCCATCTCACGGGCCGTACCGCCGAGGGAGTCCGGTGCGCCGAGGTCATCGGCGACCTGCCGCAGCAGCTCGACGACCGGCGACGACGCGAGGCCCAGGAGGGTGGGTGAGATGCGCAGCACCGCCGCGGCCTTCTCCCAGGCGGTGGTCAGCAGCGGAACCGCCTGGGAGATGTGCCGTTCGCAGGCCGCGCGGTCGAAGGCGCGCTCGGCGGTGGCGAGGTCGATGAGCAGCCGGGCCCGGTCCTCGCTCTGGGCGGCACTGTCGAGGAGGGCGCGCCGCAGATAGCGGGCGGCGGTGTCGGGTGCGCCGCGGCGCAGGGCGGTGTCGGCGGCGGTCCGCAGCACGGCCATCGACCAGGGGTGGCGGGAGACGGTGAGGGGCATCAGCTGGGCGGCGACCTCTTCGGCGGGGCAGCCGCGCCGGTAGAGCAGGGCGGCCGCCGTGTCGTGCAGGGTCTCGCGCTCGGCCATCGTCAGGAACGATTCGACGGCGTCGCAGACGGCGCGGTGGACGAAGCGCGGCTCCCGCCGGGCGGCGAGGAGCCCCAGTGCGCGCAAGGAACGCAGGGCGGCCGCGTAGCCGATGGTGTCCAGCCCGGCGAGCCGGGCGAGGAGTTCGGGGTCGTCCTGCTCCTCGAAGACGGCGATCGCGGCGGCCAGGTTCCGTACCAGCAGCGGCTGGGTGCGCAGGCAACTGGCCAGCCGGTCACGGAGTTTGGCGGGCCGCAGGGCACGCGCCGCACCGGCCCGGTCGGCGGTCGGCCGGCTGCCGGTGACGGCCATGGCCAGCAGTACGGATCTGAGGAAGACGGGGTTACCGGCGGAGATCTCGTGGCAGGCGTGGACGAACTCCTCGTCGCCCGGCTCGCCGAACTGGTCGCAGACCATTTCTCCGACGGCGTCGAGGGAGAGCGGACCGGGGTGCAGCACCTGTCCGGCCGCCTCGGCGATCTCGCGTACGAGGGGGTGCTCGGCGCGTGCGTCGCCGTCGCGCACGGTGCAGACCACGACCGCGCGCAGCCCGTGGAGGCGCTTGGCCAGGTAGCCGAGCCAGCGCAGCGAGGGAGTGTCGGCCCATTGCAGGTCGTCGACGAGGACGAGCAGCCGGCTGTCCGCGCTGACGTTGGCCAGCAGCGTGCGCAGTCCGTGCAGGACCGCTTCCGAGGGGGCGGCGAGCCGGCCGTCGGCGGCGGGCGCGGTCTCGTCGGCGAACACCAGGCGGGCGAAGCAGGTCCGGTCCCGCAGCCAGCGTTCGCGGGCCTCTTCCGGAGCGCCGGCGAGCAGGCTGTCGAAGAGCTGACGCACCACGCCGAACGCGAAGTCCGCCTCCATGGGCGCCGCGTTCGCGCGCAGCACGCGGACGTCCTCGCCGGCGACCAGCTCGGGCAGGTGCTGGAGCAGCGCGGTCCGGCCGATGCCCAGCGGGCCGGTCAGCAGCAGCAGCGCCGGTCTGCCCTCGTCGGCACCCCGCAGCGCGGTGCGTACCAGCGCCACCTCGGTCTCCCGCTCCCACAGCATCGCGTCAGCATCCATCCATGGCTCGCACGAGCGCGCTCAGTTCCCTGCGGCCACTGATGCGCAGTTTCTTGTAGACACCGCTCAGTCGCAGTTCGACGGTGCGCCGGGACACCGACAGCAGCTCCGCGATGTCCCGGTTGCCGTGCCCGCAGCCCGCGAGGAGCGCGGTGCGCCGTTCGGCCTCGGTGAGCGTGTCCCAGCCGTGGTGTCCGGCGGCGTCGGGCACGGCGGGTGCGGCGGGGCTGCGGAGGGCGGCGCCGAGCTGGCGCACGCGCCCGGCGAGCCGGGGCACCGGACATGCCGCGGTGAGCAGTGCCACCTCGGCCACCAGTGCCGCGGCCCGCTCCCGGTCGCCGCCCTCGCTCTCCGCGGTGGCGAGTTCGACCAGCGCCCCCGCGTAGGCGGCGCGGGCGGGTGAGCCGCGGAGCACCGCGGCCGCCATGCGCAGCCGGTCGGTGCGGGCCGGGCCGGCGGCCGGCGCGGCGCCGAGTTCGGCGCGGCCGAGGGCGCTCGCGGCTCCCCAGCGGCAGGCCAGCCGCAGCTCTTCGCGGCTCAGCCGCAGGGCCTCGTCGCGGTGGCCGAGCGTGTGGGCGAGCCGGGCGGCCAGGGAACGCCAGGGCAGCAGGGCCGGGTTGATCCACTGCCGGCGCAGCAGTCGCCGTCCGCATTCGCGTAACAGCTCCAGGGCCGCGGCCGGTTCACCGTCGGCCGCGGCGGCCAGGGCCCGGCCGAAGAGGAGGAACGACCACAGGACGCTGTCCTCCGCCCCGGCCGGGGTCGGTGCGCAGGCGAGGGCGCGGGCCTGGTCGCGGCGGCCGTTCTCCAGGTCGATGGTGATGCGCAGGCTCAGCAGCTGGGGCACGGCGTACGGGTGCCAGCTGGTGAAGGGCAAGGCGCGTTCGGCGGCGGTGATGTCGCGTTCGGCGGCGCCGATGCGGCCGCAGCGCAGATGCAGTTCGGCGCGGATGCCCAGGATGCGGCCGACGACCGTGGGGGTGCGGTGGCGGCGGGCCTGGGCGAGGAGGGCGTCCAGATGGCGTTCGGCCTCTTCGGTGTCATCGGTCAGGGACAGGGCACGGCAGGCCACCAGGCGGGGCAGGACGAGCGAGTCGGCGTCCGCCGGGCCGCCGAGGGCGCTGCGGGCCAGGGCCCTGGTCGCGTCGGGGTCGTCGCCACGCAGGGCCAGTTGCCAGGCGCGGACGCCGGCCCGGGGGGCGTCCGCGGGCCGGTCGGGCAGTGCGGGGACCTCGGGCAGGACCAGCTCGGTGTCGTCCTGCCGGGTCTGTTCGGCGAGCCAGTACAGGGCGATGAGGCCGTCCTGTTCGCCGCCGTCCGCGGCCGGGATCGCTTCGGCCGCCGCACGGCGGCCCCAGTCGGCGTTGCCGCGGGCGAGTCCGAGGTCGATGGCGCGGGCGCGCAGCCGGCCGGCGCCGTGCTCGGCGCGGGTGATCCCGGCGAGCCTGCGGTCGCCGGCCTCGGGCGCGGTCATCACCTCGGCGGCGGCCAGCTCGAATTGCAGCCGGGCGCGCTGCGCGGGTTCCAGGGGTTCGTCGAGGGCGCGGGCGAGGCAGGCGACGGCCACGGCGTGCTCTCCGCGGTGCTGTGCGGCGGCGGCGCCGCGGCACAGGGCGGGGGCGGCCCAGGGCGTGCCGAGGGGGCGGGCGTGGAGCAGGAGTCCGGCGATGTCCTCGTCGGCGGCGGCCGCCCGGTGGGCGCATTCCGCGACGCGGGCGTGCAGGTCGGCGCGCTCGTCGGCGGGCATCTCCTCCAGGACGCGGGCGCGTACGAGCGGGTCGTGCACGCGCGGTGCCGCCGCGTGGCCGGCCGTGGTGAACCCGCTCGCCTCCAGGACCGCCCGCAGCCTCGGTTCGGGGAGGTGCCGCTGTCCGGCGAGCAGGCAGACGAGGGGCAGCTCCAGGAGGTCGCCGCAGACGGCGAGGGCGCGCAGGACGGCGACGGCCGCGTCGGGCAGTCCGTGCAGCACACGTGTCGTGTGGTCACCGGCGGCGGCCGTGACGAGGTCGCGCAGCTCCGGCAGGTATCCGGCGACGGGTTCGTATCCGTGCCCGGTGAAGCGGCGCAGCGCGGTGTGCAGGACGGCGGGGTGGCCGGCGGTGAGGTCGACGGCGGCCTCGGTGAACCGCTGGTCGCCGGCGATGCCGCAGATCAGTTCCACGGCGGTGGCGACGCCGTGCGCGCTCAGCGGGGACAGGGCGAGTTCGGCCGTCCGCACGGCCGGGGCCGTCGGCCAGTCGGCCGCACACGGCGAGGGGGAGTCGTGGACCGGGACGCCGCTGCTGCCGGTAAGGAGTGCGACGGGGGTGCCGGGCAGCCGGCGCACCAGGGCCTGGAGCCACTGGAGCGAGGCGGGATCGAGCCACTGGGTGTCCTCGACGACCAGCAGGGTGGGGTGGCTCCGGGCGGCACACAGCAGCTCGGCCATACCGGCCAACCGGTCCGGCCGGCACGGGAGTTCGTGGGGCGGTCCCTGCGGCGGTCCGGTGAGCTGGACGACGGCGCCGTGGCGCAGTTCGCGTTCGGCCCCCGTCGCCCTGGCGTGCCGTACGCGCAGTCCGCGGTCCGCGGCGAGCCGGGCCGCCCACCGCAGCAGGGCGTGCTGGCCGAGGCCCGGCCGGCCGGTGACGGCCACGACGGCCGGGCGGCCCGTGCCCAGTTCGGTGATCACCGAGTCCAGTACCGCGCGCTCGCGGTCGCGCTCGATCAGGAGCAGCTCGGTGGCGACGCGCTCAGCCTGCTCGTTCGCCATGGACACCGTCCCGCTCCGTTCGTCCCGGTGTCGCCCGTGCGACCCGTGGTTCGGCCGCCTCGGCGGGGTGCTCGGCGCGGATTCCGGCGGCGTGCAGGATCGCGGCGAGGTCGGTGCGCTGACTGACGCCCAGTTTCCGGTAGACGCCGGTCAGGTGCATCTCGACGGTGCGCACGGTGATGAACAGCGACTCCGCGATCGCCCGGTTGCTCACCCCTGCCGCGGCGAGGGCCGCGATCTTGCGTTCCCGGCCGGTGAGCAGGTCGACGGGCGAGCCGGTGATCTCCCGCATGCGGCCGCCGGCGGTCAGCAGCGCCCGGCGGGCGGCTCTGCCCAGCGGGAGGGCGCCGCAGCGCTGGGCGAGGCCGGCGGCGGTGCGCAGGCGTACCCGGGCGCCGAGCCGCTCGCCGGCCGCCAGCAGCGCCCGGCCCAGCAGATATTCGGCCCGCGCCTGCTCGCCGCGGGCGGGTGAGTCGGCCAGGGTCTCGGCCGCCTCGGTCAGCGGGCCGAGACCGGCCCGGCCGATGGTGCTCACGCCGCGGGCCACGGCTGCCAGCCCGAGGGCGCGCGGGGTTCCCCAGCGCCGGGCGAGGGCGGTGCCGTGCACGGCGAACTCGCGGGCCTCGTCGTGGCGGTTCAGCTCGGCCAGCAGACAGGCCGCCTCCGCCCACCAGGGGACGAAGGCGGCGTTGGTGATGCCCGCGTCATCGAGTGACCGGCCGCAGTCGCGCAGCAGGCCGAGCGCCGTCGCGCTGTCGCCGAGCGCCCGCCGGGCGCGGGCGCGGGCCATCAGGTACCAGGGATAGTCGATGGCGAAGGCGTCCAGGTTGCGCCGTTCCATGCCGTCGAGCAGCCGTTCGGCCTGCTCCGGTTCACCTCGGTCGGTCAGTACGGTGGCCAGGGCGATCTGCGGGACCGTTTGGTACCCGCGCCATTTCTCCTGGCCGATGGCGTCGATCGCGCTCCGGGCTGCGGACAGCGCGTCGGGGAGGGCGCCGAGGCCGTGCAGCACCAGGGCGCGGTGGGACAGCGCGAGCACATACGTCCGGCCCGCGGCGTTCTCCCGGCCGTACCGGAGTAGGCGGTCGAGCGCGGCCAGGGCCTCCTCCGGTTCGTCGGCCAGGTTGAGGGCGAAGGCCGAGCCCAGCTGTGACCAGCCGCCCGGCGCGACGCCCGGGAACCGCAGGGCGCGCCGGGCCAGCTCGACGGTGCGCTGAGCCGACTGGCCCTCTATGGCGGTCAGCACGGTCATCATGGCGAGCAGCTGGCACTGTGCGGGGGTGTCACCGGGCGGTACGGGCAGTCGCGCCGCGCGGTCGCGGGCGGCGGCGATCGTCGCCTTCCCCGCTGATCCGGCGATCAGCAGTGCGGACTCGACGAGCGTGCGCAGTTCGCGGTCGCCGGTGTCGGGCTCCTCCTTCGCCGCCAGTTCGTCCACGATGGTGGTGAGGATCCGTACGGCGGAGTGTGCTTCCGGCCCGGTGAGGCAGACCGTCGCGTACTGCACGGCGACGGCCGCCCGGGTGCCCAGGCCGGCGGCCGGCACCAGCGCCTGCCGCAGCAGCGCGAGGGTTTCCACGGGGTCGGTTTCTGCCAGCGACCGGGCCAGTTGGATGCGCACCGGAAGGCTGTCCGGCTCGCTCCGGAGCAGCCGGCGCAGATAGCGGACGGCCTCGTCGGGCGCGCCCCGGGCCTGGGCGCGCGCCGCCGCATCGCGGAGCACCGCGGCCATCCAGGGCTGGCCGAGGTCGGGGACGAGCAGCAGCTGGTCGGCGACCTCTTCGGCGGGCCGGCCGAGGTCGCTGAGGAGCAGGGCGGCCCGTACCCGCAGTTCGGCGCGCGCCCGGTCGCCGAGCGAGCCGAGTACCGCCGTGCGCACGGCGTCGTGTGCGAGGTCCAGCCGGTCGGGGGCCACGACGTCGGCGCGCCGCAGGACGGTGACGGCCTCGTCCACACGCTGGGCGGGTACCGCGGTGAGCGCCGCGACGCGCTCCGGGGACGTCTCGCCGAGTACGGCGATCGCGCCCGCCACGTCGCCGACCCAGCCGGGCTGGCGGGCCAGCAGGCCGCGCAGCGACCCGGCGACCACCTGCCCGCCGACTTCGGCGACTCGGCGCGTGCCCCGCTCGTCCGGTGGCACGCCCTCGGCCCGCAGCGCGTGCAGCAGCCGGGCGAGGAGGCGCGGGTTGCCGCCGGTCACCGCCGTGGCGCGGGCGGTGAAGGAGGCGTGGGCGGGCGCGGGGAAGACCTCCCGCACGATCTGCCCGACGTCCGTCCGGGTCAGCGGTGTCAGGTGGAGGAGGGCCGGGCGGCACTGCGCGGTGATGTCCTCCAGCGCGGCGAGGGCCACCGGCCGGGTCTCGGTGCGGTGCGCGAGCACGACGAGCAGCGGCAGACCGTCGGCCCGCCGCAGCAGGAAGTCGATCCAGCGCAGGGAGCGTTCGTCGCACCAGTGGGCGTCGTCCAGTACGAGGGCGAGGGGGCCGTCCGTCATGAGGTTCGCCGCGAGCCAGTACAGCCCGTGCAGGACCGCGTAGACGGCCGCGGCGTCGGACGGGTGCTCGGCGGCCGGGCCGGCGGTGAGCGCCGGGAGTGCCCGGCGCGCGGTGCCCCGCAGCAGCGGGGAGTCCCCGGCGTCCTCGGTGCACAGGCCCAGCGGTCCGAACAGGGCCCGTACGCTGCCGTAGCCCGCACCTGCCGCGGCCTCGGCGCAGGTCCCGTGCAGGACGGTCATGCTCCGGCCGGGGCCGCCGTCGAGGAAGGCGCGCAGCAGGCTGGTCTTGCCGATACCTGCGGGGCCCGACAGGATCACCAGGCCGGAGCGTCCGGCGCAGGCGGCCTCCGCGTAGGAGTTCAGCGTCATCAGCTCGTCGGCGCGGCCGACCACGGCGCTGGATAATCCGGAGGCGTCTGTCCGGTCCAGCACCATAGGCCCTCACTCTCCGCGGACGCCGCCTCTCACCGACGGCGCCCAGTCCTCATATCTTGCGAAAAATCACTCAAGATTATGATGATCGATGCGCGTCAGGTTACCCGGTCAGAAATCTTGTCGCCCCTTCGGCTCCCGTTCAATCCGGTGGCGCATGCCACGTCCTTGTGATGTCCTGACCCGTTGACCGCCAGCCTAATGACGCCTGGTTAACGCCTGGTTAACGGTTTTCCGTTGCACCTTCCGGACGGTTCCGACCGCCCCGGGAGGCGGCCGCACTCACCCTTTCGGGTCGTCTGCGGCCGCCTCCCGAGTCCGTCTCCGACTTTCGTTCGAGTACGGTCCCCCTACCCCAACACCCCTCAGTTCAGGCCAAGTTCGTCGTCCAGCAGAGCAAACATGTCGCTGTCGGACGCGGACGCGAAGTCGAAATCGCGGTTTCCGTCGGCGGTCTCGCCCCGCAGGGCGGCCCACTTGCTCCTGAGCACCTCCAGCCGCCCGGCCACCTGCTGGTGTGCCGGTGCGTCGAGGGCACTTTCTGCCATCGCCTTCTCCAGCCGGTCGAGGACGCCGAGGACCGAGTCCGCGCCCGTGCCCGCCTCCTCCGTCGCGAGCCGGGCGACGAGGTGGTCCACGAGTTCGGCGGGGGTCGGGTAGTCGAAGAGCAGAGTGGCCGGCAGGCGCAGGCCCGTGGCCGTGTTGAGGCGGTTGCGGAATTCCACCGATGTCAGGGAGTCGAAGCCCAGCTCCTGGAACTGACTGGTCCGGCCGATCGCCGTCCCGTCGGTGTGCCCCAGTACGGCGGATGCCTGGTCGCGGACCAGCTCCAGGAGGACGTCGCGGCGTTCGTCGCCGCCCAGCGCGGCCAGGCGCCGGGTGAACGCGTCGGCCGGCTCCGGACCGGACGCGGTGGCGCGGCGCGGGGCCGTACGGATCAACCCGCGCAACAGGGCGGGCGGTTCACCCTGGGCACGGAGGGCCGGGAGGTCCAGCCGGACCGGCAGCAGTACCGGTTCGGCGGTGGCGAGGGCCGCGTCGAAGAGCGCCACACCCTGGGCGACCGAGAGCGCCGGCATACCGGACTCCGCCAGCCGGTGCAGATCCCCCGCACTCAGCCCGCCGGTCATCCCCGCACCCCGCGCCCACGGACCCCACGCCAGCGACACACCCGGCAGACCCTCGGCACGACGCCGCTGGACCAAAGCGTCCAGGAAGGCATTTCCCGCCGCGTAGTTCGCCTGACCCGCACCACCGAACGTCCCCGCCACCGACGAGAACACCACGAAAGCGGACAGATCCAGATCACCGGTCAGCTCATGCAGATGCCACGCCGCATCGACCTTCGGCCGCAACACCTTGGCCAGACGATCCGGCGTCAGCGAACCGACCACACCGTCGTCCAGCACCCCCGCCGTATGCACCACCGCCCGTACCGGATGTCCACCCGGCACCGACGCCAGCGCCCCGGCCAGCGCACCCCGGTCCGCCACATCACACGCCACCACCGATACCCGCGCGCCGAGATCACCCAGCTCCGTCACGAGCTCCGCCGCACCCTCCGCATCCGCACCACGACGGCTCAACAACAACAGATGACGCACCCCGTGTCCCACCACCAGATGCCGGGCCACCACCGCACCCAGACCACCCGTACCGCCCGTGACCACGACGGTGCCCTCCGGATCCCACACCACCGCGGTATCCGCTTCCGTGACCCGGCCCAGCCGCGCGGCGAGCACCACGCCATCCCGCACCGCCACCTGCGGCTCGTCCGACCCCAGCGCCCGAACCAGGCCGGCCGCCGACGAGGCGTGCCCGTCCAGATCGACCAGACCGAACGAACCCGGATTCTCCGTCTGCGCGGACCGCACCAGGCCCCACACCGACGCCGCCGCCAGATCGTCACCCGCCACCGCACCCCGCGTCACGAACACCAACCGCGACGCCGCGAACCGCTCTTCCGCCAGCCACTGCTGCACCAGCGACAGCACCTCGGCGGTCGTGGCGTGCGCCGCTTCCGGCACTCCGGCGCCGGTCCCGCCCGTCACCTCTACCACCACCGTCGCGGGCACCGCGCCCTCGGCCGCCGCCAGCGACGGCAGATCGGCGTGTACGCCGACGGGCACGCCCAGTGCCTCGGCGAGCCCCAGGGTGTCGGGGCCCACCAGTGCCGGCGGTTCCGCGACCGTCTCCCCGGTTCCGGGCCCGGCCGGCACCCAGTCCACGCCGAACAGCGCGTCCCGGCCGGCCTGCGCCGGGTCGCTCAGCTGCTCCCGCGACACGGCCCGTACGACCAGCGAGTCCACCGAGGCCACCGGCCGGCCGGCCGCGTCGGCGACGGCGATCGACAGGGCGTCCGGGCCCGCCGGGGCCAGGCGCACCCGCAGCGCCGCGGCACCGGTCGCGTGCAGCGACACGCCCTCCCAGGAGAACGGCAGTCCGCCGCCGTCGTCCGCGCCGGTGACCAGCGAGGCGTGCAGCGCGGCGTCGAGCAGCGCGGGGTGCAGTCCGAACTCGCCCGCGGCGGCCCGTGCCTCCTCCGGCAGGCTCACCTCCGCGAAGATCTCGCCGTCGCGCACCCAGGCCGTCCGCAGTCCGCGGAACACCGGCCCGTACGCGAAGCCGAGCCCGGCGAACCGCTCGTAGCAGCCGTCCAGGTCCAGCGGCTCGGCGCCGGCCGGGGGCCAGGCGGTCGCGTCGAACGCGGTACCGGGCGCCGGGGTGCCGGTGGTGAGCGTGCCCAGGGCGTGCTGGGTCCAGGGCGTCTCCGCGTCCCCGGCGCCCGCCGGCCGCGAGTAGACGCCGACCGTGCGGCGGCCCGCGTCGTCGGGGCCGTCCACCGAGATCTGCATCTGTACGGCGCCGTGTTCCGGCAGCACCAAGGGGGCGGCCAGGGTCAGGTCCTCGATGCGGTCGCAGCCGACCTCGTCGCCGGCCCGCAGCGCCAGTTCCACGAAGGCCGTACCCGGCAGCAGGACGTGGCCCAGTACCGCATGGTCGGCCAGCCACGGGTGCGACGGTACCGACAGCCGTCCGGTGAACACCACGCCCTCGCCCCCGGCCAGCGGAACCGCCGCGCCCAGCAGCGGGTGCCCGGCCGCGCCCAGTCCCGCCGCGCGGACGTCGCCGGTGCCGCCGACGGGTCCGGCCGGCCAGAACCACTGGCGCTGGAACGCGTACGTCGGCACGTCCACCCGGGACGCGCCCGTACCGGCGAAGAGACCGGCCCAGTCGACCGTGGCCGCACCGTGTACGTGGAGTTGTGCGAGCGCGCCGACGGCCGCCAGTTCCTCGGGCCGGTCCTTGCGGAGGGCGGGTACGACGACGGCCTCGTCCGGCAGCGACTCGCGTGCCATGGCGGCGAGCACACCGTCCGGACCCAGTTCCAGGAACGCGCCGACGCCCTGCTCGGCGAGGGTGCGCACCCCGTCGGCGAACCGGACGGCCTCCCGTACGTGCCGCACCCAGTAGTCGGGCGAGCGGAGTTCGTCCGCCGCGGCCAGACCGCCGGTGAGATGGGAGACGACCGTGATGACCGGCTCGTGGAAGGTGAGCCCTTCGACGACGGTGCGGAAGTCGTCCAGCATCGGGTCCATCAGCGGCGAATGGAAGGCGTGCGAGACCCGCAGCCGGGTCGTCTTCCGGCCGTCCGCCGCGAGCCGCGCGGCGGCCTCCGACACGGCGGCCTCCGCCCCGGAGATCACCACGGCGGCGGGACCGTTGACCGCGGCCACCGAGACGAGGGGGCCGGTGAGCAGCGGCAGGACATCCGCCTCGGCGGCCTGCACGGCCACCATCGCCCCGCCCGGCGGCAGCGCCTGCATCAGGTTGGCGCGCGCCGTCACGAGGCGGCAGGCGTCCGCCAGCGAGAACACCCCCGCCACATGTGCGGCGGCCACCTCGCCGATGGAATGGCCGCCCACGAACTCCGGTCGGACACCGAGGGATTCGACCAGCCGGTACAGGGCGACTTCCACCGCGAACAGTGCGGGCTGCGCGAAGCCCGTGCGGCTGAGCAGCTCCGCGTCGTCGCCCCACATCACCTCGCGCAGCGGGCGGCCGTCCGGCTCCGCGGTGAGCTCTGCCAGTACGGCATCCAGGGCGTCGGCGAAGACCGGGAAGCGCCCGTACAACTCCCGTCCCATGCCCAGCCGTTGCGATCCCTGACCCGAGAAGAGCACGGCCGGCGGACCGGCGTCCGCCGCCACCCCACGGGCCAGTTCGGAGACACCCCGCTCCGACGGCAGCAGGACGGCACGGTGCGGGAACACCGACCGGCCGGCCGCCAGGGAGTAGCCGAGGTCGGCGGGTGTCGCCTCGGGGTGGTCCGCCGCGAAGGAGGCCAGCCGGTCCGTCTGCGCAGCGAGCGCGGCGTCGGTCTTCGCCGACACCACCCACGGCACGACGTCCGGTACGGCGTGCGGCCGCCCGGCAGGCGTCCCGGACCCCGCCCCGGCAGGCGTCTCGGTCGGCTTCTCGGCCGGCGGGGCCTGCTCCAGTACCACGTGCGCGTTCGTCCCGCTGATCCCGAAGGACGACACACCGGCCCGTCGCGGATGCCCGGCCGCCGGCCAGGGGGTGTTCGCCGCCAGCAGCTCCACCGCGCCCGCCGCCCAGTCCACGTGGGACGAGGGCACCTGCGCGTGCAGGGTGCGCGGCAGCGTGCCGCGCACCATGGCCAGCACCATCTTGATGACACCGGCGACGCCGGCGGCGGCCTGGGTGTGGCCGATGTTGGACTTCACCGAGCCGAGCAGCAGCGGACGGTCCGCGTCCCGGTCGCGGCCGTACGTCGCCAGCAGCGCCTGGGCCTCGATCGGATCGCCCAGCGTCGTCCCCGTACCGTGCGCCTCCACCGCATCCACGTCCTCCGCGGACAGACCGGCACTGGCCAGGGCCTGACGGATGACACGCTGCTGGGAGGGACCGTTGGGCGCGGTCAGACCGTTCGACGCACCGTCCTGATTGACCGCGCTGCCACGCACCACGGCCAGTACCCGGTGGCCGTTGCGCCGGGCGTCGGAGAGCCGCTCCAGGACGAGAATGCCGACGCCCTCGGACCAGCCGACGCCGTCGGCCGCGTCGGAGAACGCCTTGCACCGCCCGTCCGGGGAGAGGCCGCGCTGCCGGGAGAACTCCACGAACGCGGTCGGGGTGGACATGACGGTCACACCACCGGCGAGCGCCAGCGAGCACTCGCCGGCGCGCAGCGCCTGAGCGGCCAGGTGCAGCGAGACGAGGGACGACGAGCAGGCCGTGTCGACCGTGACGGCCGGGCCTTCCAGTCCGAAGGTGTAGGACACCCGGCCGGAGGCCACGCTCCCGGCGCTGCCCTGGCCCTGGTGCCCCTCGAACTCCTTGCGGGCCAGCGCCGTGCCGTAGTCGTTGTACATGACGCCGGCGAAGACACCGGTCCGGCTGCCGCGCAGCGAGACCGGGTCGATACCGGCCCGCTCGATCGCCTCCCACGACGTCTCCAGCAGCAACCGCTGCTGCGCGTCCGTCGCCAGCGCCTCCCGCGGACTCATCCCGAAGAAGCCCGGATCGAACTCACCCGCGTCGTGCAGGAACCCGCCCCGTCGTGTGGTGGACGTACCCGAGTGGTCCGGATCCGGGTGGAAGAGCGCGTCCACGTCCCAGCCGCGGTTGACCGGGAAGTCGGAGATCGCGTCGGCACCGTCGGTGACCAGCTGCCACAGGTCTTCCGGTGAACGGACCCCGCCGGGATACCGGCAGCTCATCCCCACGATCACGATGGGATCGTCGGCCGTGGGCGGCACGCTCGGCGCCGGTGTCCGGGCCTCGGGCTCGGTACCGAAGAGTTCCTCCTCGACGTGTGCCACCAGCGCGGCCACGGTCGGGTAGTCGAAGACGAGTGTGGCGGACAGCCGCAGACCGGTCGTCTTGGTCAGCCGGTTGCGCAGTTCGACCGCGGTGAGGGAGTCGAAGCCCAGGTCCTGGAACTGCCGGTGTACGTCGACGCCGTCGGCGCCGTCGTGCCCGAGCACCTGCGCGACCTGGCCGCGGACCAGATCCAGCAGCGTCGTCCGCCGTTCCGACGGTTCCATGCGGCCCAGCCGCTCCGCGAATCCGGCTGCCGCGGCCGATCCCGTGGCCACGGCCCGGCGCGCACGGGTCCGGACCAGACCGCGCAGCAACGCGGGGAGCGCGGTCCCCGCCTGCGTGCGGAGGGCCTGGAGGTCGAGCCGTACGGGCAGGACGAGCGGTTCCGCGGTGGTGAGCGCCGCGTCGAAGAGGAGCGTGCCCTGGGCGGCGGAGAGAGCGGGCATACCGGACTTGGCCATGCGGGCGAGATCGGCCTCGGAGAGACCGCTGGTCATTCCGGTGTCCTGGGCCCAGGGGCCCCACGCCAGCGACACACCCGGCAGACCCTCAGCACGACGCCGCTGAACCAAAGCGTCCAGGAAGGCATTGCCCGCCGCATAGTTCGCCTGGCCGGCACCGCCGAACGTCCCCGCCACCGACGAGAACACCACGAAGGCGGACAGGTCCAGATCACGGGTCAGCTCATGCAGATGCCACGCCGCATCCACCTTCGGCCGCAACACGCCCACAAGCCGCTCAGCAGTCATCGACCCGACAACACCGTCATCAAGCACACCCGCCGCGTGCACCACCGCCGACACCACATGACCGGCCAGCAGACCAGCCACAGCATCACGGTCCGCCACATCACAAGCCACGACCTGAGCCTCAGCACCACAAGCCGCCAGCTCCGCCACCAGACCAACCGCGCCCGGACTCTCACCACCCCGCCGACTGACGAGCAGCAGGCGCCGCACATCATGCTCGGTCACCAAATGACGCGCGACCACCGCACCCAGACCACCCGTACCACCCGTGATCAGCACCGCACCATCGCCGTCGCCCCAGACGGGCGCCACCGCCTGCTCACCAACAGCCGCACGCACCAGACGCGCCGCCCGCAGCTCCCCCTCCCGCACAACCAGCTGCGGCTCATCCACCGCCAACGCCCGCACCAACACCGACCCCGACAACCCGACGGACTCCCCCGACACCGAGGACTCCAGATCCAACAGACCGAAGACACCGGGATGTTCTGACTGCGCGGAGCGCACCAGACCCCACACCGACGCCGCCGCCAGATCCTCACCACCCACCGCACCACGGGTGACGAACACCAGACGGGAGTCGGCACACCGCTCGTCCGCCAACCACTCCTGTACCCGGGCCAGCGCGCCCGAGACAAGCGCGTGCACCGAGCCGACAGCCTCCGCACTCGGCGCCGCCTGCACGGACACCAGGACGGTGTCCGGCACCGGAGCGTCCAGCGGCACCGCGTCCGCCGCCGTGACGGCCTCGACCCCCGAGCCCCGCAAGGCATCGGCCAGACCGAACACATCCGATCCCAGCACCGCCACCGAGCCCGTCACCGCGTCGGCGGCGGGCACCGGCACCCAGTCCACACCGAACAACGCATCGCGCACCACACCACCCGCACCATCCACGCCGCTCAGCTGTTCCGCCGAGACCGCACGCGCCAGCAGCGAATCCACCGTGGCGACCAGCTCACCAGCCGCATCCGCCACCGCAACCGACACCGCACCCTCACCCGACTCCACCAGCCGCACCCGCAACGACGACGCCCCGGTCGCACGCAACCGCACGCCCTCCCACGAGAACGGCAACCCACCCCCATCACCAACAACCAACGCCGCATGCAACGCAGAATCCAACAAGGCCGGATGCAACCCGAACCCCGCCACCTCCACACCCTCCGGCAAACTCACCTCAGCAAACACCTCACCACCACGCCGCCACACCGCCCGCAACCCCCGGAACACCGGCCCATAACCGAAGCCCCGCTCCACAAACCGCTCATAGCAACCCTCAACATCCACCGCTTCGGCACCCGTCGGCGGCCACACCCCAGCATCGAAACCAACGTCAGCCGCCCGCTCGGGAGCCACGGTCAGCACACCAGAAGCATGCTCAGTCCACGACTGCTGATCGGCGTCCGCAAGCCGGGAGTGAATCGTGACCGTACGACGGCCGGCGTCATCCGCATCACCCACACGCACCTGCACCTGCACCGCACCACGCTCCGGCAACACCAACGGCGCCGCCAGCGTCAACTCCTCCACCACATCACAACCGACCTCATCACCGGCCCGCAGCGCCAACTCCACAAACGCCGTACCCGGCAACAACACCCGCCCCAACACCACATGATCCACCAACCACGGATGCGACTGCACCGACAACCGCCCCGTGAACAACACCCCCTCAGTTCCGGCTAGTTCGACAGACCCGTTCAGAAGCGGGTGTTCGACGGAGGTGAGCCCGACGGCGGCGGCATCGGCGATGGAGGGCGCGCCCACCGGCCAGAACCACTGGTGCTGGAAGGCGTATGTCGGCAGTGCCACGCGCCGCGCGCCCGTTTCGGCGAAGAATCCGGTCCAGTCGACGGGGATGCCGCGCACATGCAGCTGCGCGAGTGCCGTGACGGCCGAGTGCTCTTCGGGCCGGTTCTTGCGCAGGACGGGCACGGTGACGGCCGTCTCCGGCAACGACTCCTGAGCCATGGCTGACAGCACCCCATCGGGACCCAGCTCCAGGAAGGTATTCACCCCCTGCTCAGCAAGCGTCCGCACCCCGTCGGCGAACCGCACCGCCTCCCGGACATGCCGCACCCAATACTCCGGCGCACACAACTCCCCGGCATCGGCGAGACCACCGGTCAGGTTCGACACCACCGGAACCGACGGAACGGCGAACGACAACCCCTCCACCACCGCACGGAATTCGTCCAACATCGGATCCATCAATGGCGAATGGAACGCGTGACTCACCGACAACCGCGAAACCTTACGCCCCTCCCCCACCAACCGCTCCGCCACATCGCCAACCGCACCCTCAACACCCGAAACCACCACCGACGACGGCCCATTCACCGCCGCCACCGAGACCCCCTCAACCAGCAACGGGATCACCTCGGCTTCAGTAGCCCGAACCGCGACCATCGCACCGCCGCCGGGCAGCGCCTGCATCAGCCGCGCCCGCGCGGCGACCAGCCGACAGGCATCCGCAAGCGAGAACACCCCCGCCACGTGCGCCGCCGCGATCTCACCGATCGAATGCCCACCCACGAAATCCGGCCGCACGCCCCACGACTCCACCAGACGGAACAGCGCCACCTCGACCGCGAACAAGGCCGGCTGCGTCCACCCCGTCTCGCCCAGCGCCTCCGCGTCCGCACCCCACATGACCTCCCGCAACGACCGGCCCAGAAGAGGGTCCAACTCGGCGGTGACAGCATCCAGGGCCTCGGCGAACACCGGGAACCGCTCGGACAACTCCCGCCCCATACCAAGCCGCTGACTGCCCTGACCCGAGAACAACACCGCCGACTTACCACCCACCACCGAACCGGTCACCGTCACGGTGTCCAGCTCACCGGCCTCCAACGACGCCAGGGCCCCTACGGCCTCGGCGCGCTCAGCCGCCACCACCACTGCACGATGCGCAAAGCCCGTACGCCCCGTCGCCAACGACAACCCCACATCCACCGGCCGCAACTCCGGCAACGACTCCACATACCCCAACAACCGCCCCGCCTGCGCCCGCACCGCCTCCACCGACCGACCGGAAACCACCCACGGCACCACACCCACAGGCCCCACCCGACCCGGACCATCCACCACCGACGACTGCACCACCGCATCCACCACCGGCGGCTGCTCCACAATCACATGCGCATTCGTCCCACTGATCCCGAACGACGACACCCCCGCACGCCGCACCCGCCCCGACACAGGCCACCCCACAGCCTCCGACAACAACTCCACCGCACCCGCCGACCAATCCACATGCGACGACGGCACCCCCACATGCAACGTCCGCGGCAACACCCCAAACCGCAACGCCAACACCATCTTCATCACACCCGCCACACCCGCAGCCGCCTGCGCATGACCAATGTTGGACTTGATCGTGCCCAGCCACAGCGGCCGTTCCGGATCGCGGGACTGCCCATACGTCGCCAACAGCGCCTGGGCCTCGATCGGATCGCCCAGCGTCGTCCCCGTACCGTGCGCCTCCACCGCATCCACGTCCTCCGCGGACAGACCGCCACTGGCCAGGGCCTGACGAATAACCCGCTGCTGCGACGGACCGTTCGGCGCCGTAAGACCGTTCGACGCACCGTCCTGATTGACGGCCGAGCCCCGCAGCACGGCCAGGATGTCGTGACCGTTGCGCCGCGCGTCGGAAAGCCGCTCCAGGACCAGAATGCCCACACCCTCGGACCAGCCGACACCATCCGCCGCATCCGAGAACGCCTTGCACCGACCATCCGGCGACAGACCACGCTGCCGCGAAAACTCCACAAACGTACTCGGCGTCGACATCACCGTCACACCACCCGCCAACGCCAACGAGCACTCACCCGCCCGCAACGCCTGAGCCGCCCAATGCATCGCCACCAACGACGACGAACACGCCGTATCCACCGTCACCGCCGGGCCTTCGAAGCCGAAGGTGTACGCGACCCGGCCCGAGGCGACGCTGAGCGCGCTGCCCTGGCCCTGGAAGCCTTCGAACTCCTTGCCGTGGAGGGTGGTGGCGTAGTCGCTGTACATGACGCCGGTGAAGACACCGGTCTGGCTGTCGCGCAGGGAGGCCGGGTCGATACCGGCCTGTTCGATCGCCTCCCAGGAGGTCTCCAGCAGCAACCGCTGCTGTGCGTCCGTCGCCAGCGCCTCCCGCGGACTCATCCCGAAGAACTCCGGATCGAACGCACCCGCGTCGTGCAGGAACCCGCCCCGCCGTGTGGTGGACGTACCCGAGTGGTCCGGATCGGGGTCGAAGAGCGCGTCCACGTCCCAGCCACGGTTGACCGGGAAGTCCGAGATGACGTCGGCGCCTTCCGTGACGACGCGCCACAGGTCTTCCGGCGAACGGACCCCGCCCGGGTAACGGCAGGCCATGCCGACGATCACGATCGGGTCGTCGGCGAGCGCCGGCAGCGGAGGTGCCGGGGTCTCGGTCTCGGCGGTCTCGGCGCCGAACAGTTCGTCGAGAAGGTGGTCCGCCAGCGCCGTCAGGGTCGGATGGTCGAAGATCATGGTGGCCGGCAGCCGGAGCCCTGTCGTGGCGTTCAGCCGGTTCCGCAGTTCCACGGCGGTCAGCGAATCGAAGCCCAGGTCCCGGAATGCCCGCACCGGATCGACACTGTCGCCGCCGGTGTGGCCCAGTACGAGGGCGGCCTGCCCCCGTACGAGATCGAGCAGGGCCGCACGCCGGTCCGCGCGCTCCAGCCGGCTCAGCTGCTGCGTCAGTCCGGTGTCCGCGCCCGCCACCGCCTGGCGGCGGGACCGGGTGCGGACCAGGCCCCGCAGCAGCGGAGCGATCTCACCCTGGGCGCGGAGTGCCGGCAGGTCGAGCCGTACGGGTGCGACCGCCGGCTCACCGGTGGCCAGCGCCGCGTCGAAGAGCGCCACGCCCTGCTCCACCGACAGCAGCGGCATGCCCGCGGTCTCGGCCCGGCGCAGATCCCGGTCGTCCAGCCCGCTGGTCATGCCCGCCTGCTGGGCCCAGGGTCCCCAGGCCAGCGACACGCCCGGCCGTCCCTCGGCTCGCCGATGTGCGGCGAGGGCGTCCAGGAAGGCGTTCCCCGCCGCGTAGTTGCCCTGTCCCGCGCTGCCGAAGGTGCCGGCGGCGGAGGAGAAGAGCACGAAGGCGGACAGGTCCAGGTCCCGGGTGAGTTCGTGCAGATGCCATGCCGCGTCGGCCTTCGGCCGCAGTACGGTGGCCAGCCGCTCGGGCGTGAGCGAGCCGATGACACCGTCGTCGAGGACACCGGCGGTGTGGACGACGGCGGTCAGCGGATGGTCCGCCGGTACGCCCGCCAGCAGCCTGGCCACCGCGGCACGGTCGGCGAGATCGCATGCCGCGAGCGCCACCTCGGCGCCCTGCCCGGCCAGTTCCGCCACGAGGTCGGCCGCTCCGGGTGCGTCCGCACCTCGTCGGCCGGCCAGCAGCAGCCGCCGCACGCCGTGCTCCGCCACCAGGTGCCGGGCCAGAACGCTGCCCAGCCCGCCGGCGCCGCCGGTGATCAGGACCGTGCCTTCGGCATCCCAGACGGGGCCCGGTCCGCTGACCGCCCTACGGGCCAGCCGCCCGGCACGGAGGGCACCCTCACGGATCACCAGCTGCGGTTCGGCCACAGCAAGGGCTTGCGGCAACAGCGATTCGGACGAGGCGTCGGTGTCGGCGTCGGCGTCCGGATCGAGGTCGATGAGGCCGAAGACGCCGGGGTGTTCCGTCTGCGCGGAGCGCACCAGGCCCCACACCGACGCAGCGGCCACATCCGCGCCACCCACGGCACCACGGGTGACGAACACCAGGCGGGAGTCGGCACACCGCTCATCCGCCAACCACTCCTGCATCAACCGCAGCGCCCGGCCGGTCAGTTCATGGGCCGACTCCACGACATCGGCGCCCTGCTCACCGGCCATATGCGCGAGCACCACACCCGGGACCCCCGCAGCCGCCACCGCTGCCATGTCCGCATACCTGTCAGCCTCAACGCCCACAGGAACCACGGAACCCAGCACCGCCACCGGACCCGTCATCGCGTCGGCGGCGGGCACCGGCACCCAGTCCACACCGAACAACGCATCGCGCACCACACCACCCGCACCATCCACGCCGCTCAGCTGTTCCGCCGAGACCGCGCGCGCCAGCAGCGAATCCACCGTCGCCACCAGCTCACCAGCCGCATCCGCCACCGCAACCGACACCGCACCCTCACCCGACACCACCAACCGCACCCGCAACGACGACGCCCCCGTCGCACGCAACCGCACACCCTCCCACGAGAACGGCAACCCACCCCCATCACCAACAACCAACGCCGCATGCAACGCAGAATCCAACAAGGCCGGATGCAACCCGAACCCCGCCACCTCCACACCCTCCGGCAAACTCACCTCAGCAAACACCTCACCACCACGCCGCCACACCGCCCGCAACCCCCGGAACACCGGCCCATAACCGAAGCCCCGCTCCACAAACCGCTCATAGCAACCCTCAACATCCACCGCCACAGCACCCGTCGGCGGCCACACCCCAGCATCGAAACCAACGTCAGCCGCCCGCTCGGGAGCCACGGTCAGCACACCAGAAGCATGCTCAGTCCACGACCCCGCATCGGCGTCCGCAAGCCGGGAGTGAACCGTGACCGTACGACGGCCGGCGTCATCCGCATCACCCACACGCACCTGCACCTGGACCGCACCACGCTCCGGCAACACCAACGGCGCCGCCAGCGTCAACTCCTCCACCAGGTCACAACCGACCTCATCACCGGCCCGCAGCGCCAACTCCACAAACGCCGTACCCGGCAACAACACCCGCCCCAACACCGCATGATCCACCAACCACGGATGCGACTGCACCGACAACCGCCCCGTGAACAACACCCCCTCACCCTGGGCCAGTTCGACGGCTGCACCCAACAGCGGGTGCTCGGCCGAGCCCAGCCCTGCCGCACGCACATCGCCCGCTGCGCCCCGCTGACCGGTCGGCCAGAACCACTGGTGCTGGAACGCGTACGTCGGCAGGTCCACCCGGGACGCGCCCGTACCGGCGAAGAACTCCGACCAGTCGATCACGGCCGCGCCGTTCACATGGAGTTGCGCGAGCGCGCCGACGGCCGCCAGTTCCTCGGGCCGGTTCTTGCGCAGGACGGGCACGGTGACGGCCGTCTCCGGCAACGACTCCTGAGCCATGGCCGACAGCACCCCATCGGGACCCAGCTCCAGGAAGGTATTCACCCCCTGCTCAGCCAGCGTCCGCACCCCGTCGGCGAACCGCACCGCCTCCCGGACATGCCGCACCCAATACTCCGGCGCACACAACTCCTCAGCATCCGCCACACCACCCGTCAGATTCGACACCACCGGAACCGACGGAACGGCAAAGGACAACCCCTCCACCACCGCACGGAATTCGTCCAACATCGGATCCATCAATGGCGAATGGAACGCATGACTCACCGACAACCGAGAAACCTTGCGCCCCTCCCCCACCAACCGCTCCGCCACATCGCCAACCGCACCCTCAACACCCGAAACCACCACCGACGACGGCCCATTCACCGCCGCAATGGAAACCCCCTCACCCAACAACGGCGCCACCTCAGCCTCGGACGCCCGCACCGCCACCATCGCCCCACCACCCGGCAACGCCTGCATCAGCCCAGCCCGAGCCACCACCAACCGGCATGCATCCGCAAGCGAGAACACCCCCGCCACATGAGCCGCCGCGATCTCACCGATCGAATGCCCACCCACGAAGTCAGGCCGCACACCCCACGACTCCACCAGACGGAACAACGCCACCTCCACCGCGAACAACGCCGGCTGCGTCCACCCCGTCTCGCCCAGCGCCTCCGCGTCCGCACCCCACATGACCTCACGCAACGACCGGCCCAGAAGAGGATCCAACTCGGCGATGACAGCATCCAGGGCCTCGGCGAACACCGGGAACCGCTCGGACAACTCCCGCCCCATACCAAGCCGCTGACTGCCCTGACCCGAGAACAACACCGCCGACTTACCACCCACCACCGAACCCGACACCAACGCACCATCGGATTCACCGGCCGCCAGCGCCCCCAACGCCCGCGTCACATCGGCGCGCTCACTTGCCAGCACCACCGCACGATGCGCAAAGCCCGTACGGCCGGTCGCCAACGACAACCCCACATCCACCGGCCGCAAATCCGGCAACGACTCCACATACCCCAACAACCGCCCCGCCTGCGCCCGCACCGCCTCCACCGACCGACCGGAAACCACCCACGGCACCACCACCTCCCGCGCCACAGCCGGCAACTCCACCACACCGTCCACCACCGACGACTGCACCACCGCATCCACCACCGGCGGCTGCTCCACAATCACATGCGCATTCGTCCCACTGATCCCGAACGACGACACCCCCGCACGCCGCACCCGCCCCGACACAGGCCACTCCACAGCCTCCGACAACAACTCCACCGCACCCGCCGACCAATCCACATGCGACGACGGCACCCCCACATGCAACGTCCGCGGCAACACCCCAAACCGCAACGCCAACACCATCTTCATCACACCCGCCACACCCGCAGCCGCCTGGGTGTGGCCGATGTTGGACTTCACCGAGCCGAGCAGCAACGGCCGGTCCGCGTCCCGGTCCCGGCCGTACGTCGCCAACAGCGCCTGGGCCTCGATCGGATCGCCCAGCGTCGTCCCCGTACCGTGCGCCTCCACCGCATCCACGTCCTCCGCGGACAGACCGCCACTGGCCAGGGCCTGACGAATAACCCGCTGCTGCGACGGACCGTTCGGCGCCGTAAGACCGTTCGACGCACCGTCCTGATTGACCGCGCTGCCACGCAGTACAGCCAGCACCTGATGGCCATTGCGCCGCGCGTCGGAGAGCCGCTCCAGGACCAGAATGCCCACACCCTCGGACCAGCCGACACCATCCGCCGCATCCGAAAACGCCTTGCACCGACCATCCGGCGACAGACCACGCTGCCGCGAAAACTCCACAAACGTACTCGGCGTCGACATCACCGTCACACCACCCGCCAACGCCAACGAGCACTCACCCGCCCGCAACGCCTGAGCCGCCCAATGCATCGCCACCAACGACGACGAACACGCCGTATCCACCGTCACCGCCGGGCCTTCGAGCCCGAGGGTGTACGACACGCGGCCCGAGGCGACGCTCGGTGCGCTGCCGTTGCCGCGGAAGGCTTCGTACTCCTCGCCTGTGAGGGCGGTGCCGTAGTCGTTGTACATGACACCGGCGAAGACACCGGTCCGGCTGCCGCGCAGCGAGACCGGGTCGATACCGGCCCGCTCGATCGCCTCCCACGACGTCTCCAGCAGCAACCGCTGCTGCGCATCCGTCGCCAGCGCCTCCCGCGGACTCATCCCGAAGAACTCCGGATCGAACTCACCCGCATCGTGCAGGAACCCGCCCGTGCGGACATGGGTCCTGCCGGGGCGGTCGGGGTCCGGGTCGTAGAGGCCGTCGAGGTCCCAGCCGCGGTTGGCCGGGAAGTCCGAGATGGCGTCGGCGCCCTCGGTGACGAGGTGCCACAGGTCTTCCGGTGAACGGACGCCGCCCGGGTAGCGGCAGGCCATGCCGACGATCACGATCGGGTCGTCGGCGATCTCCGGCAGCGAGCCGGTTTCCGGGACGGGTGGCGCCAACTTGGTCTCGGTACCCAGCAGTTCATCGCGCAGATGGTCCGCGAGGGCGTTCGGCGTCGGGTAGTCGAAGACCATGGTGGCGGGCAGTCGCAGCCCCGTCACCGTGTTCAGGCCGTTGCGCAGCTCGACCGCGGTGAGGGAGTCGAAGCCCAGGTCCTGGAACTGGCGGGCCGCCTCGACCTCTCCGGCGCCGGTGTGACCCAGCACCTGGGCCACCTGGCCACGGACCAGGTCGAGCAGGGCCGCGCGGCGTTCGGCATCGTTCAGGCCGGCCAGGCGCTGGGTGAGGCCGTCGGCGGTCCTCGACAGGGTGGCCGCCGCGCGCCGGTGCGGGGTGCGGATGAGGCCGCGGAACAGCGGGGCGATCTCGCCCTGGGCGCGGAGTGCCGGCAGGTCGAGCCGTACGGGTGCGACCGCGGGCTCACCGGTGGCCAGCGCCGCGTCGAAGAGCGCCACGCCCTGCTCGACCGAGAGGGGCGGCATACCGGCGCGGGCGATGCGTTCCACGTCGATGTCGGTGAGCGAGCCGGTCATGCCGACGTCCCGCGTCCAGGGACCCCAGGCCAGTGCGAGGCCCGGCAGTCCGGCGCGCCGGCGGTGCTCGGCGAGGGCGTCGAGGAAGGCGTTGCCCGCCGCGTAGTTGGCCTGGCCCGCGCTGCCGAGGGTGGCGGCCACGGAGGAGAACATGACGAACGCGGACAGTTCGAGGTCGCGGGTCAGTTCGTGCAGGAGCCATGCCGCGTCGGCCTTGGGCCGGAGCACGGCGGCCAGCCGCTCGGGGGTCAGCGAGCCGATGACACCGTCGTCCACGACACCCGCGGTGTGGATGACGGCGGTCAGCGGATGGCCGGCCGGTACGCCGGCCAGCAGGTCCGCCAGGTCGGCGCGGTGGGTGACATCGCAGGCGGCAACCGTGGCCGTGGCGCCCAACTCGGCGAGTTCCGCGATGAGTTGGTCCGTGCCTTCGGCGGCGCGTCCGCGGCGGCTGACCAGCAGCAGGTGCCGTACGCCGTGCGTGGCCGCCAGGTGCCGGGCCAGGACGCGGCCGAGGCCGCCGGTGCCGCCGGTGATCAGGACCGTGCCCTCGGCGTCCCAGGGCGTCGTCCGGTCGTGGTCCCGGGGGGCCGGGACGCGCGTCAGGCGGGCGGCCCGCAGCTCGCCGCTCCGCACGGCGAGGTCGGTCTCGTCGGCGGTGGCGGCGAGGAACGGGCGGGTCGGCAGCGGGGCGGCGGGGTCGGGTTCCAGGTCGAGGAGGCCGAACCGGCCCGGGTTCTCCGTCCGGGCCGACCGGACGAGGCCGTGGACCGGCGCCGCCGCCAGGTCCTGGCCGTCCAGCGCGCCGCGGGTGACGAAGGTCAGGCGGGCGTCGGCGAACCGTTCCTCGGCCAGCCACTGCTGTACCTGGTCCAGTACGCGGGTGCCGACGGTGTGTGCCGAGGCCACGACGGCGCTCGCGTCGTTCGCGTCAGCGTGCTCGGTGGCGCCCGTCGCGGCCGTCAGGACCACGCGGGGCACCGGGCCGTCCGCCGTCGCCAGCGCCGCCAGGTCCGGGTGGACGGTCACCTCGGCGCCGTCGGCCCGTACCGCCTCGGCCAGGCCGAAGACGTCCGGGCCCACCACTGCCACGGGTCCGGGGCCGGCCGCCGTGCCGTCGGGGAGCGCTGTCCACGCGACGCGGAACAGGGCGTCCCGTGGCATGGCTCCGGCACCGGTCAGCTGTTCCTCGCGCAGCGGCCGCGAGACGAGGGAGTCCACCGAGGCGACGAGCCCGCCGGCGGTGTCGGCGACAGCGATGGAGACGGTGTCGTCCCCGGCGCGGGACAGCCGGGCGCGTACCACGGACGCGCCGGAGGCGAAGAGTGTCACGCCCTCCCACGCGAAGGGCAGTCCGCCGCGGCTGATCGCGCCGAGGTCGGCGTAGGCCGCGGCGTGCTGTGCGGCGTCCAGCAGCGCGGGGTGCAGACCGTACGCGGTGGCTGTCGCCTCGGCCTGTTCCGGCAGTGCCACTTCCGCGAAGACGTCGTCGCCGCGGAGCCAGACGGCTCGCAGGCCGCGGAAGACCGGTCCGTAGTCGAAGCCGAGCCCGGCGAGCCGGTCGTAGCAGCCGTCGAGGTCCACCGCCGCAGCGCCCGGCGGCGGCCATACCGCGGCGTCGAAGCCGGGGTCGGTGGCGGTCGCGGCGGTGCGCGGTGCGAGCACACCGGTGGCGTGCTGGTGCCAGGGGGCGTCGGCGGGGTCGCCGGAGGCCGCCGCCTCGGGCCGCGAGTACACGCCGAGCGTGCGGCGGCCCGCGTCGTCGGCGGCGCCGACCCGTACCTGCATCTGTACGGCACCGCGCTCCGGCAGCACCAGAGGGGCGGCGAGGGTCAGCTCCTCGACGCGGTCGCAGCCGGTTTCGTCGCCCGCGCGGATCGCCAGCTCGACGAAGGCCGTGCCCGGCAGCAGGATGCGGCCCTGTACGCCGTGGTCGGCGAGCCAGGGGTGGGTGGTGGCGGACAGTCTGCTGGTGAAGAGCAGGCCCTCGCCGTCGGCCAGTTCGACGGCCGCCCCGAGCAGCGGGTGACCGGCCGGGCCCAGTCCGGCGGCGGCGATACCGCCGGTGTGCGCGGCGGTGCCCGCCGGCCAGAAGCGCTGGTTCTGGAACGGATAGGTGGGCAGGTCAACCCGGCGGGCGCCGGTGCCCGCGTACACGTCCGCCCACCGCACGGTGGTGCCGCGGACGTGGATGCGCGCGAGGGCGGTGACGGCCGCGAGTTCTTCGGGGCGGTCCTTGCGCAGCAGCGGCACGATCGCGGCGGTGTCCGGCAGCGATTCCTGGGCCATGGCGGAGAGCACGCCGTCCGGGCCCAGTTCGAGGAAGGTGGTGACACCGCGGGTGGTGAGCGCGCGGACGCCGTCGGCGAAGCGGACCGGTTCGCGGACGTGGCGGACCCAGTAGCCGGCGGAGCACAGCTCCGCGCTCGGGGCCGGTTCGCCGGTCAGGTTGGAGATCACCGGGATGCGCGGTGCGTGGTAGGCGATGCTCTCGGCGATGTGCCGGAAGTCGTCCAGCATCGGGTCCATCAGCGGTGAGTGGAAGGCGTGCGAGACCCGCAGCCGGCTGGTCTTGCGGCCCTGTTCCGCCAGCCGGCCGGCGATCTCCAGCACCGCGTCCTCGGCGCCAGCGATCACCACCGACGACGGACCGTTGACCGCCGCCACCGACACCCGGCCGTCCAGCAGCGGACGGACCTCGTCCTCCGCCGCACCCACCGCCACCATCGCGCCGCCACCCGGCAGCGCCTGCATCAGCCGCGCCCGCGCGGCGACCAGCCGACAGGCATCCGGAAGCGAGAACACCCCCGCCACATGAGCCGCCGCGATCTCACCGATCGAATGCCCGCCCACGAAATCCGGCCGCACACCCAGCGACTCCACCAGACGGAACAACGCCACCTCAACCGCGAACAACGCCGGCTGCGTCCAGCCGGTCTCGCCCAGCGCCTCCGCGTCCGCACCCCACATGACCTCCCGCAGCGGCCGGTCCAGGTGGGGGTCCAGTTCGGCGGTGACGGTGTCGAGGTGGCGGGCGAACTCCGGGAACCGTGCGGCGAGTTCACGTCCCATGCCGAGACGTTGGGAGCCCTGGCCCGAGAAGAGTACGGCCAGGGGGCCCTCGCCGGCGGTGCCCCGGGCGATCTCGCGCGGGGGCTGCCCGCTGTCGTCGGCGAGGAACACCGCGCGGTGCTCGAAGGCGGAGCGTCCCGCGGCGAGCGAGAACCCGACGTCCACGGGCCCGAGGCCGGGGTGGTCGTGCAGGTGGGACAGGAGGCGGTCGCACTGCGCGTCCAGGGCTGCCGCGGTCCGGCCCGACACGGCCCACGGCAGGACCGCCGGCCGTACGTCCGCGGGCGCGTCCTCGGCGGCGGCCTGCGGTGGGGCCTGTTCCAGGATGACGTGGGCATTGGTGCCGCTGATCCCGAACGACGACACACCGCCGCGCCGGGCGCGGCCCGATTCGGGCCAGTCGACGGGCTCGTGGAGCAGCCGCACGGCACCGGCCGACCAGTCGACGTTCGTCGACGGCTCGGCGGCGTGCAGGGTGCGGGGCAGCACACCGCGCCGGATCGCCATGATCATCTTGATCACGCCGGCGGCGCCCGAGGCGGCCTGCGCGTGCCCGATGTTGGACTTGACGGAGCCCAGCCACAGCGGACGTTCGCGATCCTGGCCGTACGTGGCCAGCAGCGCCTGCGCCTCGATCGGGTCGCCCAGCGTCGTCCCCGTACCGTGCGCCTCGACCGCGTCCACGTCGGCCGGTGCCAGGTGGGCGCTCTCCAGTGCGGCGCGGATCACGCGCTGCTGGGAGGGGCCGTTGGGGGCGGTGAGGCCGTTGGAGGCGCCGTCCTGGTTGACGGCGCTGCCGCGCAGTACGGCGAGCACGGGGTGCCCGTTGCGCTGTGCGTCGGAGAGCCGCTCCAGGACGAGGAGGCCCGCGCCCTCGGCCCAGCCCGTGCCGTCCGCGGCGTCGGAGAACGGCTTGCAGCGGCCGTCCGCGGCCAGTCCGCTCTGCGAGGTGAAGGAGACGAAGGGGCCGGGCGTCGCCATGACGGAGGCGCCGCCGGCCAGTGCGAGCGAGCATTCGCCGCCCCGCAGGGCCTGGACCGCCCAGTGCATGGCGACCAGCGACGAGGAGCATCCGGTGTCGACGGTGACGGCGGGGCCTTCGCAGCCGAGGGTGTAGGAGAGCCGTCCGGAGATGACGCTGGCGGCGTGCCCGGTGGTGGCGTAGACCTCGGCGTCCTCGGCGGAGGCCGTGATGACCTCGCCGTAGTCCTGGCCGGTGGTGCCGACGAACACGCCGGCCTGGCTGCCGCGCAGCGTCGCCGGGTCGATGCCCGCGCGCTCCAGCGCCTCCCAGGCCACCTCCAGCAGCAGGCGCTGCTGCGGGTCCATCGCGACGGCCTCGCGCGGGGAGATCCCGAAGAACCCGGGGTCGAAGTGGGCGGCGTCGTGCACGAAGCCGCCCACCTGGGCGAGGCTGCGGCCGGGTCCGTCGCCCGCGAGGCGGTCGAGGTCCCAGCCCCGGTCGGTGGGGAAGTCCCCGATCACGTCCCGGCCCTCGGCGACCAGGTCCCACAGGTCCTCCGGGGAGGTGACGCCGCCCGGGAACCGGCAGCCGATCCCGACGACCGCGATGGGTTCCACGGCCGCCGCCACCAACTGCTGGTTCTGTTGGCGCAGCCGCTCGATCTCCTTCAGCGACGAGCGCAGCGCTTCGACGTACTGGTTGGTGGACGTGCTCATCGTTCTCCCCGGATCTCTTCCGTAGATCTCGTTCGGTCCGCCGCGTTCGGTCCGCCGAAGGCCGCTGCCCGGTGGCGCTGCCGGCGGGCCGCCGACAGGTCGCCGTTGTCAGGTCGCCGTGGTCAGGTGGCCGCGTTCCCGCCGGCCAGCCGCAGCAGGCTTTCGCCGTCCATGTCGTCGAGGGACGCCGCTTCGGCGGGTGCCGCCGTGGCGAGGGTCTCGCCGTCGTCGTGGGCGAGTTTCAGCACCATCTCCAGCAGACCGGCCTTGCGGAGCCGGTTGAGCGGCACGGACGCGAGGACGCTGCGGAGCTCGGCGTCCGGGTCGTCGGGCCGGTCGTCGTGGTGCTGTTCGGCGGCGGCGCCGAAGAGTGCCGTGTGCAGGTGCTGGGCGAGGGCCGCCGGTGTCGGGTGGTCGAAGACCAGGGCCGCCGGGAGCGGCAGTCCGGTCGCCGTGCGGAGCCGGTTGCGCAGTTCGACCGCGGTGACCGAGTCGAATCCGACGTCGCGGAAGGCGCGGCCCGCCGGGACGGCGTCGGCCGCGTCGTGTCCGAGGGTGGCGGCCGCTTCGGCGCGGACGGCTTCGACCAGGACGCGCCCGCGTTCGGCGGGCGGCAGCCCGTCGAGCCGCTGCCGCAGCGGTGATCCGGCGGTGTCGGGCCCGTTGTCGTCCGTGCCGCCGGGCGTGCCGTCGGCGGCCGTCAGCGCTTGGCGGGCCTCGGGCAGTGCGGCCAGCAGCGGGCTGGGCCGGGTCGCGGTGAAGGTGGGGGTGAACAGCTCCCAGTCCATGGCCGTGACCGTGAGGGCGGTGTCGTCGTCCTCGATCATCCGCTGGAGCGCGGCGATCGCCAGGGCCGGCCGCATCGCCTGGACGCCGCGGCGCCGCAGCCGTTCGTGGACCTCGTGGACGGTGGCCATGCCGGCCTCGGCCCAGGCGCCCCACGAGACGGACGCGGCGGTCAGTCCCGCGGCCCGGCGGTGTGCGGCGAGGGCGTCGAGGTAGGCGTTGGCCGCCGCGTAGCCCGGCTGACCGCCGCTGCCCCAGACCGCGGCGCCCGAGGAGAACAGGACGAACGCGTCCAGGTCGAGGTCGCGGGTCAGTTCGTGCAGATGGTGCGCGGCGGTCAGCTTCGACCGCATCAGCGCGTCGAGCTGGTCCAGGGTCAGTTCCTGTACGGCGGCGTCGCCGTCGGCCACTCCCGCGGTGTGGAACACCGAGGTCAGCGGCGCGTCGGCGGGGATCGCGGCCAGTACGGCGGCGAGCGCCGGGCGGTCGGCGGCGTCGCACGCCACGAGGGTGACGCGGGCGCCCAGGCCCTCCAGTTCGGCCCGCAGTCCGTCGGCGCCGGGGGCGTCGGGGCCGCGCCGGCTGGTGAGGACGACGTGGCGGGTGCCGTGTGCCACGAGCCACCGGGCGACGCAGCCGCCCAGGCCGCCGGTGCCACCGGTGATCAGTGCCGTGCCGCGGCCCTGCCAACGGCGGGCGGGGGCGCCGGCCGTGGGGGTGGCGTGCACCAGGCGGCGGCCGAAGACGCCGGAGGGGCGGATCGCCACCTGGTCCTCGCCGTCGAGGCCCGCCAGTACGGCGGTCAGCCGGCCGGCGGCCCGCGCGTCCACGGTCCCGGGCAGATCGACCAGTCCGCCCCAGCGGTCCGGGTGTTCCAGGGCGACGACGCGGCCCAGGCCCCACAGGGTGCCCTGCACGGGGCGGGTGAGCCGGTCGTCGGGCCCGGTCGAGACGGCGCCGCGGGTCGCGCACCACAGGGGGGCGTCGAGTCCGGCGTCGCCCAGTGCCTGGACGAGGGTGAGGGTCAGGGCGAGGCCGCGGGGCACCGAGCCGAAGCCGGTGTGCCGTTCCTCGTCGGGCGCCAGCAGCGACAGCACCCCCGCGAACTCCGTTCCCCCGGCGGCGAGTCCGGCCAGCCGGCCGGCCAGCGCGGTGCGGTCGGCGGCGTCGAGATCGCAGCGGACGGTGTCCGGGCCGAGCGCGGCGACGCAGGCCGCGACCCAGGTGTCGTCGGCCGCTCCGGCCGGGACCACGGCCAGCCAGGTGCCCGCCGGGCGGGCGGGGGCCGGCTCGGTCAGCCGGGTCCATCCGATCCGGTAGCGCCACGCGTTGACGAGGGAGCGCTCCCGCGACCTGGTGCGCCAGGCCGACAGGCTGGGCAGCACCGCGCCCAGTGACGACCGGTCGCCGCCCGCCGCGACGCCCAGTTCGTCGGCCAGCAATTCCAGGTCACCGTCCTCGACGAGGGACCAGAACGCGGCGTCGGCCCCGTCTCCGGTGCCGGCCGTCCGCTCGTCGGCCGGCTTCTCCTGTGGCCAGTAGCCGCGGTGCTGGAAGGCGTACGTGGGCAGGTCCACCTGCCCGGAGCCCGTGCCGAGGCCGGTCGTCCAGTCCACCGCCGCCCCGTGGACGTATGCCTCGGCGAGGGAGGTGGAGAAGCGCCGGAGGTCGCCCTCGTCGCGGCGCAGCGAGCCGAGCACGACCGCGGGGCCGGCGGTGTCCGCCGCCGCTTCCTGGGTCTCCTGGACGGGTGCCGCGAGTACGGGGTGCGGGCTCACCTCGATGAAGAGCCGGTGCCCGTCGGCGAGCAGCGCCCGGGTCGCCTGCTCCAGCTGCACGGTCTGCCGCAGGTTGGTGTACCAGTACGCGCCGTCGAAAGCGGCCGTCTCCAGTCGTCCGCCGGTCACCGTCGAGTAGAACGGCACGCGCGGGGGCGTGGGCCGGATGTCGCCCAGCACGTCCGCCAGTTCCGCGCGCACCGCCTCGACGTGCGCGCCGTGCGAGGCGTAGTCGACGGTGACCCTGCGGGCGCGTACCTGCTGCTGCTCGCAAGCGGCCAGCAGGGCGTCGAGGGCGTCGGTGTCGCCGGAGACGACGACCGAGGAGGGGCCGTTGACGGCGGCCACCGAGAGCTGTGCCGACCAGGGGGCCAGCAGTTCGGTGACCTGTGCGACCGGGGCGGCGACGGACATCATGCCGCCGCGTCCGGAGAGCTGGGGCAGGGCCTGGCTGCGCAGCGCCACGACGGCGGCGGCGTCGTCCAGCGACAGGCCGCCGGCCACGTACGCCGCGGCGATCTCGCCCTGGGAGTGGCCGACGACCGCGGCGGGTTCGACGCCGTGGGAGCGCCAGAGTTCGGTCAGCGCCACCATCATCGAGAACAGCGCGGGCTGGACCACGTCCACCCGTTCCAGCAGCGCCGGATCGCCGTCGCCCGCCAGGACGTCCCGGAGCGACCAGTCGAGGTACGGCGCCAGCGCGTCGGCGCAGGCGTCGATCGTGGCGGCGAACACCTCGCTGGACGCGAGGAGTTCGCGGCCCATGCCCCACCACTGGGAGCCCTGGCCGGGGAAGACGAAGACCGGCCCGGCCGCGCCGCCCACGGTGCTGCCGCGCACCACGCCGGACGGGTTGGTGGCCGCGGTGGCCAGGGCGTCGAGGCCGTGCAGGAGGCCGGCGCGGTGCTCGCCGAGCACGACGGCGCGGTGCTCGAAGGCGGTACGGGTGGTGGCCAGGGCCCGGCCGATCTGTGCGGGTGACAGTTCGGGGTGTGTGTGGGCGTGGGCGAGGAGCCGGGCGGCCTGTTCGCGCAGCGCCGGTTCGGTCTTCGCGGAGAGCAGCCACGGCACGATGCCGTCGGCCGCGGGCTGCCCGGGGTCGTCCTGCGGCTCGGCGGGGGCCTGTTCCAGGATCAGGTGCGCGTTCGTGCCGCTGATCCCGAACGAGGAGACGCCGGCCCGCCGCGGCCGCCCGTCCTGCGGCCAGTCGGCCTGCTCGGTCAGCAGCGACACCGCGCCGGCCGTCCAGTCGACATGGGACGACGGGGTGTCGGCGTGCAGGGTCTTCGGCAGTACGCCGTCGTGCATGGCCATGACCATCTTGATCACGCCGCCCACTCCGGCGGCCGCCTGGGTGTGCCCGATGTTCGACTTGAGCGAGCCCAGCCGGAGCGGGTGTGCGGGGTCCCGCTCCTGGCCGTAGGTGGCGAGCAGGGCCTGCGCCTCGATGGGGTCACCGAGCTTGGTACCGGTGCCGTGTGCCTCGACGGCGTCGACATCCGCCGGGGACAGCCCGGCGTTGGCGAGTGCCTGGCGGATGACGCGCTGCTGCGCGGGGCCGTTGGGGGCGGTCAGGCCGTTGGAGGCGCCGTCCTGGTTCATCGCGCTGCCGCGCACGACGGCCAGTACGCGGTGTCCGTTGCGGCGGGCGTCGGAGAGCCGCTCCAGCAGGACGAGGCCGACGCCTTCGGCGAGCGTCATCCCGTCCGCGTCGTCGGCGAACGCCTTGCAGCGGCCGTCGTGGGCGAGGGCCCGCTGCCGGCTGAAGCCGACGAAGGCGTGCGGGGTGCCCATCACCGCGGCGCCCCCGGCCAGCGCGAGGCTGCTCTCGCCGTTGCGCAGCGACTGGCACGCCAGGTGCAGCGCCACCAGCGAGGACGAGCACGCGGTGTCGACGGTGACGGCGGGCCCTTCCAGACCGAAGAGATACGACACCCGGCCGGACAGCACGCTGGCGGCGGTACCGGTGACCATATGGGCCTCGGCGTCCTCGGCCGCGGCCTGCACGCTCGACGCGTAGTCCTGGTAGCTCGCGCCGATGAAGGTGCCGGCCGTGCTGCCCCGCAGTGCGTCGGGGCTGATCCCGGCGCGTTCGAACGCCTCCCACGAGGTCTCCAGCAGCAGCCGCTGCTGGGGGTCCATCGCGACGGCCTCGCGCGGCGAGATGCCGAAGAAGGCGGGGTCGAACTCGGCGGCGTCGTGCAGGAATCCGCCTTGGAGGGAGTAGGTGGTGCCCGGCCGGTCCGGGTCCGGGTCGTAGAGTCCCTCGGCGTCCCAGCCCCGGTCGGCGGGGAAGCCGGAGATGACGTCGGCGCCGTCGAGGACGAGCCGGTGCAGTTCCTCGGGCGAGCGCACACCGCCGGGGTAACGGCAGCTCATCGCGATGATCGCGATCGGGTCGTCGTCGGGCGCCGCGGCGGCCGTCGGCGAGGCGGCGGCCTGCCCCGTCCCGCCCAGCGTGGCGCGCAGGAAGCCGGCCAGGGCGACGGGGTTGGGGTGGTCGAAGACCATGGTGGTCGGCAGCGTCAGTCCGGTGGCCGCCACCAGCCGGTTGCGCAGGTCCACCGCCGTGACCGAGTCGAAGCCCGTATCGCGGAACGCGCGCCGCTCCGGGGTCGCTTCGGCGGAGGTGTGGCCCAGGACCGTCGCGGCTTCGGCACGGACCAGCTGGAGCAGCAGCCGTTCCTGCTCGGCGGGTGCGAGCGAGCGCAGCCGGGCCGCGAACTCCCCTTCCCCTGCCGGTCCTTCGCTCCGCCCGGCGACGGGTTCCGCCGGCCGCCGGACCTCGGGGATCTCGTCGAAGAGGGTGGTGGGGCGGACGGCGGTGTAGACGGGGTGGTAGACGTCCCAGTCGATATCGGCGATGGCGAGGGCGGTCTCGTCGTCGTCGAGGGCGCGCCGCAGTCCGGTCAGGGCCAGCTGCGGGTCGAGGAACTGGAGGCCGCTGCGGCGGATCTGGTGCGGGTCGGCCAGCTCGCGTGCCAGGTCGTCGGGCCATTTGCCCCAGTGCAGGGAGGTGGCGGTCAGGCCGCGGGCGCGCCGGTTGTCGGCGAGCGCGCCGAGGAAGGCGTTCCCGGCCGCGTAGGCGGCGTGCCGGCCGCTGCCCCACATCCCGGCGGTGGACGAGTACAGGACGAACGCGTCGAGTGCGTCGTTGTCCAGCAGTTCGTCCAGGTGCCGGGCGCCGGTCACCTTCGCGTCGACGACCCGGGCGAACTCGTCGAGGCCGGTCTCCGCCAGGCTGTGCAGGTCGATGACCGCGGCGGAGTGCACGACCGTGCGGACGGTGCGGCCGTCGGCCTTCAGTCCGGCGAGCAGTGCGGCGACGGCGTCGCGGTCGGCGACGTCACAGGCGACGACGGTGGCCTCGGTGCCCGACTCGGCGAGCTCGGCGACCAGTTCGGCGGCTCCGGGGGCGGCCATACCGCGCCGGCTGGTCAGCACCAGGTGCCGGGCGCCCTGGGCCGCGAACCATCGTGCGAGGTCGGGGGCGAGGGTGCCGGTGCCGCCGGTGATCAAGGTGGTACCGCGAGGCGTCCAGGTACCGGCCGGACGGCGCTCCTCGGCCGCGGCCCGGACGACCCGGCGCGCGAACACCCCCGACGCACGGATCGCGAGCTGATCCTCACCACCGGCCCCCGCCAGCACAGCAGCCAACCGCTGCCCCGCCCGACGATCCACCACAGATGGCAGATCCACCACCCCACCCACCCGCTGCGGATGCTCCAACGCCGCGGTCCACCCCACACCCAACACCTGCGCCTGACCAGGGTGAGCAACCCGATCCGAACGCCCCGTGGACACCGCGCCCCGAGTCAGGCACCACAGCGGCGCCTCGATCTCCGCATCGCCCAACGCCTGGACCAACGCGACGGTGAGGGCGAGCCCGACGGACAGACCCGGATACCGCTCACTCAGCTGCTCAGCACCAGCCACCACGGACACCACACCCGCGATATCCCCGACACCGGCCAACCGCTCCACCAACACCGCACGATCCACACACACCTCATCCAGCACCAACCGCCGCACCCGCGCACCACTGTCGGCCAACGCGGTGCTTACGTCCTCGTCCTGGGCGCCATCGGTGGTGACCAGCAGCCAGACACCGGTCAGCGCGGTTCCCGGCGGGCCGCTCAACGGGGTCCAGGTGACGCGGTAGCGCCAGGAGTCGACGGTGGACCGGTCGCGGCGGGCATGGCGCCAGGTCGAGAGGGCGGGCAGCACGGTGGCGAGGGACTCCTCGTCGATCCGCAGGCTGGCGGCGAGAGACGCCGTGTCCTCCTTCTCGACCGCCGTCCAGAACGCGGCGTCGGCCGGGTCCGCGGCGGCGGCCTCCTCGGGTGCGGACGGCAGGGCCCAGAACCGTTCGTGCTGGAACGCGTACGTCGGCAGGTCGACGCGGCGGGCAGCCGTGCCGGCGAAGACGGCCGGCCAGTCGACGGGGACACCCCGGACGAACACCTCGGCCAGGGACAGCAGGAAGCGGTCCGTACCGCCCCGGCCCCGGCGCAGCGTCCCGGCGGCGACGGCCGCCTCGCCACTGGCGTCGATCAGGTCCTGGACCCCGACGGTCAGCACGGGATGCGAGCTGATCTCCAGGAAGGCCCGGTGGTGGGCGCCGAGCAGTTCGCGGACGGCCGGTTCGAACTGCACCGTCCGGCGCAGATTGCGGTACCAGTAGCCGGCGTCCAGCTCCGTGGTGTCCAGCCAGTCGCCGGTGACCGTCGACAGGAAGGGCACCTCGCCCGCCCGGGGCTGTACGGGGGCGAGTACGTCGAGGAGTTCCTCGCGCAGATCCTCGACCTGCGCGGAGTGCGAGGCGTAATCCACCGCGATCCGCCGGACACGCACCTCATCCGCACTCAACGCCTCGAACAACTCGTCCAACGCACCCGGCTCACCCGAAACCACCACCGAACGCGGCCCGTTCACCGCCGCGACAGACACCCGCCCACCCCACACACCGAGGCGCTCCTCCACCTCGGCCACCGGCAACGGAACCGACATCATCCCGCCCCGCCCCGCCAACCGCCGCCCAATCGCCTGACTCCGCAGCGCCACCACCCGCGCCCCGTCCTCCAACGACAACGCACCCGACACAACCGCGGCAGCGATCTCACCCTGCGAATGCCCGACCACCGCATCCGGACGCACACCATGCGCCCGCCACACCGCCGCCAGCGACACCATCATCGCGAACGACGCGGGCTGCACCACATCCACCCGCTCCAACGACGGCGCACCCTCAACCGCCCCCAACACCTCCGTCAACGACCAGTCCACAAACGGCCGCAAAGCCTCCTCACAAGCACCGATCCACTCCGCGAACACCGAAGACTCCCCCAGCAGCCGGGCACCCATCCCCACCCACTGCGACCCCTGACCCGGGAAGACGAACACCGTCTTGCCGTCCACATCCGCGACCCCGCGCGCCAGCGCGGCCGACGACCCGTCAGCAGCGAGCGCCGCGAGTCCCTCCCGCAACTCCGCGCGGTCCGTGCCCACGACCACAGCCCGGTGCTCGAAGAGCGACCGCGAGGCAACCAGCGAGTGCCCGACATCGGCCGGGTGCAGCCCCGCTCCACCGTCCACCCGCGCCAGCAGAGCGGCCGCCTGCTCCCGCACCGCACCCGCGACCCGAGCCGAAACCACCCACGGCACCGCCGCCGAACCCGGCACATCACCGTCGGCGACCACAGCGCTCTCGTCCGCCGGCACCTCCGCCGGCGCCTCCTCCAGCACCGCATGCGCATTCGTCCCGCTGACCCCGAAGGAGGAGACGCCCGCGCGCCGGGGCCGCCCGGTCACCGGCCAGGTGATCTCGTCGGCCAGCAGCTCGACGGCGCCCGCCGTCCAGTCCACATGCGTGGACGGGGTGGTGGCGTGCAGGGTCCGCGGCAGCACGCCGTGCCGCATCGCCATGACCATCTTGATGACACCGGCAACCCCGGCCGCCGCCTGAGTGTGCCCGATGTTGGACTTCAACGAGCCGAGCCACAGGGGCTGTTCGCGGTCCTCGCCGGTGCCGTAGGTGGCGAGCAGGGCCTGCGCCTCGATGGGGTCGCCGAGCCGGGTGCCGGTGCCGTGCGCCTCCACCGCGTCCACCTCGGCCGTGGTGAGGCCGGCGTCCGCGAGGGCCTGGCGGATGACCCGTTCCTGCGCCGGGCCGCTGGGCGCGGTCAGGCCGTTCGACGCGCCGTCCTGGTTCACCGCGCTGCCGCGCAGTACGGCGAGTACGGGGTGGCCGTTGCGGCGCGCGTCGGAGAGCCGCTCCACGACGAGGGCGCCGACGCCCTCGGCCCAGCCGGTGCCGTCGGCGTCGTCGGAGAACGCCTTGCACCGGCCGTCCGGGGCGAGTCCGCCCTGCCGGCTGAACTCGACGAAGACGGAGGATTCCGTCAGTACGGTGACACCGCCGACGACGGCGAGCGAGGACTCGCCGGCGTGCAGCGACTGGGCCGCTACGTGCAGGGCGACGAGCGAGGACGAGCACGCCGTGTCGACGGTGATCGCCGGGCCTTCGAGACCGAGGGTGTAGGCGAGCCGGCCGGACAGCACACTGGCGGCGGTTCCGGTCAGCGCGTGCCCTTGCAGGGCGTCGGCCGAACCGGACAGGGCCTGGCCCCAGTGGTACGAGCCGACGAAGACACCGGCCCGGCTGCCGCGCAGCGTGTGCGGGTCGATGCCCGCACGCTCCAGGGCTTCCCAGGACACCTCCAGCAGCAGCCGCTGCTGCGGGTCCATCGCGAGCGCCTCGCGCGGCGAGATGCCGAAGAAGCCGGCGTCGAATTCGGCCGCGTCGTAAAGGAATCCGCCTTCGTGGGTCGTGCTGTGGCCCGCGCCGTCCCCGGTGAGGGCGGCGAGGTCCCAGCCGCGGTCGGCCGGGAAGCCGGAGATCGCGTCGCCGCCGGAGGAGACGAGATCCCAGAGTCCTTCCGGTGAGCGGACGCCGCCGGGGAGCCGGCAGCTCATGCCCACGATGGCGATGGGCTCGTGGTTCTGGAGTTCCAGTTCCTCGATACGCTGCTTTGCGCGCCGGAGATCGGAAGTGACCCGCCTCAGATATTCGACGATTTTGTCCTGCTGGTGTTCTTGCACCGGGCCCGTCCTCATCCTGTCGTGAACGAAAGCAGCGGATCGTTAGGTGGTTTCGAGTTCTTCGTCAGGTGGTTTCGAGCTCTTCGTCGATGATGTCGAGGAGCCGGTCCACCGAAACCGACTCGATGTCCTCATCGGACGAGCGCTCTGTCGGAGGCGTGGATTGCCGGTGCGGCGATCCTGGTGCCGCGGCCGTATCGCCGGCGAAGTGCGTCGAAAGATATGCGGCGATCAACGCGGGGGTGGGGTGGCTGAATACGAGTGTGGTGGGCAGCCGTAGTCCGGTGATGTCGCCCAGCCGGTTGCGGAGTTCCACGCCGGCGAGTGAGTCGAAGCCCATTTCCTTGAAGACGCGGTGGGTGCCGATGGCGGCCGGGCCGGGGTGCCCCAGCACCGCCGCGGTCTCGGCGCGCACCAGGTCGAGCAGGATGCGGTCCCGTTCGGCGGGCGACGCCGCCGCCAGCTCCGTCGCGAGCTGCGGCGCCGCGCGCTCCAGGACGGTGGCCGCGGGGCCCGCAGGGGTGGGCTCGGCGTGGTCCTCGCGGTGGGCCCGCGCGGGGGTGTCGGTATCGGCCGGGTCCGTGGGCCAGAAGCGTTCGTGCTGGAAGGCGTAGGTCGGCAGTTCGATCCGGCGGGCGGCCATGCCCTCGAAGAACAGCCGCCAGTCCACCGGTACTCCGGTCGCGTGCAGCCGGCCGAGCGCCGTGACCAGTGCGGCTTCCTCACCGCGGCCGGTACGCAGGGCGGGCACCAGGGTCGCCTCCCGGGCCGCGTCGCCCAGGTTGTCCTGGGCCATGGCCGAGAGGACGGCGCCGGGTCCGAGTTCCAGGAAGACGCGCACGCCCGCCGTGTGCAGGGCCGCCACCCCGTCGGCGAAGCGGACCGGTTCACGGACATGGCGGACCCAGTAGCCGGCGGAGCACAGCTCCGCGGCGGGCGCGAGCCCGCCGGACAGGTTCGAGATCACCGGCAGGAGCGGTGCGCGGAAGTCGATGCTCTCGGCGATGCGCCGGAAGTCGTCCAGCATCGGGTCCATCAGCGGTGAGTGGAAGGCGTGCGACACCCGCAGCCGACTGGTCTTTCGGCCCCGCTCCGCCAGCCGGGCCGCGATCTCCAGCACCGCCCCCTCGACGCCAGCGATCACCACCGACGACGGACCGTTGACCGCCGCCACCGACACCCCGCCGTCCAGCAGCGGACGGACCTCGTCCTCCGCCGCACCCACCGCCACCATCGCCCCGCCACCCGGCAGCGCCTGCATCAGCCGCGCCCGCGCGGCGACCAGCCGACAGGCATCCGGAAGCGAGAACACCCCCGCCACGTAAGCCGCCGCGATCTCACCGATCGAATGCCCACCCACGAAATCCGGCCGCACACCCAGCGACTCCACCAAACGGAACAACGCCACCTCGACCGCGAACAACGCCGGCTGCGTCCACCCCGTCTCGCCCAGCGCCTCCGCGTCCGCACCCCACATGACCTCCCGCAACGGCCGGTCCAGATGGGGGTCCAGTTCGGACAGCACGGTCTCCAGGGTGTCGGCGAACACCGGGAACCGTTCGTACAACTCCCGGCCCATGCCCGGTCGCTGGCTGCCCTGCCCGGAGAAGAGCACCGCGGTCGGGCCCGTCCCGGCCGGGTCCGCCGTGCCGCGGGCCGCCTCGGTCACGCCCTGCTCGGAGGCGAGCAGGACGGCCCGGTGCGTCAGCGCCGCGCGGCCCGTGGCCAGCGAGAACCCGATGTCCACCGGTGCGAGGTCCCCGGCGCCGGAGACGTATGAGGTGAGCAGGTCCACCTGGTCGGCCAGCGCGGTGTCGGTCCGGGCGGATATGAGCCACGGCACAACGGCCGGGTGCACCTTGGGCTCCCGGGCGGGGCGCTCGTCCGGTGGGGCCTGCTCGATGATCACGTGGGCGTTGGTGCCGCTGAGGCCGAACGACGACACGCCCGCGCGCCGCGGGCGGCCGGTCTCGGGCCAGGGCACGGGCTCGGTGAGCAGTTCCACCGCGCCCGCGGTCCAGTCCACGTGCGGCGACGGCGTGCGCACATGCAGGGTCCGTGGGAGTGTGCCGTGCCGCATGGCCAGCACCATCTTGATGACGCCGGCGACGCCCGCCGCGGCCTGGGCGTGCCCGAAGTTCGACTTGAGCGAGCCGAGCCACAGCGGGAGATGCGCGGCGCGGTCCTGGCCGTACGTGGCCAGCAGCGCCTGCGCCTCGATGGGATCGCCCAGCGTGGTGCCCGTACCGTGCGCCTCCACCGCGTCCACGTCGGCCGGGCCGAGGCCGCTGTCGGCGAGCGCCAGCCGGATGACGCGTTCCTGTGCCGGACCGCTGGGCGCGGTCAGGCCGTTCGACGCGCCGTCCTGGTTCACCGCGCTGCCGCGGAGCACGGCGAGTACGGGGTGGCCGTTGGCGCGGGCGTCGGAGAGGCGCGACAGCAGCAGGACGCCGACGCCTTCGGCCCAGGCGGTGCCGTCCGCGTCGGCGGAGAACGCCTTGCACCGGCCGTCGGGGGCGAGGCCGCCCTGGCGGGTGTGGCCGACGAAGGCCAGGGGGGTGGACATGACGGTCACGCCGCCGGCCAGTGCCAGTGAGCAGTCGCCGGCTCTCAGGGACCGGGCGGCCCAGTGCAGGGCCACCAGTGACGCGGAGGAGGCGGTGTCCAGGGTGATCGCGGGGCCCTCCAGCCCGAGGGTGTAGGCGAGGCGGCCGGAGGCGACTCCGGTCGACAGGCCCGTCATGGCGTGGCCCGCCAGGTCGTCCCGTGACCGGTGGCTGACGAGGGCGTAGTCCTGGCCGTTGGTGCCGATGAACACGCCGGTCTGGGTGCCGCGCAGTGACAGCGGGTCGATACCGGCCCGTTCGACGGCTTCCCAGGACGTCTCCAGCACCAGGCGCTGCTGGGGGTCCATCGCGACGGCCTCACGCGGCGAGATGCCGAAGAAGCCGGGGTCGAAGTCCGCGGCACCGGAGAGGAATCCGCCCTCCTGTGCGTCGCTGCGGCCCGTGCCGTCGCCGGCGAGGGCGGCCAGGTCCCAGCCGCGGTCGGCGGGGAATCCGGTGACCGCGTCGGTGCCTGCCGTGAGCAGTGCCCACAGTTCCTCGGGGGATCGCACATCGCCCGGATACCGGCAGGCCATCCCGACGATCACCACCGGATCGTTGTCGGTTCCGATCGTCATGACGCTGCCCACCCCCGGGGATTCGCGGTCCGGTACTTGTGTCCGTGCCGGATCGTATGAGCGGGGGAGCTGTAATTTTCCCTAAAGAATCCGGCGCGGCTGCGGCAATCGCCCGGGGCACATCCCGGAAGTCTAGGGATTCTCTTCGTTCTGATGTGAGACCAAGATACTGTCCCGCTTCATCGCGCACCCTGTCCGTTGACGTCCGGCCGGGGACTCGGTCCTCGGTGAATCGCGGCCACTCGGCGACCGGCCGTGTGTACACCGTGGCAGCGAAACCACCCGGCTGCCACCTCCGAAGGGTGTTGTTCATGGAGTCGATTCGGCGGCCGATCCTTTTTGTCAGCTATGCGGAAAGCGGCCTGCTGAACCCGTTGCTCGTACTGGCCGGGGAATTGTCCCGGCGGGGTGTGGAAGACCTGTGGTTCGCCACCGACGAGAATCGGCGTGCCGATATCAAGGCGCTCAATGCGGGAACACCGGTCGAGTTCGCCTCGCTGGGTGAGACCGTTTCCGAGATGTCGGCGGTCACCTGGGACGACGAGACGTACCGGCAGGTGACCCAGCGGTCGCGGTTCAAGGCGCACCGGGCGGTCATCCGGCACTCCTTCGCGCCCCGGTCGCGGGTCGAGAAGTACCGGCGGCTGGCGGCGGTGGTGGCGGAGGTGCGGCCGGCGCTGATGGTGATCGAGAGCATGTGCCAGTTCGGGTACGAACTGGCCATCACCGAGCGGATCCCCTTCGTCCTGGGGGTGCCGTTCGTGCCGAGCAATGTCCTTACCTCGCATGTGCCGTTCGCCAAGTCGTACACCCCGCCCGGATTCCCGGTGCCGCATTCGGGACTGCCGGCGGACATGAACGTCGCCCAGCGCATGACGAACCAGTTGTTCAAATGGCGCACGATGGGGATGTTCACGGCCCCTGCTATGCGGAAGAAGGTGGCGGAGGACGTGGCGGTCCGTACGGAGCTGGGGATCGCTCCGGAGGCCCGCGGCATGATGGCGCGGATCGACGCGGCCGAGATGGTGCTCTGCTATTCGGTGCCCGAACTCGACTATCCGTTCCCGGCTCCCGAGAGTCTGCGGCTGGTCGGCCCGATGGTGCCGCCGCTCCCCCAGGCACCGGACGACGACGGTCTGTCGGAGTGGCTCGACGCCCAGGAGTCCGTGATCTACATGGGGTTCGGCACCATCACCAGGCTGACGCGGGAGCAGGTCGCCGCGCTGGTCGAGGTCACCCGCCGGCTGGCGGACCGGCATCAGGTGCTGTGGAAACTCCCCACGGAGCAGCAGGAGTTGCTGCCGCCGCGCGAGACGCTCCCGGACAATCTGCGGATCGAGAGCTGGGTGCCCTCGCAGCTGGACGTGCTCGGACATCCGAGCGTCAAGCTCTTCTTCACGCACGCGGGCGGCAACGGCTTCCACGAGGGCCTGTACTTCGGCAAGCCGCTGGTGGTGCGGCCGCTCTGGGTGGACTGCGACGACCAGGCGGTACGCGGGCAGGACTTCGGCGTCAGCCTGACCCTGGACCGTCCCGAGACCCTCGACGCCGATGACGTGACCGACAAGCTGACGCGGGTGCTCGACGATCCGGCGTACCGCGAGCGCGCCGAGCACTTCGCGACGCTGCTGCGGGCCGCGGGCGGCCGGAGCACCGCGGCCGATCTGCTGCTGGGCCTGCCGGCCCTGGCCGCGAACTGACTCAATGCATCACCACCGACGTGACCCGAGCGAGGAACGCATGGCAGTCAAATACCCCGTGTCCAGGCCCTGGCTGGCAGGACAGGAGCTCGCGTATGTGACCGAGACGATCAACGACGGCTGGATCTCGTCGCAGGGGCCGTATGTGCGGCGCTTCGAGGAGGAGTTCGCGCGGTACAACGGCATCGCGCACGGTGTCGCCTGCTCGTCCGGGACGACCGCGCTCACCCTCGCGCTGCGGGCGCTGGGCGTCGGCCCGGGTGACGAGGTGGTGGTACCGGAGTTCACCATGATCGCGACGGCCTGGGCGGTGACGTACACAGGGGCGACACCCGTCTTCGTGGACTGCGGGGACGATCTCAACATCGATGTCTCACGCATCGAGGAGAAGATCACCTCGCGCACGAAGGCGATCATGCCGGTGCACATCTACGGACGCCGGTGCGATATGGACGCGGTGATGAACCTCGCGTACGAGTACAACCTCCGGGTCGTGGAGGATTCCGCCGAGGCGCACGGGGTCCGGCCGGTGGCCGATATCGCCTGTTACTCGCTGTTCGCCAACAAGATCATCACCTCTGGTGAGGGCGGCATCTGTCTCACCGACGACCCGCGGCTGGCCGAGCAGATGGCCCATCTGCGCGCGATGGCGTTCACCAAGGACCACAGCTTCCTGCACAAGAAGCTCGCCTACAACTTCCGGATGACCAGCATGCAGGCCGCCGTCGCGCTGGCCCAGACGGAGCGGCTGGACGAGATCCTGGCGGCCCGCCGGGAGATCGAGAAGCGCTACGACGCGGGACTCGCGGACATCCCCCAGATCACCCTGATGCCGGCGCGGGACGTGCTGTGGATGTACGACCTGCGGGCCGAACGCCGCGAGGAGCTGCGGGAGTTCCTGGCGGCGGAGGGCATCGAGACGCGGCTGTTCTTCAAGCCGATGAGCCGGCAGCCCGGCTATTTCGACCCGCGGTGGCCGTCGCTGAACGCGAGCCGTTTCAGCGCGGACGGCTTCTACCTGCCGACGTACACCGGACTGACCGAGGACGACCAGGCATACATCGTCGGGCGCGTCCGTGCGTTCTACGAGGCGAACTGACCGGACCGGGCCCGGCCGTCGCCGCCCACCACCAGACCCGCAGGGGAAACGCACAGATGACACTCACCGATCCCAACCTCGTCGACTTTCCGGGACGGCGTCCCGGCCGGCCCTTTCCACCGGCGGAGTACGCGGAACTGCGGCAGCGGCCGGGGCTCGTCCGCTCGACGCTGCCGAGCGGGGTCCCGGTCTGGCTGGTGACCCGGCACGAAGAGGTCCGGGCCGTCCTCACCGACTCCAGGATCAGTTCCAATCCCGCGCACCCGGGTTTTCCCCGGGCGGCCCGCACCGGCGGGGTGCCCGGCCAGGACGACGTGCCCGGCTGGTTCGTGGCACTGGACCCGCCGGAGCACGGCCGGTTCCGCAAGACGCTCATCCCGGAGTTCACGGTGCGCCGCATCCGGGAGATGCGGCCCGCGATCCAGCGCATCGTGGACGAGCGCATCGACGCCATGCTGGCCGCCGGTGACCGGGCCGATCTCATCTCGGACTTCGCGCTGCCGGTGCCGTCGCTGGTGATCTCCGATCTGCTGGGCGTACCCCATGCGGACTGCGGTTTCTTCGAGGCGAAAACCCGGGTGCTGGTCACGCTGACGTCCACCGACGCACAGCGGGAGGCGGCCACCAAGGCGCTGCTGCGCTACCTCACCCGGCTGATCGCCATCAAGGCGAAGCGGCCGGGCGACGACCTGATCAGCAGGCTGCTCGCCGACGGCACGCTGACCCCGCAGGAGGTGTCGGGCGTCGGGATGCTGCTGCTGATCGCGGGCCACGAGACCACGGCGAACAACATCGGGCTCGGTGTGGTGACGCTGCTGCTGCATCCGCACGGGATCGGCGACGACCGGGCGGTGGAGGAGCTGCTGCGCTACCACTCGGTCGCCGACCTGGTGGCGTTCCGGGTGGCGGTCGAGGACGTGGAGATCGGCGGGCAGCTGATCAAGGCCGGTGAGGGCATCGTGCCGCTCGTCGCCGCCGCCAACCACGACGCGACGGTCTTCGAGCGGCCCGACGAGTTCGACCCGGCCCGCTCCGCCCGGCACCATGTGGCCTTCGGATACGGGGTGCACCAGTGCCTCGGGCAGAATCTGGTGCGCGTGGAGATGGAGATCGCCTACCGGACCCTGTTCGAGCGCATCCCGACGCTCGAACTTGCCGTACCGGTAGAGGAGTTGGCCCTGAAATACGACGGGGTGCTGTTCGGGCTGCACGAGCTGCCGGTGCGCTGGTAGCCGACGGCCACGGAGGAAGGGTGAGGAACGTGCGCATCAGTGTGGACACCGACCGCTGTGTCGGGGCGGGGCAGTGTGTGCTGTCGCTGCCGGAGGTCTTCGACCAGGACGACGACGGAATCGTCAGCGTCATCGGCACACCGGCCGGCGCGGCGGACCGGGACGCCGCCCGGCAGGCGAGCGTGATCTGCCCGTCGGGAGCGATCACCGTGCACGAGGACTGAACCGGCTCCCCACGGGAACGACGCGGCCCCGCCCCCACGATCGTGTGGGGGCGGGGCTGTGTTTAGTGGCGTTTGTCAGCGTTTATCAGTGCTTGTCGGCGTGCACGGCGTGCACGGCGTGCACGGCGTGCGTCGGTGCACCGCTACCAGGTGACGGGCAGCTCGGTGAGGCCGCCGGACAGCTGGCCGCCGAGCAGCCGCAGTTCGTCCACCCCGGTCTCCAGCCGCAGACCGGGCAGCCGGGAGAGCAGCAGGGTGTAGGCCGTCTTCAGTTCCAGCCGTGCCAGCGGGGCGCCCACGCAGTGCCACATGCCGTACCCGAAGGTCAGGTGCGGGTTGGGCGTCCGGGTCGGGTCGAACTCCTCGGGCCGGTCGAAGACCTGCCGGTCGAAGTTGGCGAGGGTGAAGTCGAGCAGGACCAGTTCACCGGCCCGGATGGTCACCCCGGCCAGCTCGACGTCCGCGGCGGCGTAGCGCGGCAGCACGGAGCCGCCGGCCTTGGCGCTGCGCAGCACCTCCTCCACGGCCTGCGACATCAGGTCCGCGTCCCGCAGCACCGCCGCGCGGCGCTCGGCGTCGGTGGCGAGCAGTATGACGCCGAGGTCGATATGGCTGGCGACGCTGTCCAGTCCGGCGAAGAGCAGACCCGCGGAGAGCGGGCCGATGCGCTCCGGGGCGACCTCGGACGCGCACAGGCGGGAGATGACGTCGTCGCCGGGGTCGGCGCGTTTGCGGTCGGCGAGCTCGGCGAGGTAGCCGAAGAGGTCCTGCTGGCCCTCGGTGACGCTCTGGCGGTCGTCGAGGCCGCCCATGCGGTGCAGCAGTGCCGTCAGCCGCTGCTGTTCCGTGGCGGGGACGCCGATCAGCTCGCAGAGCACCCGCAGGGAGAACGGCACCGAGAAGTGCGCGTGCAGATCGGCGGGCGGGCCCTGGGCCGTGAACGACTCCAGTACGGCCTCGGCAAGCGCCGTCACCCGGGGTTTGAGGTCGCGTACGCGCCGGGCGGAGAAATTCGGGGTGAGAACCGTACGGGTCTCGGCGTGCACTTTGCGCGCGGTGTCGGGGTCGTCGTCGGTGATCAGCAGATCGAGGAACGGGTTCTTCACATAGCGCGGTGCCGACGCAGGGTCGGGGTGCGAGCGCCCGAGCCGCTCGTCGAGCAGCAGTTCCTTCAGTTCGGCGTGCCGGGTCACCAGCCATGCCTCGTCGCCCGCGGGCGTGCGCACCCTGCATAACGGGGCGCGGTCCTGGAGCTCGCGCAGCAGCGGGCTCAGGCGGAGTATGGCCGGGGGCTCGGCGGTGAGTATGGGCAGTTGGCTCGTGGTGGTCACGAGTGGACTCCCTCTGGGTGGTGCCGGTGGTGGGGGGTGTGCGGCGTCCGGGACCGGCGCGGCCGGCGGCCGCGCCGGTCCCGGACGGGGCTCATGCGTCGGGTGTGTGCAGGGTCGCGACCCACTCCTCGATGATCTGTGCCGTGAGCGCCGAGTGCTCCTTGGCGAGGGACAGATGGTCGGCCTCGATCATCCGGACGGTGTCCGCCTGGACGGAGGAGGTGTCGAAGAGGAAGCCGTCCAGCGGTCGCGCGCAGCGGACCAGGAGGGTCGGCGCGGTCGTGGGCGGCGCATCGATGCTGGTCATCGCCGTGAACCAGTGGGACATGGCGGACAGCCGGGCGCTGTTCAGGTTGACCGACGGTGAGTCGATGTCGGCCAGGTAGAAGCGCTGGGTGCGGTGGTAGTCGTTGCCCTCGCCGCGGCCGTAGCGGATGCTCGCAGTGTCGAGCAGGACGACGGCCTCGGGCCGTACGCCCCAGGTCTCCTCCAGTACGCCGGCGGCCAGGTAGGCGAGCGAGCCGCCCGACGAGTGGCCGACGAGGACGAACGGCTCGCCGTCGCTGGCGTGCAGTGCGCTCTCCGCGACCACCCGGGCCGCGGTCTCGCCGTTGGCGGGCAGGAGTTCGCCGGGTTCGAAGCCCATGAGCGGGAGCGCGGAGACATGCCGCCGGCCGCGGAAGTGCGCGGCGATCCGGGCGTACTGGTGCACACCGCCCGTCGCCCCGGGCGCGCTGACGAAGACGAGGCGGGGGCCGACCGGTCCTTCGGCGAGCGTGACCGGCGCGGAGAGCTCCTCCAGGTCGGCGGGGTTGTCGAAGGTGGGGCGGGTCAACGCCACCGCCTTGAGCATGCCCATGGCCTCGGTCTGCTTCCCGGCCTTGACCGCGTTGAAGAACAGCTCCACCAGCGTCTCGTCCCCGTGCCGGGCGCCGCGCGGGGCCCCGGTCCGCGCGGGCCCGCCGCCGAGCCCGAGCGGGCCGACGGCCTCGGTGCGCAGCCATGCGGCGAGCCCCGCGGGCGTCTCGTGGTCGAAGACGACGGAGGAGGGCAGCCGGATGCCGAGGGCGTCGGCGAGCTGGTTGCGCAGCTCGACGGCGATCAGCGAGTCGAATCCCAGCTCCAGGAAGCGGCGTTGCGGATCGACCGCGCCGGCCTCGCGGTGGCCCAGGAGCTTGGCGGCGTGGCCCGTCACCAGTTCCGTCAGCAGGCTCTCCTGCTCCGGTCCGGCCAGCCCGCCCAGCCGTTCGCGCAGGGTGCGCGGGGACCGGTCGGCGGTCGCGGCGGTGCGCCGGGTGCGCGGTACGAGGTCGCGCCAGAGTGCGCCGGCGGCCTGCTGGTCCTGCTGGAGGCCGGTGACGTTGACGCGGATGGGCACGACGAGCGCCTCGTCGCGGACGGTGGCCGCGTCGAACAGCGCCAGGCCCTGCCGGGTCGACAGCGGCGGTACGCCCGAGCGTGCCATCCGGGCCATGTCGGTGTCGGTCAGGCCGCTGGTCATACCGCCGTCCTGGGCCCACGGTCCCCAGGCGAGCGAGACGGCGGGCAGGCCCTGGGCGCGGCGGTGCTGGGCCAGTGCGTCCTGGAAGGCGTTGCCGGCGGCGTAGTTGGCCTGGCCGGGGCTGCCCATCACCCCCGAGATCGACGAGTACATGACGAACGCGGCGAGGTCGAGGCCGCGGGTCGCCTCGTGCAGATACCAGGCGGCGTCCACCTTGGGCCGCAGCACCGTCGCCAGCTGTCCGGGCGTCAGCGAGCCGATCGTCGCGTCGTCCAGCACACCGGCCGTGTGCACCACCGCGCTCAGCGGGTGCGCGGCGGGCACGCCCGCCAGCAGCGCGGTGACTTCCGCCCGGTCGCTCATATCGCAGGCGACGAGGGTGACTTCGGCCCCGAGGGCGGTCAGTTCGGCGTGCAGGGCGGCCGCTCCGGGCGCCTGCGGACCGCGGCGGCCGGCCAGCAGCAGACGCTTCACCCCGTGTCCGGTCACCAGATGCCGCGCGAGGTGGCTGCCCAGTCCGCCGGTGCCGCCGGTGACGAGCACGGTGCCGCCGCGGTCCCAGGGGGAGCCCTGCGCCGCGGGCCGCACCGCGTCGGGCAGCCGTACCAGACGGGCCGCGCGCAGCTCGTTCGCGCGCACCATGACCTGCTGTTCGTCCAGCGTGAGCAGGCCCGGCAGGGCGGCGGCCGAGACGAATCCCTCGTCGATGTCCACCAGCACGAAGCTGCCGGGGTTCTCCGACTGGGCCGACCGCACCAGACCCCATACCGCGGCCGCGGCCACATCGGTCACGTCCGCGCCGTCCGCCGCGACCGCGCCGCGGGTGACGAACACCAGCCGGGACGCGGCCAGCCGCGGGTCGGCCGTCCACTCCTGGAGCAGGCCCAGCACCCGGGCCGTCAGCTCGTGCACCGCCACGGGGCCGCCGGTGGCCACCTCGCCGACCACCGGGACCAGGAACACGTCCGGTGCGCGACCGTTGTCGCCGAGCGCGTCGGCGAGGTGCTCGCCGTACGCGATGACGGATTCGTCGGCGCGGTGCAGGGCGTAGCCGAGGTCGAGTTCATCGGCGCCGATGACGGCCCAGCGGGTACCGGCCAGGGGCGACTGCGCCGCCGGGACGGGCACCCAGGCGACACCGAACAGCGATTCCGGCTCGCCTGCCGTGCCGGGCCCGGCCGATGGGTGCTCGTCCGCCGGTCGCAGCGTCAGCGAGTCGACCGCGACCACCGGAGCCCCCGCCACGTCGACGGCGAGCAGCGACAGTTCGCCGGGGCCCGTGGCGGTGAGCCGGACGCGGGCGGCCGTCGCGGCGCCGGCGTGCAGCGTCAGCCCGGTCCAGGAGACGGGCTCCACCGGCCCGCCGTCCGCGCCCGCGGCGAACGCGGCGGCTTGCAGCGCCGCGTCCAGGAGCGCCGGATGCAGCGCGAACGCGGCGGCGTCGCCGGTGGCCTCGTCGGGCAGTGCCACCTCGGCGAACACCTCGGCGCCGCGCCGCCAGACCGCCCGCAGTCCCTGGAACACCGGGCCGCGGGCCGCCCCGGAGGCGGCGGTTCGCGCGTACCAGTCGTCGAGCGCGACCGGCTGTGCGTCCTGCGGCGGCCACACCTGGGGGTCGAACCCGTCGGGCGCGGTGCGGTCACCGGCGGCCAGCACTCCGCGGGCGTGCCGCAGCCACGGCTGCTCGGGCGCGTCGGCGGGGCGGGAGTGGACGGTCACCGCGCGGTCACCGGCCGCGTCGGGCGCGGCGACGCGTACTTGCAGCGCGAACGCGTCGGGTGCGGTCAGTGTCAGCGGTGCGTCCAGGGCGAGTTCCGCCACCCGGTCGCAGCCGGTCTGGTCGGCGGCCCGGACGGCGAGTTCGGCGAACGCCGCCGCGGGGAGCCGGACCTGGTCCTGCGCCCGGTGGTCGGCGAGCCAGGGGTGCGTGCGCAGCGACACCCGGCCGGTGAGCACGACCTCGTCCGATCCGGCCACGGCCAGCGCGGCGCCCAGCAGCGGGTGCTGTGCGGGGGCGAGCCCCAGCCCGGCCGCGTCGACGGTCCGTGCCGCCGCCGTCGGCCAGAACCGCTCCCGCTGGAACGCGTACGTCGGCACATCCGTGCGGCGCGCGCCGGTAGCGGCGAAGTACGCGGCCCAGTCCACGGGGACGCCGGTGACGTGCAGCCGGGCGAGGGCGGCGGCCGCGGCGGTCTCCTCGGGCCGGTCCTTGCGCAGCACCGGTACGGCGGTCACCCCCTCGGCCGGCAGCGACTCCTGGGCCAGGGCGGTGAGCACGCCGTCGGGGCCCAGTTCCAGGAGGGTGGTGACGCCCTGTCCGGCGAGCGTCCGGACACCGTCGGCGAAGCGGACCGCCTCGCGGACGTGCCGGACCCAGTACTCGGGCGAGCACAGTTCCTCGGCCGAAGCCAGGTCCCCCGTCAGGTTGGAGACGACGGGTACAGCCGGCTCGGCGAACGTCAGTCCGGCCACCACGGCACGGAACTCGTCGAGCATCGGATCCATCAACGGCGAATGGAAAGCATGGCTGACAGAGAGCCGGGAGGACTTGCGCCCCTGGCCCTTGAACACCCCCACGACATCCAGCACATCGCTCTCAGCACCCGAGACAACCACCGACGAAGGACCATTGACCGCGGCGATCGACACCCGGTCCGTCAGCAACGGCCTGACCTCCTCCTCCGTCGCCTGCACCGCAGCCATCGCCCCACCGGCCGGCAACGCCTCCATCAACCGCGCCCGCGCCCCCACCAGCCGACACGCATCCGCCAGCGAGAACACCCCCGCCACATGCGCCGCCGCAACCTCACCGATCGAATGCCCACCCACAAAGTCCGGGCGGACACCCAGCGACTCCATGAGCCGGAACAGCGCCACCTCCACCGCGAACAGCGCCGGCTGGGTGTAGCCCGTACGGTTCAGCAGAGCGGGGTCCGCGCCCCAGATGACGTCCCGCAGCGGGTGGTCCAGGTACGGGTCCAGTTCTGCCAGGACGGCGTCCAGGGCGGTGGCGAACACCGGGAAGCGCTCGGCCAGTTCCTGTCCCATGCCGATGCGCTGACTGCCCTGGCCGGAGAAGAGCACCGCCAGCGAGGCGGTACCGGCCGTGCCCCGGGCGATCTCCGGCACACCGTCGCCGGAGGCCAGCAGCACCGCCCGGTGCTCGAACAGTGAGCGGGCCGTGGCCAGGGTGTACCCGGTGTCGGCCCGGCCGGCCGCGCCGGTGCCGGCCGCGAAGGCCGTGAGCCTGCCCAGCTGCGCGTCCAGCGCGGCCTCGCTCTTCGCCGAGACGGGCCACGGCACCACGGCCGGGGTCCGGCGCGGCGCGCCGCCCGGCCGTTCGGCGGCGGGGGCCTGCTCCAGCAGCACATGCGCGTTGGTGCCGCTGATCCCGAACGAGGAGACGCCGGCCCGGCGCGGCCGCCCGGTCTCGGGCCATGCCGCGTTCTCGGTCAGCAGCGCCACCGCGCCCGCGGACCAGTCCACGTGCGAGGACGGCGCGGTCACGTGCAGCGTGCGCGGCAGCTCGTCACGGCGCAGCGCCATCACCATCTTGACCAGGCCCGCGGCGCCCGCCGCGGCCTGGGTGTGGCCGATGTTCGACTTGACGGAGCCCAGCAGCAGCGGGCGCCGGGGGTCGCGGCCCTGACCGTACGTCGCCAGCAGCGCCTGCGCCTCGATCGGATCGCCCAGGGGGGTGCCGGTACCGTGCGCCTCGACGGCGTCCACGTCCACCGGGGACACCCCGGCGTTGGCGAGCGCCTGCCGGATCACGCGCTGCTGCGACGGGCCGTTCGGGGCGGTGAGGCCGTTCGACGCACCGTCCTGGTTGACCGCGCTGCCGCGCACCACCGCCAGGACGTCATGGCCGTTGCGGCGCGCGTCGGACAGGCGCTCCAGGACGAGGACGGCCGCGCCCTCGGACCAGCCGGTGCCGTCGGCCGAGTCGGAGAACGCCTTGCAGCGCCCGTCCCCGGCGAGGCCCCCCATCCGGGAGAAGCCGCTGAAGTTCGCCGCGGTGGTCATCACCGTGACGCCGCCCGCCAGTGCCAGCGTGCATTCGCCGTTGCGCAGCGACTGGGCCGCCAGGTGCAGGGAGACCAGCGACGACGAGCATGCGGTGTCGACGGAGACGGCCGGGCCCTCCAGGCCGAACGCGTAGGAGAGGCGGCCGGAGACGACACTGACCGCCAGGCCGGTGGTCGCATGGCCCTCCACGTCGTCGGCGGAACCCATGACGAGACCGGCGTAGTCCTGGCCGCTGACCCCTACGTAGACGCCCGTACGGGTGCCGCGCAGTGTGCGGGGGTCGATGCCGCTGCGTTCGGCCGCCTCCCAGGCCACTTCGAGGAGCAGTCGCTGCTGCGGGTCCATGGCCAGCGCCTCGCGGGGCGAGATGCCGAAGAACCCGGCGTCGAAGTCGGCCACGTCCCGCAGGAATCCGCCGCGGCCCGTGGCCAGGTCCGTGGTGCCCGCCGAGGTCGGCAGGTCCCAGCCGCGGTCGGCCGGGAAGCCGGAGATCGCGTCGCCGCCGGCGGCGACCAGGTCCCACAACTCCTCCGGGGAGCGCACGCCGCCGGGGAAGCGGCAGCTCATGCCGACGATGGCGATCGGGTCGCCGGAGGCCGCGGCCGGTTCGGGTGTGGCGACGGCCGGTGCCCCGTCCAGACCGGCCAGTTCGCCGAGCAGCTGCGCGGCGAGCCGGACGGGCGTGGGGTAGTCGAAGACGAGCGTGGCGGGCAGCGTCAGGCCCGTCGCGGTCGCGAGGCGGTTGCGCAGTTCGACCGAGGTCAGCGAGTCGAAGCCGGCCTGCCGGAACTCGCGCTCGGCGACGACGGCCGCCGACGAGGGGTGGCCGAGTACGGCGGCGGCCTCGGTGCGGATGAGGTCGGTCAGATGGCGCAGCCGTTCGTCCTCGCCCAGTGCCGCCAGCCGTTCGGCGAGGCCCGCGCGGGAGGCTTCGGCCGCGACGGCGCGGCGGCCGGTGCGGACGAGGCCGCGCAGCAGGGCCGGGACGGTGCCCGCCGGACGGGGTGCGCCGGTGGCCAGGGGCAGCGGGACGACGAGGGGTTCGTCGCCCTCCGTGGCCGCGTCGAACAGGGCCAGTCCGTGCGCCACCGGCAGCAGCGGCACGCCGGTACCGGCCGCGCCGACCCGGCGCAGATCGCGGTCGGCCAGGCCGCTGGTCATACCGGCGCGCTGCTCCCACGCGCCCCAGGCGAGCGAGAGCGCGGGCAGGCCCAGGGCGTGCCGGTGGTGGGCGAGCGCGTCCAGGAAGGCGTTGCCGGCCGCGTAGTTGGCCTGGCCGGGGCTGCCCAGGACGCCCGCGGTGGAGGAGTAGAGGACGAACGCGGCGAGGTCGAGACCGCGGGTCGCCTCGTGCAGCTGCCAGGCCGCGGTCACCTTCGGGCGCAGTACGGCGTCCAGCCGCTCGGGCGTCAGCGAGCCGAGCACGCCGTCGTCGAGGATGCCCGCGGTGTGCACCACGGCGGTCAGCGGGTGTGCTTCGGGCACGGCCGCCAGCAGCTCGGCGAGCGCGGACGGTTCCGCCACGTCGCAGCGGGCGACCGTGACCTCGGCGCCGTGCTCGGCCAGTTCCTCGGTCAGCTCCCGGGCGCCCGTGGCGTCGGGGCCGCGCCGGCTGGCGAGCAGCAGATGGCGTACCCCGCGGGTGGTCACCAGGTGCCGGGCCAGTTCGGCGCCGAGGCCGCCGGTGCCGCCGGTGATCAGTACCGTGCCGTCGGGGCGCCAGACGGGCGGCATGGTCAGCACGATCTTGCCGATGTGCTGGGCGAGGCTCATGTGCCGGAACGCGGCGCGCGCCCGCCGTACGTCCCAGGCCCGTACCGGCAGCGGTGTCAGCACACCGCGGGTGAACAGCGCCAGGAGCTCGGCCAGCATCCGCTGGATGTCGTCCGGGTCCACCTGGCCCAGGTCGAACGCCTCGTAGCGCAGACCGGCCGGCAGGGTCTCCGGGTCGCGGATATCGGTCTTGCCCATCTCCAGGAAGCGGCCGCCCTCGGAGAGCAGCCGCAGGGACGCGTCCACGTACTCCCCGGACAGGGAGTTGAGGACGACGTCGACTCCCGTGCCGCCCGTGACGGCGGCGAAGGTCTCCGCGAAGGCGGTGGTGCGCGAGGAGGCGATGTGGTCCTCGGCGATGCCCTGCGCGCGCAGGACGTCCCACTTGCCCTCGCTCGCGGTGGCGAACACCTCGGCGCCCAGATGGTGGGCGAGCTGGACGGCGGCCATGCCGACACCGCCCGCCGCGGCGTGGATGAGCACCTTGTCGCCGGGCCGTACGCCGCCCAGGGTGACGAGCGCGTGGTGGGCGGTGAGGAAGACGAGCGGCACCGACGCCGCCGTCTCCCACGACCAGTCGTCGGGGATGCGGGTCAGGCGCCGTTCGTCGCCGACGACATACGGTCCGAAGCCGCCGAACAGCATGCCGGTCACCCGGTCGCCGGGCCGTACTCCGGTCACCTCGGGGCCGACCTCGGCCACGACGCCCGCGGCCTCGGAGCCGAACAGCCCGGCGTCGCCGGGGTACATGCCGAGGGCGTTGAGCACATCACGGAAGTTCACGCCGGCCGCGCGGACGGCCACCCGGACCTCGCGCCCGGTCAGCGGGGCGTGTGCCTGCGGGCAGGGGGCCAGCGTCAGACCGTCCAGACTGCCCTTGGCCCGGCTGTCCAGCCGCCAGGGCACGCCCGCCGGGGGCAGCAGGGCCGCGCCCGCGTCGCAGCGCGCCAGGCGGCCGACGCGCAGCGCCCCGGCGCGGACGACCGCCTGCGGTTCGTCGGCGTCCAGCAGCCGGGGCAGGTCCGGCAGCAGCTCCGCCGACGGCCCGGCCGGGCCGTCGAGGCCGTCGATGTCCACCAGCAGGAACCTGCCCGGGTTCTCGGCCTGCGCGGACCGCACCAGTCCCCAGACGGCCGCGGCGGCCGGGTCGCCGGTCTCCGCGTCGCCGTCGGGGTCCGCGATCGCGCCCCGGGTCACGCACACCAGGCGGGAGCCGGTGAACCGCTCGTCGGCCAGCCACTCCTGCACCAGGCGGAGCATCCGGTGGGTGAGGTCATGGGCCGACTCCGCGACGCGGGCGGGATCGCCCGCCGCCTGGACGACCACGACATCCGGGACCACCGCGGTCAGGTCGCTCAACGCGCCGACGGACAGCGGGAGCTGGCCCGCCGAGGTCAGGGCGGCGCCGAGCCCGAAGGTGTCCGGGCCGAGCAGTGCCCACGAGGCGTCGGCGCACTCCCCCTCCCCCGCCCAGGGCAGCCAGTCGACCCGGAACAGCGCGGGGCGCTCGTCGTGGACGGTCCGGGCGGCCAGGTGCGGGGACGCGGAGCGCAGCGCCAGCGACGCCACCGAGATCACCGGTTCGCCCTGGGCGTCGACCGCCGCCAGCTGGACCGCGTCCGGGCCGCTGCCGATCACCCGTACCCGGAGCACCGAGGCCCCCGAGGCGTGCAGGGACACCCCGCTCCAGGCGAAGGGCAGCAGGCTGCGGCGGTCGCCGTCCGCGCTGGCGAAGACGGTCGCGTGCAGCACGGCGTCGAGCAGCGCCGGGTGCACGCCGAAGGCGTCGGCGTCCGCGGCCGGTGCGGGCAGCGCGACCTCGGCGTAGATCTCCTCGTCGCGCCGCCAGACCGCGCGCAGTCCGCGGAAGACCGGGCCGTACTCCAGGCCCGTGCGGGCGAAGTGGTCGTAGGCGTCGGTGATGTCCACCGGGGCGGAGCCGGGCGGCGGCCAGGTGGTCGCGTCGAAGGGGATCAGCTGCTCGTCGGTGGTGAGCAGTCCGGTGGCGTGCCGGGTCCATTCCTGGTCGGGCGCGTCGGCGGGGCGGGCGTGGAAGAGCAGCTCCCGGCGGCCGGCGTCGTCGGCGCCGCCCACCCTGATCTGCACCTGTACGGCGCCCGTCGCGGGCAGTGCGAGGGGCGCGTCGAGCGTCAGCTCGGCCACCCGGTCGCAGCCGGCCTGGTCCGCGGCGCGGATCGCCAGTTCCAGGAAGCCGGTGCCGGGGAAGAGGGCCTGGCCACCCACCGCGTGGTCGGCCAGCCAGGGGTGCGTGGCGAGCGAGAGGGTGCCGGTGAGGACGAGTTCGTCGGAGCCCGCGACGGCCATCGCCGCACCGAGCAGCGGATGCCCGGCCGGGGTCAGTCCGAGGGATGTCACATCGACGGCGCGGAGCGAGACCTGCGGCCAGAAGCGTTCGTTGCGGAACGCGTACGTCGGCAGGTCCACCACCGCGGCGCCGGTTCCGGCGAAGAACGCCGGCCAGTCCACGGGCACACCGGTCGTCCCGAGCCGCGCCAGCGCGCTCACCACCGCGGTCTCTTCCGGGCGGTCCTTGCGCAGGGCCGGTACGGCGGTCACGCTCCCGGCCGGCAGCGACTCCTGGGCCAGGGCGCACAGCACGCCGTCGGGGCCCAGTTCCAGGAGGGTGGTGACGCCCTGTCCGGCGAGCGTCCGGACACCGTCGGCGAAGCGGACCGCCTCGCGGACGTGCCGGACCCAGTACTCGGGCGAGCACAGTTCCTCGGCCGAAGCCAGGTCCCCCGTCAGGTTGGAGACGACGGGTACAGCCGGCTCGGCGAACGTCAGTCCGGCCACCACGGCACGGAACTCGTCGAGCATCGGATCCATCAACGGCGAATGGAAAGCATGGCTGACAGAGAGCCGGGAGGACTTGCGCCCCTGGCCCTTGAACACCCCCACGACATCCAGCACATCGCTCTCAGCACCCGAGACAACCACCGACGAAGGACCATTGACCGCGGCGATCGACACCCGGTCCGTCAGCAACGGCCTGACCTCCTCCTCCGTCGCCTGCACCGCAGCCATCGCCCCACCGGCCGGCAACGCCTCCATCAACCGCGCCCGCGCCCCCACCAGCCGACACGCATCCGCCAGCGAGAACACCCCCGCCACATGCGCCGCCGCAACCTCACCGATCGAATGCCCACCCACAAAGTCCGGGCGGACACCCAGCGACTCCATGAGCCGGAACAGCGCCACCTCCACCGCGAACAGCGCCGGCTGGGTGTAGCCCGTACGGTTCAGCAGGTCGGGGTCCGCGCCCCAGATGACGTCCCGCAGCGGCTGCTCGGTCGCCGTGTCCAGGTGGGCCAGTGCGGCGTCCAGTGCCTCGGCGAAGACGGGGAACCGTTCGGCCAGCTCGCGTCCCATGCCGAAGCGTTGGGAGCCCTGGCCGGAGAAGAGCACCGCCGACTTGGGACGGCCGAGGGCGGTGCCTTCGGTGACGCCGGGGGCCGTGCCGTCGGCGAGCCAGGCGGTGAGGGCGCTCCGGCCGGCGTCGAGTCCTTCGGCGGTGACGGCGAGGCGGTGTTCGAGGCTCGCCCGGGTGGTGGCGAGGGAGAAGGCCAGGTCGAGGGCGCGGGGCTCCTGGGTGCGCTCCGCCAGGTGGGCCAGGAGGGCGGTGGCCTGGGCGCGCAGGGCGTCGGCGGTCCGCGCGGACAGCACCCAGGGCAGCGCCGTGGGCCCGGTCCGCTCCCGCGGCGGGGCCGCCGTCACGGCCGGGGCCTCTTCGATGATCACGTGCGCGTTGGTGCCGCTGACGCCGAACGACGAGACGCCGGCCCGGCGGGTGCGCTCGGACACCGGCCACCGGACCGGTTCCGTCAGCAGTTGCACATCGCCCGCCGTCCAGTCGACGTGCGAGGAGGGTGCGGTGACGTGGAGGGTGCGCGGCAGTTCGCCGTTGCGCAGCGCCATCACCATTTTGATGACGCCCGCGACGCCCGAAGCGGCCTGGGCGTGGCCGATGTTGGACTTGACGGACCCCAGCAGCAGCGGCCGTTCGCGGCCCTGCCCGTACGTGGCGAGCAGGCTCTGGGCCTCGATGGGGTCGCCGAGCGGGGTGCCGGTGCCGTGCGCCTCGACGGCGTCCACCTCGGCCGGGGTGAGCCCGGCGCTCGCCAGGGCCTGGCGGATGACGCGCTGCTGGGCCGGGCCGCTGGGGGCCGTGAAGCCGTTGGAGGCGCCGTCCTGGTTGACGGCCGAGCCGCGCACCACCGCCAGGACGCGGTGCCCGTTGCGCTGGGCGTCCGACAGTTTTTCCAGCAGCAGGACGCCGGCGCCTTCCGACCATCCGGTGCCGTCGGCGGCGTCGTCGAACGCCTTGCAGCGCCCGTCGCGCGCCAGCCCGCCCTGGCGGCTGAACTCGACGAGGGAGCCGGGGGTCGACATCACGTTGACGCCGCCGGCGAGCGCCAGGGTGCATTCGCCGTTGCGCAGCGACTGCGCCGCGAGATGGAGGGCGACCAGCGAGGACGAGCACGCCGTGTCGACCGTCAGGGCCGGTCCCTCCAGGCCCAGTGTGTAGGCGAGGCGGCCCGATGCGGCGCTGGCCGCGATGCCGGTGCCGATGTCGCCGGTCGCCTCGTCCGCGGACCGGACGACGAGGTACGCGTAGTCCTGGCCGTTCGTGCCGATGAACACCCCGGTCCGGCTGGCGCGCAGCCGGGTCGCGTCGATGCCCGCGCGTTCGACGGCCTCCCACGCGGTCTCCAGCAGCAGCCGCTGCTGGGGGTCCATGGTCAGGGCCTCGCGGGGCGAGATCCCGAAGAAGCCGGGGTCGAACTCCGCGGCGCAGCTGAGGAAGCCGCCGCGCTGGCTCACCGCCGTGTCGCGGGCGTCGACGCCGCTGTCGCGCAGGGCGTCGAGGTCCCAGCCGCGGTCGGCGGGGAATGGCGATATGGCGTCCGTGCCGGAGGCGACCAGGTCCCACAGGTCTTCCGGGGAGTACACCTCGCCGGGGAACCGGCAGCTCATGCCGACGATCGCGATCGGCTCCGTGGTGGCGGCGACGATCTGCCGGTTCTGCCGGCGCAGCCGCTCCGCTTCCTTCATCGCGGCGCGGAGCGCTTCGACGACCTCGTCGCTGGGGGTGTTCATGGTCAACTCCATCACTCGCGTTACAGGTCCGTCTGGCCGTTGAGCGCGGCCCGCACCAGGTCTGCCACTGCCATCGAGTCGATCGCTTCACCGGATTCGTCCGGTGCGGACGGCGTGTCGCGGCCGACGAGCCGCAGCAGCGGTTCGAGGACGCCGCTGTCGCGCAGCCGGTCGATCGGTACCGAGGCCAGTACGGCCCGGATCTCTGTTTCGTCGTGGTCGGTCATGGATCCCTCCTCCGGTACGAGCTGCTGGAGCACATGCGCGCCGAGAGCGGCGGGTGTCGGGTGGTCGAAGACGAGGGTCGCGGAGAGCCGCAGGCCCGTCGCCGCGTTGAGCTGGTTGCGCAGCTCGACGGCGCCCAGGGAGTCCACCCCGAGGTCGCGGAAGGACCGTTCGGCGCCGACCGCGTCCGGGTCCGGGTGACCCAGGACCTGGGCGGCCCGGGTGCGGACCAGCTCCACCACCGTGTCGAGCCGTCGGGCCGGCGGCAGCGCGGCGAGCCGGCCGGCCAGGCCCGGGGCGCCGTCGGCCTCGTCCGGTGCGGCGGCGGCGACCAGTTCCCGGTAGCCGGGGAAGTCGCGCAGCAGCGCGCTCGGCCGGGCCCCGAAGGCGCCGACGTACCGTTCCAGGGCGACATCGGCGACCACGGCCGTCGGCTCCGCCTCGGCGACCAGCTGCCACAGCGCCGCGCACGCCAGCTGCGGGTCCATGGTGCCGATGCCCGCGCGCCGGGCGGCCTCGTCCGCCGCGGCCCCGTCGGCCATGCCGCCTCCGCCCCAGGCGCCCCAGGCGATCGAGGTGGCAGGGAGGCCGAGCGCGCGGCGCCGTACGGCCAGGGCGTCCAGCACGGTGTTCGCCGCCGCGTAGTTCGCCTGGCCGGGGTTGCCGACGGCCGCGGTCGCGGAGGAGAAGAGGACGAATGCCGACAGGTCCAGGTCCCGGGTCAGTTCGTCGAGCAGCAGCGCCGAGGTGACCTTGGCGCGGAACACCGCCGCGAAGCGGTCCGGGGTGAGCCGGTCCAGGATGCCGTCGTCGAGGACCCCGGCGGTGTGCACGACGGCCGTCAGCGGGTGCTCCGCCGGGATGTCCGCCAGTACGGCCGTGAGCTGCGTGCGGTCCGCCGCGTCTCCGGCGACGAAGGTGACGCGGGTGCCCAGGCGGTCGAGTTCGGCCCGGAGTCCGTCGGCGTGCGGTGCCTGCGGTCCACGGCGGCTGAGCAGTACCAGGTGCGGTACGCCGTCGTGGGCGAGGCGGCGGGCGACGTGGGTGGCGAGCGCGCCAGTGCCGCCGGTGATCAGCACCGTGCCGGCCGGGTTCCACTGTCCGGCGGACCGGTCCGCGGGCGCGGCCACCAGGCGCGGTGCGAAGACCGCGGCGGCGCGCACCGCCGCCTGGTCCTCGCCGTCCCGGCCGGCCAGGACCGCGGCGAAGCGGGCGGCCGTCCGCTCGTCCGGCGTCACGGGCAGGTCGATCAGTCCGCCCCAGCGCTCGGGGTACTCCAGGGCGGCGACCCGGCCCAGGCCCCAGACGGCGGCCTGGGCGGGACTGTGCAGTTCCTCGGCGCGGCCCACGGACACCGCGCCCCGCGTGACGCACCACAGCGGGGCGTCGATCCCGGCGTCCCCGAGGGCCTGGACGAGTGCGGCCGTGAGCAGGAGTCCGGTCGGCACGCCGTCCGGTGCCGCTTCGTCCAGGGCCAGCAGCGAGAGGACTCCGGTGAACCGCCGGCCGGTTCCGGCGAGTGCGGTGGCCAGTGCGGCGCGGTCGGGGGCCGTAGCCGTCAGCCGCACCACCTCGGGGCCCACCGCGTCGAGTGCCGCCGCCACCCAGGGGTCGTCGGCGTGGTCCTCGGGGAGCACCGCCAGCCAGGTGCCGGCCGGGCCGCCCGTGGCCACGCCGGTGAGCGGCTGCCATGCGATGCGGTGGCGCCAGCTGTCCACGACGGACCGGTCCTGCTGCTGCCGACGCCAGTCCAGCAGCGCCGGGAGCACCTTCGCGAGGGCGTCGCTCTCGATGTCGAGGGCGGACTCCAGGGAGGAGAAGTCCTCCTGCGCCACGGCCGCCCAGAACGCGTGGTCGGTCGCGCCCGCCTCCCCGGCGGTGGGCAGTGCCCGACCGGCCGGCGCGGCCGGCCAGAACCGCCCGTGCTGGAAGGCGTACGTCGGCAGCTCCGTCTGCCGGGCGCCGGTACCGGCGAAGAACGCGGACCAGTCCGGGCCGCTGCCGTGCACATGCAGCCGGGCCAGGGCGGTGACGGCGGTGGACTCCTCGCCGCGTCCCTTGCGCAGGACGGGCACGGTCAGCGCCTCGTCCGGCAGCGTCTCGCGGGCCAGCGCGGAGAGCACCCCGTCCGGCCCCAGCTCCAGGTACGCCGTGACCCCGCGGGCCGCCAGCTCCCGTACACCGTCGGCGAACCGGACCGCCTCGCGGACGTGCCGGACCCAGTATTCGGGCGAGCACAGTTCCTCGGCCGAGGCCACCGCGCCGGTCAGGTTCGACACGACGGGCAGGGCCGGCGGGGTGAACGTGAGGTCCGCGGCCACGGCGCGGAACTCGTCGAGCACCGGGTCCATCAGCGGGGAGTGGAAGGCGTGGCTGACCGGCAGCCGGGACTTCTTGCGTCCCAGCCGCTCCGCGATGTCCAGCGCGTCGCGCTCGGCGCCCGAGACGACCACCGACGTCGGGCCGTTGACCGCGGCGATGGACACCCGGTCGGTCAGCAGCGGGGTGACCTCGTCCTCGGTGGCCTGTACGGCCACCATGGCGCCGCCGGCCGGGAGTCCCTCCATCAGCCAGGCGCGGGCCACCACCAGTCGGCAGGCGTCCGCCAGGGAGAACACCCCGGCGACGTGCGCCGCGGCGATCTCGCCGATGGAGTGACCGGCCACGAAGTCCGGGCGCACGCCCCAGGATTCGACCAGCCGGAACAGCGCCACCTCGATGGCGAACAGCGCCGGCTGGGTGAAGCCCGTACTGTTCAGCAGCTCCGCGTCCGCGCCCCACAGCACGTCCCGCAGCGGGCACTTCAGCTCCGCGTCGAGGTGGCTGAGGACCGTGTCCAGCGCGTCCGCGAACGCCGGGAACCGCTCGTACAGTTCGCGGCCCATCCCGAGGCGCTGGCTGCCCTGGCCGGAGAAGAGGAAGGCGAGCTTTCCGGTGCGCCCCGTCTCACCCGCGATCACCTGCGGGGTGCCGGTGCCGGCGGCGAGGGCCGCGAGGCCGGCGCGGAGTCCGGCGCGTTCGGCGGCCGGCAGGACGGCCCGGTGCTCGAAGGCCGAGCGGGTCGTCGCGAGCGAGAACGCGAGGTCGGCGAGCGGGGTGTCCGGGTGCGCGTCGGTGTGCGCGAGGAGGCTGCGGGCCTGGTCGCGCAGGGCGCCGGCCGTCCGGCCGGCGAGCAGGACGGGCAGCAGCCCCGCCGCGCGGTCCGGCCCCGCCGGGCCGGCCACCGGCTCGGCGGCCGGGGCCTGTTCGAGGATCACGTGCGCGTTGGTTCCGCTGGCGCCGAACGACGACACTCCGGCCCGGCGCGGCCTGCCGGTGTCCGGCCAGGTGGCCGGTGCGGTCAGCAGGGCGGCGGCCCCGGCGGTCCAGTCCACGTGCGACGACGGGGTCTGCGCGTGCAGTGTCCTCGGCAGCGTGCCGTGCCGCATCGCCATGACCATCTTGATCACGCCCGCGACGCCCGACGCGGCCTGGGTGTGGCCGATGTTGGACTTCAGCGAGCCGAGCAGCAGGGGCCGCTGCGGGTCCCGGTCCTGCCCGTAGGTGGCGAGCAGGGCCTGTGCCTCGATCGGGTCGCCGAGCTTGGTGCCGGTGCCGTGCGCCTCCACGGCGTCCACGTCGGCGGGGGCCAGGCCGGCGTTGGCGAGGGCCTGGCGGATGACGCGCTGCTGGGCGGGGCCGCTGGGGGCGGTCAGTCCGTTGGACGCGCCGTCCTGGTTGATCGCCGAGCCGCGCAGGACCGCCAGGACGCGGTGGCCGTTGCGCCGGGCCTCGGAGAGCCGCTCGACGACGAGCATGCCCACGCCCTCGGCCCAGCCCGTACCGTCCGCGTCGTCGGAGAACGCCTTGCAGCGGCCGTCCGGGGAGAGGGCGCCCTGCGCGCTGAACTCGACGAATCCGGCCGGGGTGGCCATCACCGTCACACCGCCGGCCAGGGCGATGGAGCACTCACCCGAGCGCAGCGCCTGCGCGGCCAGGTGCAGGGCCACCAGCGACGACGAGCAGGCCGTGTCCACCGACACCGTCGGCCCCTGCAAGCCGAAGCTGTACGCCAGCCGGCCGGAGAGCAGGCTCGCGGACTGGGCGGTCTGCCACTGTCCGATCTCCTCCGGCGGCCGGTAGTCGCCGCTGCCGCCGCCGACGTAGACGCCGGTGCCGCTGCCGCGGAGGGTGGCCGGGTCGATCCCGGCACGCTCCAGCGCCTCCCAGGCGGCTTCGAGGACGATGCGCTGCTGGGGGTCCATGACGAGCGCCTCGCGCGGCGAGATCCCGAAGAAGCCGGGGTCGAACTCCGCCGCGTCGTAGAGGAATCCGCCGTGGCCGGTCGCGCTGCGGCCGCCGTGGCCGTCGGGGCGTCCGGTGAGCAGCGCGTCCAGGTCCCAGCCGCGGTCGGTGGGCAGCTCGCCCACCGCGTCGATCCCCTCGCTGACCAGGTGCCACAGGTCCTCGGGGGACCGCACACCGCCCGGGTAGCGGCAGCTCATGCCGATGATGGCGATCGGGTCGTCGTCGGCCGCGCGGCCCACGGCCGCCGGTGTCGCGGGTGCCGCGGTCTTCGCCACGTCCCCCTGCTCGCCCAGCAGTTGGGTGTGCAGCTGGTCCGCCAGCTCCGCGGGGGTGGGGTGGTCGAAGACGAGCGTCGCCGGCAGGGTGAGGCCGGTGGCGGCGGCGAGCCGGGTGCGCAGGTCGACGGCGGTCAGCGAATCGAAGCCGAGGTCGCGGAAGGGCAGACCGTCCTCGACCACGTCGGTGCTCGGATGTCCCAGGACCTCGGCGACCTGGGTGCGGACGAGCGCGCGGAGGGTGTCCGCGCGTTCGGCACCGGAGAGGGCCAGCAGGCGCCGCCGGTAGGCGTCCGCGGCCTGTCCGGCCGACTCGTCCGCCTGGTCGCGGCCGGCCGCTTCGATGGCCGTACGGGCCTCCGGCAGATCGGTGAAGAACCGGCTGTGGCGCTGTGCGGTGGCGGCGGGGGCGAACACCTCCCAGGTCACGTCGGCCACCGTCACCGCGCTCTCGTCGTCGGCGACGGCGCGGCCGAGGGCGGCGAGCGCCGGTTCGGCGGCCATCGGCGGCAGTCCGCTCAGCCGCAGATGGGCGGCGAGGGACGGTTCCGTGCTGTCCGCCCAGGCGCCCCAGGCGACGGAGAGGGCGTGCGCGCCCCGGTCCCGGCGCTGCCGTGCGAAGGCGGCCAGGCGCGCGCCGAGCGCGGCCCGGTCGCCCTGCCCGCGGACGCCCCACACCCCGGCGACCGAGCTGAACAGGACGAACGCGTCCAGCGGCCGGTCGCCGAGCAGGTCGTCGAGGTGGCTGACCGCGGTGAGGGTCGCCGCGGCGTCGGTGTCGTCCGCCGCGTGGATCACGGCGGTCAGCGGTGCGTGCTGCGGGACCGCGTCGAGGGCGGCGGCGAGCGCGGCACGGTCGGACGGGTCGCAGGTGACGACGGTGAGGGTGGTGCCGTACGGCGTCAGCTCCTCGCCCAGGGCGGTCGTTTCGGCCGGGTCGAGGCCGGGGCCCGCCGTCACCACCAGGTGCCCGGCGCCCTCGCGGGCCAGCCAGCGGGCGACGCCGCGGCCGGTGGGCGAGGTACCGCCGACGACGAGCACCGTGCCGGCCGGTTTCCACGAACCGCCGGGGCCGCCTGGTGCGCGCACCAGGCGGCGCGCGTGGGTGCCGGTGGCGCGGACCGCGAGCTGGTCCTCGCCGTCGGGTCCGCCGAGCGCCCGGACGAAGCCGGCCGCGGCCGGTGCGTCCAGTACCTCGGGCAGGTCGATCAGACCGCCCCAGCGCTCGGGGTACTCCAGCGCGGCCACCCGGCCCTCGCCCCATACGGCCGCCTGGCCGGGGTGAGCCAGGCGCTCCGTCGCCCCGACGGCGACGGCGCCGCGCGTGACGCACCACAGCGGTGCGTCGACACCGGCCTCGCCCAGCGCCGTCAGCAGCGCCGTGGGCCGGACCGCGGCGGGCGGCAGGGCGGCGCTTCCGGGGCCGGCGGCCTCGGGTGCGGTCGGTTCGGCCGCCGCCAGCAGGGACACCACACCGGTGTACTCCGCGCCGTCGCCGCGTGCCGTGGCCAGGTCCCCGGCCTCGACGCGGACCGCGTCCTCGCCCAGGGCGTCCAGCACGGCCGTGACCCAGGCGTCCCGGGCGGCCCCGGCCGGTACGAGCACCAGCCGGCGTCCGTGCGGCGGCGCGGAGCCGGTGGCGGGCAGTGCCGTCCAGGTTTCGCGGTAGCGCCAGGTGCCGGACGCGGACTGCTCGGTGCGGCGGCGCCGCCAGGAGGACAGTGCGGGGACCATCGCGGTCACGGTGTCGTCGTCCAGCTCCAGTGTCGCGGCGAGCGCGTCCACATCGCGGTCCTCCACCGCCGACCAGAACTCCGTGTCCGCGGCGTCGGGGGCGCCCGGCCGGGCGGCGGCCCGCGCCGGCCAGAACCGCTCGCGCTGGAACGCGTAGGTCGGCAGGTCCACCCGCCGGGCGCCCGATCCGGCGAAGTACGCGGACCAGTCCACGGCCACGCCCCGCACGTGCAGGCGGGCCAGCGCGGTGGTGACGGCCGCCGTCTCGTCCCGGTCCGCGCGCAGGACGGGCACGACCGTCGCCGCGGGCTCGTCGCCGTCGAGGCTCTGCTGGGCCATGGCGGCGAGCACTCCGTCGGGCCCGAGCTCGACGAACGCCGTCACGCCCGCGTCCCGCAGGGTGCGCACGCCGTCGGCGAACCGCACCGCCTCGCGGACGTGGCGGACCCAGTACGCGGGCGAGGTCAGTTCCTCGTCCGCGGCGAGGCGGCCGGTCAGGTTCGAGACGACCGGCACCTGGGGTTCCTGGAAGGTCAGTTGACCGGCGACGCGGGCGAAGTCGGCCAGCATCGGGTCCATCAGCGGCGAGTGGAAGGCGTGGCTGACGCGCAGGCGCCGGGTCCGCCGGCCCTGCTCCGTGAAGCGTGCGGCGAGCTCCAGGACGGCGGCCTCGGCGCCGGCGATGACCAGCGCGTCGGGGCCGTTGACGGCCGCGAGCGCCACGGACGCGTCCAGCAGCGGGGTGATCTCGTCCTCGGTGGCCTCTACGGCCACCATCGCGCCGCCCGCGGGGAGTTGCTGCATGAGCGTGGCGCGGGCGGCGACCAGCCGGCAGGCGTCCGGCAGGGAGAGGACCCCCGCCACATGTGCCGCGGTGAGTTCGCCGATCGAGTGCCCGGCGACGAAGTCGGGCCGCACCCCCCATGATTCGACCAGCCGGAACAGCGCCACCTCGATGGCGAAGAGGGCCGGCTGGGTCCAGCCCGTGTCGTTCAGCAGCTCCGCCTCGGGCGTGCCGGCGGCCGCGAACAGCACGTCCCGCAGCGGGCGGGCCAGTTCGACGTCCAGGTGCGCCAGCACCGCGTCCAGGGCCTCGGCGAAGACGGGGAAGTGTGCGGCGAGTTCCCGGCCCATTCCGGCCCGCTGGCTGCCCTGGCCGGAGAAGAGGAACGCGGTCTTCCCGGCGGTGTGGCCGGCCGTGCCGCGCGCCGCCTCCGTCACCCCGCCGTCGGCGGCGAGCAGCACCGCGCGGTGCGGGAAGGCGGTACGGCCCGTCGCGAGCGAGTACCCCACGTCCACGGGGGACGGCGCGTGGTCGTCTCCGGTGAAGGAGATCAGCCGCTCGATCTGCTGCCGCAGCGCCTCCTGGGTACGGCCCGACACGACCCACGGCACGAGCGCGGGAGCCGTCGCGGCGGGGCGTTCGGCGGCCGGTTCGGCGGCCGGTGCCTGCTCGATGATGACGTGCGCGTTGGTGCCGCTGACGCCGAACGCGGAGACGCCCGCCCGGCGCGGGTGGCCGGTCTGCGGCCAGGCGGTCGCCTCGGCCAGCAGTTCGACGGCGCCCGCCGACCAGTCGACGTGGGACGACGGGGCGTCGAGGTGCAGCGTCCTGGGCAGTGTGCCGTGCCGCATCGCCAGGAGCATCTTGATGACGCCCGCGACGCCCGCGGCGGCCTGGGTGTGGCCGATGTTGGACTTGACCGCGCCCAGCAGCAGCGGGTGTGCCCGCTGCTGACCGTATGTCGTGAGCAGGGCGTGTGCCTCGATCGGATCGCCGAGAGTGGTGCCGGTGCCGTGTGCCTCGACGGCGTCGACCTCGGCCGCGGTCAGGCCCGCGTCGGCCAGCGCCTGCCGGATGACGCGTTGCTGGGCGGGGCCGTTGGGTGCGGTGAGGCCGTTGGAGGCGCCGTCCTGGTTGACGGCGGTGCCGCGGATGATGCCGCGGATCTCGTGTCCGTTGCGGACGGCGTCGGAGAGCCGCTCCAGGACGAGGACGCCGGCGCCCTCGGACCAGGCGGTGCCGTCGGCGCCGTCGGCGAACGCCTTGCAGCGGCCGTCGGGGGCCAGGCCGCCCTGCGTGCTGAACTCGATGAACGAGTCCGGGCTGGACATCACGGAGACGCCGCCGGCCAGTGCCAGCGTGCACTCCCCCGCGTGCAGCGCCTTGGCGGCCCAGTGCAGGGCCACCAGGGACGACGAGCACGCGGTGTCGACCGTGACCGCCGGGCCCTCCAGGCCGAGCGCGTAGGAGAGCCGGCCGGACATGACGCTGGCGGTGGTGCCGGTGGCGACGTAGCCCTGGACGTCGGCGTCGGAGGCGCGCAGGACGGTGGAGTAGTCCTGGCCGTTGGTGCCGACGAAGACGCCGGCCGGGGTACCGCGGAGCGTGGCCGGGTCGATGCCGGCCCGCTCCAGGGCCTCCCAGCTCGTCTCCAGCAGCAGGCGCTGCTGCGGGTCCATCGCGAGGGCCTCGCGCGGGGAGATGCCGAAGAAGCGGGCGTCGAACTCGGCGGCGCCGGTGAGGAATCCGCCCTCGCGGGTGGCCGAGGCGCCCGCGGCGAGGGCGTCCAGGTCCCAGCCCCGGTCGGTGGGGAAGGCGGAGATGCCGTCGCGGCCGTCGGCGAGCAGCTGCCACAGCTCCTCGGGGGAGGACACGCCGCCGGGGAAGCGGCAGCTCATGCCCACGACGACGACCGGGTCGTCGTCGGCGGGGGCGGTGGTGGCCGGCGGCGCGGCGGTCTCGGGGAGCGAGCCGTCGAGCTCCGCCAGCAGGAACCGCGCCATCGCCAGCGGGGTCGGGCTGTCGTAGACGAGGGAGGCGGGCAGGTTCAGGCCGGTCGCGGCCGACAGCCCGTTGCGCAGTTCGAGGGCGGTCAGGGAGTCGAAGCCGAGGTCCTTGAAGGCCCGTTCGGGTTCGACGCGGCCGGTGTCGGTGTGCCCGAGCACCCCGGCCACGAGGGTGCGCAGCAGGTCGAGCAGGTGGTCGGCGCGCTCGGCGGCGGGCAGCGCCGCCAGTCGCTGCCGCAGCTCCGGTTCGCGGGGCGCGGCGGCGTCCGGGCCGGTGACCACCGCGGCGGCCTCCCGTACCTCGGGCAGGTCGGCCACGAACGGTACGGGCCGGGCGGCGGCGAGGGTGCGGACGAAGCGGCGCCAGTCGATGTCGGCGATCGCGACGGCGGTGTCGTCGTGTTCGATCGCCTGCTGGAGTGCGGCGATGGCCTGCCGCGGCGGCAGCGGGGCGAATCCGCCGCGGCGTACGCGGCTCTCGATCTCCGCGGTGCCGGCGACCATACCGGCACCCGCCCAGGGGCCCCAGGCGACGGAGGTCGCGGTCCGGCCACGGGCCCGGCGGTGCTCGGCGAGCGCGTCCAGGAAGGCGTTGGCCGCCGCGTAGTTGCCCTGTCCGGCGGCGCCGATGACGCCCGCGGTCGAGGAGAACAGGACGAACGCCGACAGGTCCATGCCCTCGGTGAGCTCGTCGAGATGGCGTGCCGCGACGGTCTTCGCGCGCAGTACGGCCGCGAAGTCCTGCGGGGTGAGCGCCGCCACGACGCTGTCCTCGACGACGCCCGCGGTGTGGAAGACGGCGGTGAGCGGGCGGTCCTCGGGGATACCGGCGAGGACCGCGGCCAGGGCGTCCCGGTCGGCGGCGTCGCAGGCGGTGAGGGTGACCTGGGTGCCCGCCGCGGCCAGTTCGCGGCGCAGTTCGGCGGCGCCGGGCGCGTCGGGGCCGCGCCTGCTGGTGAGCAGCAGATGGCCGGCGCCGTGCCGGGCCAGCCAGCGGGCGACCTCGCTGCCGAGTCCGCCGGTGCCGCCGGTGACGAGCACGGTGCCGGTGGGGGTGTAGGCGCGCCGGGCCTCGCCCGCGGCGGGGCTGTGGGTGAGGCGGCGGGCGAAGACACCTGAGGCACGGACGGCCACCTGGTCCTCGCCGCGCTCCCCGGTCAGTACGTCCACGAGGCGGCGGAGCGCGGTGGCGTCGAGGTGCTCGGGCAGGTCGGCCAGCCCGCCCCAGCGCTGCGGGTGTTCGAGTCCGACGACCCGGCCGAGGCCCCATACGGCGGCCTGTTCGGGGGTGCGTACGGGCTCGGAGCGGCCGACGGACACGGCGCCGCGGGTCAGGCACCACAGCGGGGCGTCGATCCCGGCGTCGCCGAGTGCCTGGACGGCGGTGGCCGTCAGCAGGAGGCCGGCGGGCACGTCCGCGTCCGGCGCCTGGTCGCCGACCGCGAGCAGCGACAGGACTCCGGTGAACTCGTCCGTGTCGAGGGGCAGTTCCGCGAGGCGTTCGCCGAGCGCCGCCCGGTCGGGTTCCGGGACCTCGATCCGTACGGTCCGGTCGCCGAGGGCGTCGGTGACGGCGGTGCACCACGCGTCGTCCGCGGTACCGGCCGGGGACAGCACCAGCCACGGCCCCGGGGCGGCGGTGGGCGCGGTGGGTGCGGTCAGTGGCTTCCAGGTGACCCGGTAGCGCCAGGTGTCGGTGCGGGACTGCTCGTCGCGGCGGTGGCGCCAGGCGGTCAGCGCCGGGACCATCGCGGTCACGGTGTCCCCGTCCAGCTCCAGCGCCGCGGCGAGCGACGCCACGTCCTGCTGTTCCACGGCCGACCAGAACTCCGCGTCCACCGCGTCGGCCGGGACCGCGGCGGCCGTCCGCTCCGGCCAGAACCGCTCGCGCTGGAAGGCGTAGGTCGGCAGCTCCACCGGCCGCGCGCCCGCTGCCGCGAAGTCCGCGAAGTAGGCAGACCAGTCCACGGCCACGCCCCGCACCTGGGCGCCGCTCAGGGCGGCGGTGACGGTGCGGACCTCGTCGCGGTCGCGGCGCAGCAGCGGCAGCAGTGCCGTACGCCGCTCGTCGGTCAGGCTCTCGCGTGCCATCCCGCACAGCACCCCGTCGGGGCCGAGCTCCAGGAACGTGCGGACGTCGCGCTCCGCCAGCCAGGCGACGCCGTCGGCGAAGCGGACGGCGTGGCGGACGTGGTCGACCCAGTACCGCGGGCTGCACACCTGCTCGTCGGTGGCCAACGCGCCGGTGACGTTGGAGACGAACGGGATCCGCGGCGGGTGGTACGACACGCTCCCGGCCACCGCCGCGAAGTCGTCCAGCATCGCGTCCATACGGGGCGAGTGGAAGGCATGGCTGACCCGCAGGCGCTTGGTCTTGCGCCCCTCCGCGGTGAAGTGCGCCGCGACGGCCAGGACTGCGTCCTCGTCGCCCGCGATCACCACCGCCGACGGACCGTTGACCGCCGCGAGGGACACCCGGTCGGTCAGCAGCGGCAGGACCTCGTCCTCGGTGGCCTGCACCGCGACCATCGCACCGCCCGCCGGCAGCGCCTGCATCAGCCGGCCGCGCGCGGCGACGAGCGTGCAGGCGTCCGCCAGGGTCAGCACGCCCGCGACATGGGCCGCCGCGAGTTCGCCGATGGAGTGCCCGGCGAGATAGTCGGGACGGACGCCCCAGGACTCGACGAGGCGGAACAGCGCGACCTCGACGGCGAACAGCGCGGGCTGGGCGTAGCCGGTCAGGTCGAGCAGGGCGGCTTCCGGGGTGCCGTCCGCCGCGAAGATCACCTCGCGCAGCGGGCGGTCCGTGGTGGCGTCGAACCGGGCGAGCACCGCGTCGAGGGCATCGGCGAACACCGGGAAGCGGTCGTACAACTCCCGTCCCATGCCCGGCCGTTGGCTGCCCTGGCCGGTGAAGAGGAACGCCAGCCCGCCGTGGCCGGTGGTGCCCTGGAGCAGACCGGGGGCCGGTGCGCCGTCGCGCAGCGCCGTCAGGGCGCGCAGCAGTTCGCCGTGGTCCCCGGCCACGACCGCCGCGCGGTGCTCCAGGGCCGCGCGGGTGGTGGCCAGCGCGTGGGCGAGGCCGGTGAGGTGCAGACCGGGCCGGTCCGTCACGAAGGAGAGCAGCCGGCCTGCCTGGGCGCGCAGCGCGGCGTCGCTCCGGGCCGACACCAGCAGGGGTACCGGCTCCGCCGCGGGCGCCGGGCCGTCGGCGGGTTCTTCGGCGGGTTCTTCGGCGGGTTCTTCGGCGGGGGGTGCCTGTTCGAGGATGGTGTGCACATTGGTGCCGCCGAGTCCGAAGGAGGACACACCGCCCCGGCGCGGGTGCCCGGTCCGCGGCCAGTCGCGCTGCTCGGTCAGCAGGTCGATGGCGCCGGCCGTCCAGTCGACATGGGACGACGGGGTGTCGGCGTGCAGGGTCTTCGGCAGGACGCCGTGCCGCAGCGCCTGCACCATCTTGATGATGCTCGCGACGCCGGACGCCATCTGGGTGTGGCCGATGTTGGACTTGACCGAGCCGAGCAGCAGGGGGCGGGTGCGGTCCTGGCCGTACGTGGCGAGCAGGGCCTGCGCCTCGATGGGGTCGCCGAGGGCGGTGCCGGTGCCGTGGCCCTCCAGGGCGTCGACGTCGTCGGGGCGCAGTCCTGCGTCGGCGAGGGCGTGGCGGATGACGCGTTGCTGGGAGGGGCCGTTGGGGGCGGTCAGGCCGTTGGAGGCGCCGTCCTGGTTCATCGCGCTGCCGCGTACCACGGCCAGCACGTCGTGTCCGTTGCGGCGGGCGTCGGAGAGCCGCTCCAGCAGGACGAGGCCGACGCCTTCGGCGAGGGTCATCCCGTCGGCGGCGTCCGCGTACGCCTTGCAGCGGCCGTCGGCGGCGAGGGCCCGCTGCCGGCTGAAGCCGATGAAGGCGTTGGGGGTGGCCATGATGCTCACCCCGCCCGCGAGGGCGAGGGTGCTCTCGCCGTTGCGCAGGGACTGGCAGGCGAGATGGATGGCGACCAGGGAGGAGGAGCAGGCGGTGTCGAGGGTGACCGCCGGGCCCTCCAGTCCGAAGAGGTAGGCGACCCGGCCGGACAGGATGCTGGGGAGCGTGCCGGTGACCAGGTGCCCCTCGGCGGCGCCGGCGGCGCCGAGGTCGCTCGCCGCGTAGTCCTGGTAGCTCGCGCCGATGAAGGTGCCGGTCAGGCTGGACCGTACGGAGGCGGGGTCGATGCCCGCCCGCTCGAAGGCTTCCCACGCGGTCTCCAGCAGCAGCCGCTGCTGGGGGTCCATGGCGAGGGCCTCGCGCGGCGAGATGCCGAAGAAGTCGGCGTCGAAGTCCGCGACGTGCCGCAGGAATCCGCCCTGGACGGAGTAGCTCTTGCCCTGGCTGTCGGGGTCCGGGTCGTAGAGCCCGTCGGCGTCCCAGCCGCGGTCGTCGGGGAAGCCGGAGATGGCGTCGGTGCCGCCCAGGACGAGGTCCCACAGCTGGTCCGGCGAGGTCACCCCGCCGGGGTAGCGGCAGCTCATGCCGACGATCACGATGGGATCGTCATCGGTGGCGGACGGCGCCGCGGCGGACAGCGGGGCCTCGGTGCCGGCGAGTTCGGCGCGCAGGAAGCCCGCCAGGGCGGCCGGGTTGGGGTGGTCGAAGACCATGGTGGTCGGCAGGGTCAGGCCGGTGACCGCGGCGAGCCGGTTGCGCAGGCCGACGGCGGTGAGGGAGTCGAAGCCGACGTCGCGGAAGGCGCGCCGGTCCGACAGCGCCTCGGAGGAGGTGTGGCCGAGGACGGTGGCGGCCTCACCGCGCACCAGGTCCAGCAGGAGCCGTTCCTGCTCGGCGGCGGGCAGCGCCCGCAGCCGGGCCGCGAACTCCGCCTCCCCGGCCGGGCCGTCCGCCCGCGCGGCGGCTTCGGTCAGCTGCCGGACGTCGGGGATCTCGTCGAAGAGAGTGGTGGGGCGGGTCGAGGTGTAGACGGGGTGGTAGACGTCCCAGTCGACATCGGCGACGGCGACGGCGGTCTCGTCGTCGTCGAGAGCGCGCCGCAGTCCGGCGAGCGCCAGCTCGGGATCCATGAACTCCAGGCCGCTGCGGCGGATCTGCTGCGGGTCGACGCGGCCGAGCTGGAGGTCGTCGGCCCAGATGCCCCAGGACAGGGCGGTGGCGGTCAGGCCGCGGGCGCGCCGGTTGTCGGCGAGCGCGCCGAGGAAGGCGTTCCCGGCGACGTACGCGGCGTGCCGGCCGCTGCCCCACATCCCGGCGGTGGAGGAGAAGAGTACGAAGGAGTCGAGGGCGTCGTCGGCCAGCAGTTCGTCCAGGTGCCGGGCGCCGGCGACCTTCGCGTCGACGACCCGGGCGAACTCGTCGAGGCCGGTCTCCGCCAGCGTCTGGAGCTCGATCACGGCGGCGGTGTGCACCACGTTGCGGAGGGTGTGCCCGTCGGCCTTCAGTCCGGCGAGCAGTGCGGCGACGGCTTCGCGGTCGGCGACATCGCAGCCGACGACGGTGGCCTCGGTGCCCGACTCGGCGAGCTCGGCGACCAGTTCGGAAGCCCCCGGGGCCTGCGGGCCGCGTCGGCTGACGAGGACCAGCCGCTCGGCGCCCTGTCCGGCGAGCCACCGTGCGACGTGCCGGGCGAGGGTGCCGGTGCCGCCGGTGATCAAGGTGGTACCGCGAGGCGTCCAGGTACCGGCCGGGCGGCGCTCCTCGGCCGCGGCCCGGACAATCCGGCGCGCGAACACACCCGAGGCACGGATCGCGAGCTGATCCTCACCACCGGCCCCCGCCAGCACAGCAGCCAACCGCTGCCCCGCCCGACGATCCACCACAGATGGCAGATCCACCACCCCACCCACCCGCTGCGGATGCTCCAACGCCGCGGTCCACCCCACACCCAACACCTGCGCCTGACCGGGATGGGTGACCCGGTCCGAACGCCCGGTGGACACCGCGCCCCGGGTCAGGCACCACAGCGGCACCTCGATCTCCGCATCGCCCAACGCCTGGACCAACGCGACGGTGAGAGCGAGCCCGACGGACAGACCCGGATACCGCTCACTCGGCTGCTCAGCACCAGCCACCACGGACACCACACCCGCGATATCCCCGACACCGGCCAACCGCTCCACCAACACCGCACGATCCACACACACCTCATCCAGCACCAACCGCCGCACCTGCGCACCGCCGTCGGCCAACGCGGTGACTACATCCTCGTTCCCGTCGCCATCGGTGGAGACCACCAGCCAGGTGCCCGGCAGCGCCGGCCGTGCGGGGACGTCCAGCGGCCGCCAGTCCACCCGGTACCGCCACGCGTCGACCGTCGAGCGGTCACGCCGCTGCCGCCGCCAGGTGGAGAGCGCGGGCAGCACGGCGGCGAGGGACTCCTCGTCGAGGTGCAGGCTCCGGGTGAGCGTTTCCAGGTCCGCCTGCTCCACCGCGGTCCAGAACGCGGCGTCGGCCGGATCGGCCGCGGCGGTCCCGTCCGGGTCGGCGGGCACGAGCCAGAAGTGTTCGTGCTGGAAGGCGTACGTGGGCAGGTCCACCCGGCGGGCGTCCGTACCGGCCCAGGCCGCCGCCCAGTCGACGGGTACGCCCCGGACGAACGCCTCGGCCAGCGAGGTGTACACCCTGCGCAGCCCGCCTTCGTCGCGGCGCAGCGTGCCGACCGCGACGGCGGCCTGGCCGCCGACGGTGTCATCGATCATGTCCTGGATCCCGACGGTCAGCACGGGGTGTGAGCTGACCTCGATGAACGAGCGGTACTCGGCGCCCAGGAGGTTGCGGACGGCTTCCTCGAAGCGCACGGTCTGCCGCAGATTGCGGTGCCAGTACTCGGCGTCGGTCGCGGCCGTCTCCAGCCAGTCGCCGGTCATGGTCGACAGGAACGGCACCTCCGGCCGCCGGGGCTGTACGGGGGCGAGTACGTCGAGCAGTTCCTCGCGCAGGTCCTCGACCTGCGCGGAGTGCGAGGCGTAATCCACCGCGATCCGCCGGACACGCACCTCATCCGCACTCAACGCCTCGAACAACTCGTCCAACGCACCCGGCTCACCCGAGACCACCACCGAACGCGGCCCGTTCACCGCCGCGACAGACACCCGCCCACCCCACACACCGAGGCGCTCCTCCACCTCGGCCACCGGCAACGGAACGGACATCATCCCGCCCCGCCCCGCCAACCGCCGCCCAATCGCCTGACTCCGCAGCGCCACCACCCGCGCCCCGTCCTCCAACGACAACGCACCCGACACAACCGCGGCAGCGATCTCACCCTGCGAATGCCCGACCACCGCATCCGGACGCACACCATGCGCCTGCCACACCGCGGCCAGCGACACCATCATCGCGAACGACGCGGGCTGCACCACATCCACCCGCTCCAACGACGGCGCACCCTCAACCGCCCCCAACACCTCCGTCAACGACCAGTCCACAAACGGCCGCAAAGCCTCCTCACAAGCACCGATCCACTCCGCGAACACCGAAGACTCCCCCAGCAGCCGGGCACCCATCCCCACCCACTGCGACCCCTGCCCCGGGAAGACGAACACCGTCTTGCCCGCGACGTCGGCGACGCCGCCGACCACGGCGGTGGACGGCGCGCCCGCGGCGAGGGCGCCGAGACCGTCCCGCAGTTCGGCGCGGTCCGTGCCCACGACCACGGCCCGGTGCTCGAAGAGCGACCGCGAGGCGACCAGCGAGTGGGCCACATCCGCGGAACGCAGCTCCGCGTCGCCGTCCACCCGCGCCAGCAGGCTCGCCGCCTGCTCCCGCACCGCACCCGCCGCCCGAGCCGAAACCACCCACGGCACCGCCGCCGAACCCGGCACATCAGCCTCGACGGCCACAGCGCTCTCGTCCGCCGGCGCCTCCTCCAGCACCGCGTGCGCATTCGTCCCGCTGATGCCGAAGGAGGACACCGCGCAGCGCCGCGGTCGTCCGTGCGCCGGCCACGGCGTCGGCTCGGTCAGCAGCTCCAGCGCGCCGGAGTTCCAGTCCACCCGGGACGACGCATGGTCGCTGTGCAGGGTCTGCGGCAGTTCTCCGTGCCGCATCGCCATGACCATCTTGATGATGCTCGCGACACCGGCGGCGGACTGGGTGTGGCCGATGTTGGACTTCACGGAGCCGAGCAGCAGCGGCTGCTGCGGATCGCGGTCTCTGCCGTACGTGGCGAGCAGGGCCTGTGCCTCGATCGGGTCGCCCAGCGCGGTGCCCGTACCGTGCGCCTCCACCGCGTCCACCTCGGCCGCGGACAGACCGGCGTTGGCGAGGGCCTGGCGGATGACGCGCTGCTGGGCCGGGCCGTTGGGCGCGGTGAGGCCGTTGGAGGCACCGTCCTGGTTGATGGCGGAGCCGCGGACCACGGCGAGCACCGGGTGCCCGTTGCGCCGGGCGTCGGAGAGCCGCTCGACGAGGAGGACGCCGATGCCCTCGGCGAGGGTCATACCGTCCGCCGCGTCGGCGAACGCCTTGGAGCGCCCGTCGGCGGCGAGGGCCCGCTGCCGGCTGAACGCGACGAACGGGTCGGGCGTGGTCATGACGGTGGCGCCGCCGACGAGGGCGAGCGTGGTCTCGCCGTTGCGCAGCGACTGGCAGGCCAGGTGCAGGGCGACGAGCGAGGACGAGCAGGCGGTGTCGACGGTGACGGCCGGGCCTTCCAGGCCGAAGACGTACGCGAGGCGGCCGGAGAGGACGCTCGGGATGCTGCCGGTGACCAGGTGGCCCTCGGAGCTCGCGTCGGCGCCGCGTCCGTAGTCCTGGTAGCTGGAGCCGATGAAGGTGCCGGTGAGGGTGGCGCGGAGCGCGGCGGGGTCGATACCGGCGCGTTCGACGGCCTCCCAGGTGGTCTCCAGCAGCAGCCGCTGCTGGGGGTCCATGGTGAGCGCCTCGCGCGGCGAGATCCCGAAGAAGGCGGGGTCGAACTCGCCCGCGTCGTGCAGGAACCCGCCCTGCGTGGAGTAGGTGGCGCCGGCCCGGTCGGGGTCGGGGTCGTAGAGGCCGGTGGCGTCCCAGCCGCGGGCGGCGGGGAAGTCCGAGACGGCGTCCACGCCGGACGAGACGAGGTCCCAGAACTGTTCGGGCGAGGCGGCGCCGCCGGGGAAGCGGCAGCCCATCCCGATGATGGCGATCGGTTCGTCGTCGGCCGCCGCGGTGGTGGCGACGGGCCCGGCTACCTCGACCGCGGCGCCCAGGATCTCCGCGCGCAGGTAGCGGGCCAGGGCGAGCGGGGTGGGGTGGTCGAAGACGAGCGTGCTGGGCAGGGCGAGGCCGGTGACCGTGGCGAGCCGCTTGCGCAGTTCCACCGCGGTCAGCGAGTCGAAGCCGATGTCGCGGAAGGCGCGCTGCTCCGGTACGCCGTCGGCGGAGGCGTGTCCGAGGACCGCCGCTGCCTCGGCCCGGACGAGTTCGGCGAGCAGCCGCTCCTGGTCCGCGTCGGCGGTGGCGCGGACGCGGTCGGCGAACTCGGAGGCGGCCGCGGTCCGGTCCGCGGTGCCGCGGTCCAGGGCGCGGACCTCGGGCAGGCCGAGCAGCAGGGGACTGCGGCGCATCGCGGTGAAGAGGGGGACGTAGCGGTCCCAGTCGACGTCGGCGACGGTCACGGTCGTATCGCGCTGCACGATCGCGCGCCGGAGTTCGGTCAGTGCGGGGCGCGGGGCGAGGAAGCCGAGCCCCTGCCGGGCCAGGTTCTGCGAGACCGCGTCGTCGAGGGCCATCCCGGCCTCGGCCCAGGGGCCCCAGGCCACGCAGGTGGCGGTCAGACCGCGGGCCCGCCGGTGCTCGGCGAGGGCGTCCAGGTAGGCGTTGGCCGCGCCGTACGCGCTCTGGCCGCCGCTGCCCCAGACGCCGGCGACGGAGCCGAAGAGGACGAACAGGTCGAGGTCGCGGTCGCCGAGCAGGGCGTCGAGGTGCGCCGCGCCCGCGGCCTTCGCCGCCATCAGCCCGGCGAAGTCGGCGATGCCGGTCTCGTCCAGGGGGGCGGCCTGGCCGACGCCGGCGGCGTGCACGACGCCGGTGAGCGGCAGTTCTTCCGGGATGCCGGCGAGGACGGCGGCCAGCGCCGTACGGTCGGCCACATCGCACGCGACGATGTCGACGCCCGCGCCCAACTCCGCCAGTTCCGCGCGGAGTTGGTCCGCTCCGGGGGCGTCGGGGCCGCGGCGGCTGGTGAGGACGAGATGCCGGGCGCCGCTGCGGGCGAGCCAGCGGGCGACCTCGGCGCCGAGCGCACCGGTGCCGCCGGTGACCAGGACGGTGCCCCGGGCGGTGAACTCACCCGCGGCGGGGAAGTCCGGTACGGGGTGGTGGGTGAGGCGGCGCGCGGAGACACCGGTGGCCCGGACCGCGATCTGGTCCTCGCCGTCGGCTCCGCCCAGCGCTCCCGCCAGCCGCCGGGCGGCGCTCTCGTCCAGGACCTCGGGCAGGTCGATCAGACCGCCCCAGAGCCGGGGGTACTCCAGGGCGGCGACCCGGCCGAGACCCCACGCCGCCGCCTGGAGCGGCCGGGTGACGGGGTCGTCCGCGCCGGTCGACACGGCGCCACGCGTCGCCGTCCACAGCCGGGCGTCGGTACCGGTGTCCCCGAGAGCCTGGACGAGGGCGACGGTGAGGGCGAGTCCGGTGGTGAGCGACGGGTGGTCCGCACTGGTCCGCTCGTCCAGCGGCAGCACGGACAGGACGCCCGCGAGGTCCGTGAACTCGGCCAGCCGGGCGGCGAGGACGGCCCGGTCGGCGCTCGACTCGTCGAGTACGAGCCGCTGCACCCGCGCACCGTGGTCGCCGAGGGCGGCGGACAGGTCGTCGCCGAGGGCGGCGTCGGCGGCGTCCGTGGTGACGAGCAGCCAGCCGCCGTCGAGTGCGGGGGCCGCCGGCTTGCGGAGCCGGGTCCATGTGACCCGGTACCGCCACGAATCCAGCAGGGTCTTCTCCTGGGTGCCCTGCCGCCACGAGGTGAGGGCGGGCAGCAGGGAGTTCAGGGAGGAGTGCTGCGCCTCCTCCAGGCCGAGCAGGGTGGCGAGTTCGCCCGCGTCGCCGCGCTCCACCGCGGCCCACAGCCGCTGCTGTGCCGGGTCGGCGCTCGCGTCGGCCGTCGCCACCGGCGGCTGCGGCCAGTACAGCTCGTGCTGGAAGGCGTAGGTCGGCAGGTCCACCCGCCGGGCGCCGCGCGCGGCGAACCAGGCGGGCCAGTCCACGGCGACGCCGTGCACATGGAGGCGCGCGAGGGCCGCGGTGACGGCCGTCTCCTCGGCCCGGTCCGCGCGCAGCAGCGGTACGAGCCGGCTGTCGTCCTCGTCGCCCAGGGTGTCCTGGACCATCGCCGACAGCACGCCGTCGGGGCCGAGTTCCAGGAAGGTCGTCGCACCGGCGGCGCGCAGCGTCCGCACACCGTCGGCGAAGCGGACGGCGTGGCGGACGTGCTCGACCCAGTACCGCGGGCTGCACACCTGCTCGTCGGTGGCCAGCACGCCGGTGACGTTGGAGACGAACGGGATCCGCGGCGGGTGGTACGACACGCTCCCGGCCACCGCCGCGAAGTCGTCCAGCATCGCGTCCATACGGGGCGAGTGGAAGGCATGGCTGACCCGCAGCCGCTTGGTCTTGCGCCCCTCGGCCGCGAAGTGCGCCGCGACGGCCAGGACCTCGTCCTCGTCACCGGCGATCACCACCGCCGACGGGCCGTTGACCGCCGCGACCGACACCCGGTCGGTCAGCAGCGGGCTGATCTCCTCCTCGGTGGCCTGCACCGCGACCATCGCACCGCCCGCCGGCAGCGCCTGCATCAGCCGGCCGCGCGCGGCGACGAGGGCACACGCGTCCGCCAGGGACAGCACGCCCGCGACATGGGCCGCCGCGAGTTCGCCGATGGAGTGCCCGGCGAGGAAGTCGGGACGGACGCCCCAGGACTCGACGAGGCGGAACAGCGCGACCTCGACGGCGAAGAGGGCCGGCTGGGTCCAGCCGGTGTCGTCCAGGAGCGCGGCCTCGGCCGAGCCCTCGGCGGCGAACAGGATCTCGCGCAGGGGCAGGTCCAGGTAGGGGTCGAGTCCGGCGAGCACGCCGTCCAGCGCCTCGGCGAACACCGGGAACCGGCCGTGGAGTTCACGGCCCATGCCGAGCCGCTGGCTGCCCTGGCCGGCGAAGAGCATCGCCACCTTGCCGGCGCGGGCCGCCTCGCCCTCGGTCAGGGCGGCGTCGGGCCGGTCGGCGGCGAGCGCGGCGAGGGCGCGCAGCAGTTCGGTGCGCTCGCCCGCCACCACGGCGGCCCGCCGGTCGAACTGCGAGCGCGTGGTGAGCAGGGAGTACGCGATGTCGGCCGGGTCGAGTTCGGGGCGTGCCTCGACGTAGGCGCGCAGCCTGGCCGCCTGCGCGCGCAGGGCGTCGTGGGTCCGGCCGGAGATCAGCCAGGGCACGGTGCCGGCCGGTGCGGGGTCCGGCTGCTCGGCCTGGGGCAGCGGGGGCTGCTCGATGATCGTGTGGACGTTGGTGCCGCTGATACCGAAGGAAGAGACGGCGGCCCGGCGGGGGCGGCCGGTCTGCGGCCACGCGGTCTGCTCGGTCAGCAGCCGGACCTCGCCGAGGCTCCAGTCGACCTTGCTGGAGGGGGTGTCCGCGTGCAGGGTGCGCGGCAGCACACCGTGCCGCATCGCCATGACCATCTTGATGATGCCCGCCACACCGGCGGCGGCCTGGGTGTGGCCGATGTTGGACTTCACCGAGCCGAGCAACAGCGGCCGGTCCGCGTCCCGGTCGCGGCCGTACGTCGCCAGCAGCGCCTGGGCCTCGATCGGATCGCCCAGCGTCGTCCCCGTACCGTGCGCCTCCACCGCGTCCACGTCCTCCGCGGACAGACCGGCACTGGCCAGGGCCTGACGGATGACACGCTGCTGGGAGGGACCGTTGGGCGCGGTCAGACCGTTCGACGCACCGTCCTGGTTCACGGCGCTGCCACGCACCACGGCCAGCACCTGGTGACCGTTGCGCCGGGCGTCGGAGAGCCGCTCGACGACGAGGATGCCGACGCCCTCGGACCAGCCGACACCGTCGGCCGCGTCGGAGAACGCCTTGCACCGCCCGTCCGGCGAGAGACCGCGCTGCCGGGAGAACTCCACGAACACGGACGGGGTGGACATGACCGTCACACCACCGGCGAGCGCCAGCGAGCACTCCCCCGCGCGCAGCGCCTGCATCGCCCAGTGCAGCGAGACGAGGGACGACGAGCAGGCCGTGTCGACCGTGACGGCCGGGCCTTCCAGGCCGAGCGTGTAGGAGACCCGGCCCGAGGCGAGGCTCGGCGATGTCCCGCTGCCCTGGAAGCCCTCGAACTCGCCGCCGCCGAGCACGGCACTGTAGTCGCTGTACATGACACCGGCGAAGACACCGGTCCGGCTGCCGCGCAGCGAGACCGGGTCGATACCCGCCCGCTCGATCGCCTCCCACGACGTCTCCAGCAGCAACCGCTGCTGCGCATCCGTCGCCAGCGCCTCCCGCGGACTCATCCCGAAGAACTCCGGATCGAACTCACCCGCATCGTGCAGGAATCCACCGGACCGCGTGTACGCCGTCCCCGCGTGATCCGGATCCGGGTGGAAGAGACCGTCCACGTCCCAGCCGCGGTTGACCGGGAAGCCGGACACCGCGTCGGTGCCTTCCGTGACCAGCCGCCACAGGTCTTCCGGCGAGCCGACGCCGCCTGGATAGCGGCAGGCCATACCGACGATCGCGATCGGGTCGTCGGCGCCGGCCGCGGTGCGCGCGGTGTCCGGTACGGTCACGGCCGCGTCCGCGCCCAGCAGTTCGTCCCGGAGGTATCCGGCCAGGGCCTGGACCGTCGGGTAGTCGAAGATCAGCGTGACCGGCAGCCGCAGGCCCGTCGCCGTCTTCAGCCGGTTACGCAGCTCGACGGCGGTCAGCGAGTCGAATCCGAGGGCGCGGAACGGTGCGGCCGCATCGATCTCCTCGCCCCCCGAGTGGCCGAGCACCTGCGCCACTTGGGTCCGTACCAGGTCCACCAGCGCCTCGTGCCGGTCGGGCTCGGCGAGGCGGCCCAGCCGCTGTACGAGACCGGTGGCCGTCGCCGTACCCGCCACCACCGCACGACGCGTCCGGCCGCGGACGAGGCCGCGCAGCACGGACGGGAGCTGGTCCTGGGCATGGAGGGCCGGGAGGTCCAGCCGGACCGGCAGCAGCACCGGTTCGGCGGTGGCGAGGGCCGCGTCGAAGAGCGCCACACCCTGCGCGACCGAGAGCGCCGGCATACCGGACTCCGCCAGCCGGTGCAGATCCCCCGCACCGAGACCGCTGGTCATTCCGGTGTCCTGGGCCCAGGGGCCCCACGCCAGCGACACACCCGGCAGACCCTCAGCACGACGCCGCTGGATCAGAGCGTCCAGGAAGGCATTGCCCGCCGCATAGTTGGCCTGGCCAGCACCACCGAACGTCCCCGCCACGGACGAGAACACCACGAAGGCGGACAGGTCCAGGTCCCGAGTCAGCTCATGCAGATGCCACGCCGCATCCACCTTCGGCCGCAACACGGCCGCAAGCCGCTCAGCAGTCATCGACCCGACAACACCGTCATCAAGCACACCCGCGGCATGCACCACCGCCGACACCCCATGACCAGCCAGCAGACCAGCCACAGCATCACGGTCCGCCACATCACAAGCCACGACCTGAGCCTCAGCACCGCATGCCGCCAGCTCCGCCACCAGATCAGCCGCGCCCGGACTCTCACCACCCCGCCGACTGACGAGCAGCAGACGCCGCACACCATGCTCGCTCACCAAATGACGCGCGACCACCGCACCCAGACCACCCGTACCACCCGTGATCAGCACCGCACCATCGCCCCAGACGGGCACCACCGCCTGCTCACCGACAGCCGCACGCACCAGACGCGCCGCCCGCAGCTCCCCCTCCCGCACAACCAGCTGCGGCTCATCCACCGCCAACGCCCGCACCAACACCGACCCCGACAACCCAACAGACTCCCCCGACACCGAGGACTCCAGATCCAGCAGACCGAAGGCGCCGGGATGTTCTGTCTGCGCGGAGCGCACCAGACCCCACACCGACGCCGCCGCCAGATCCTCACCACCCACCGCACCACGGGTGACGAACACCAGACGGGAGTCGGCACACCGCTCGTCCGCCAACCACTCCTGCACCCGGGCCAGCGCGCCCGAGACAAGCGCGTGCACCGAGCCGACAGCCTCCGCACCCGGCACCGCCTGCACGGACACCAGGACGGTGTCCGGCACCGGACCATCCAGCGACGCCACATCCGCCGCCGTGACGACCTCAACCCCCGAACCCCGCAAGGCATCGGCCAGACCGAACACATCCGACCCCAGCACCGCCACCGGACCCGCCACCGCATCCGCGGCGGGCACCGGTACCCAGTCCGGCCGGAACAGTGAGTCGCGGCCGGGACCGGTCGCCGCGGCCGGCTGCTCGCCTCCCACGGCGCGCAGCAGCAACGAGTCCACCGTCGCGACCAGGGCACCGGAGACGTCCGCGACCGCGATCGACACGGCGCCGTCGTCCGCCGGGGTCAGGCGCACCCGCAGCGCCGCGGCACCGGTCGCGTGCAGCGACACGCCCTCCCAGGAGAACGGCACCCTGCCCTGACCGTCCGCTTCCGGGCCGCCCGGCCCGGTGAGCGCCGCCGCGTGCAGTGCGGCGTCGAGCAGCGCGGGGTGCACGCCGAACGCGCTCGCCTCGCCGCCGGTGTCCTCCGGCAGTGCCACCTCGGCGTAGATCTCGTCCCCGCGCCGCCAGGCCGCGCGGAGCCCCTGGAACACCGGTCCGTACGCGAAGCCGTCCGTGGCCAGCCGTTCGTACAGCCCGGCCACGTCCACCGCTCGCGCGTCCGCCGGCGGCCACACCGCGGCGTCGAAGTCGGCGCGCCGCTCCCCCGTGGTCAGCACACCGGTGGCGTGCTGCGTCCACGGGAGTTCGTCGGCGCCGTCCGGGCGGGAGTAGACGGCGAGGGTGCGGCGGCCGGACGCGTCGGGGCCGCCGATCCACAACTGCACCTGGACGCCGCCCTGTTCGGGCAGTGCCAGTGGTGCGGCGAGGGTCAGTTCCTCGACCCGGTCGCAGCCGACCTCGTCACCGGCACGGATGGCCAGCTCCAGGAAGGCGGTGCCGGGGAGCAGTACCGAGCCCTGTACCGCGTGGTCGGCGAGCCAGGGGTGGGTGAGCAGGGAGAGGCGGCCGGTGAGCAGGGCGCCGTCGGAGTCGGCCAGGGAGACGGCCGCGGAGAGCAGCGGGTGGTGGGCCGCGCCCAGTCCGGCGGAGCGCAGGTCGCCGGAGTGGGCCGGACCGTTCTTGGGCCAGTACCGGCGGCGCTGGAAGGCGTAGGTGGGCAGGTCGACGTGGCGCGCGCCGGTGTCCGCGAAGCAGGCGTCCCAGCGTACGGGGATGCCCCGCACGTGCAGGCCGGCGAGTGCGGTGGTGAGCGTGTGGGTCTCGGGGCGGCCGGAGCGCAGCACGGGGAACGTGGCGAGGTCGTCGTCGCCGGGTTCGTCGAGGCAGGCCCGGGTCAGGGCGGAGAGCACCCCGTCGGGGCCGAGCTCCAGGTACGTGGTGGCGCCGTGGTCGCGCAGCCAGCGGATGCCGTCGGCGAACCGTACCGGCCGGCGGACGTGATCCACCCAGTAGTCGGCGGAGGTGACCTGCTGGACCGTCACCGGTTCGCCGGTGAGGTTGGAGACGATCGGGGTGAGGGGGGCCTGGAGGGAGAGTCCGGCCACGACGCGGCGGAACGCGTCGAGCATCGGGTCCATGCGCGGCGAGTGGAAGGCGTGCGAGACGCGCAGCCGGGTGGTCTTGCGGCCCTGCGCCGCGAAGTGCGCGGTGAGCTCGGTCACCGCGTCGTCGTCGCCGGCGAGGACGACGGCCGACGGGCCGTTGACGGCCGCTATGGCGACGCGGTCGGTCAGCAGCGGTACGACCTCGTCCTCGGTGGCCTGTACCGCCGCCATCGCGCCGCCCGCCGGCAGCGCCTGCATCAGCCGGCCGCGGGCGGCGACGAGCTGTGCGGCGTCGGGCAGCGACAGCACGCCGGCCACGTGGGCGGCCGTGATCTCGCCGATGGAGTGGCCGGTCAGGAAGTCGGGTTTGACGCCCCAGGAGCGCAGCAGGCGGAACAGCGCCACCTCGACGGCGAACAGCGCGGGCTGCGCGTATCCGGTCTCGTCCAGGTCCGCCGCCCGCTCGCCCCACATGACGTCGCGCAGCGGGCGGTCCAGGTGGGGGTCGAGTTCGGCGAGGACCTCGTCCAGTGCCTGGGCGAACACCGGGTAGCGGCGGTGGAGTTCGCGGCCCATGCCGAGCCGCTGGCTGCCCTGCCCGGTGAAGGCGAAGACGAGCTTCCCGTCGCCCTGGGCCGTGCCCTGGACCAGGCCCGCCGGGTCGCCGCCGGCGGCGAGGGCGGTGAGCTGGGCGCGTACCTCGTCGCGGTCGGCGGCGACGAGGACCGCCCGGTGGGCGAAGGCGGTCCGGGTGGTCGCCAGGGAGTAGGCGGTGTCGAGGACGCCGGGTGCGGGGTCCTCCGCCAGGGCGGTCAGCAGCCGTCCGGCCTGTGCGTGCAGGGCGTCCTGGGTCCGGCCGGACAGCAGCACCGGTACGACGTCCGGGGCGACGGCCGGCGTGCCCGCCGGCTCGGCGGCCGGCGGTGTTTCGGGGGCCTGTTCGACGATGGTGTGGACGTTGGTGCCGCTGATACCGAACGAGGAGACGGCCGCCCGCCGTGGCGCTCCCGTCTCGGGCCAGGGGAGGTTCTCGGTGAGCAGCCGGACCGCGCCCTGGGACCAGTCGACGTGGGACGAGGGGGCGTCCACGAGCAGCGTGCTCGGCAGGACGCCGTGCCGCATCGCCATGACCATCTTGATCACGCCGGCGACGCCGGCGGCGGCCTGGGTGTGGCTGATGTTGGACTTCACCGAGCCCAGCAGCAACGGGCGTTCGGGGGCGCGGTCGTGGCCGTACGTCGCCAGCAGCGCCTGGGCCTCGACCGGGTCGCCGAGCGTGGTGCCGGTGCCGTGGGCCTCGACGGCGTCGATCTCGCCGGGCGACAGCCGGGCGTTGACCAGGGCCTGCTGGATGACGGCCTGCTGGGAGGGGCCGTTGGGGGCGGTGAGGCCGTTGGAGGCACCGTCCTGGTTGACGGCGCTGCCGCGCACCACGGCCAGTACGTGGTGGCCGTTGCGCCGGGCGTCGGAGAGCCGCTCCAGGACGAGGACGCCCACGCCCTCGGCCCAGCCGGTGCCGTCGGCGGAGTCGGCGAAGGACCGGCAGCGGCCGTCGGCGGACAGACCGCCCTGGCGGCTGAATTCGAGGAAGGTCGCGGGGCTGGACATGACGGTGACGCCGCCGGCGAGCGCGAGGGAGCACTCCTCGGCGCGCAGCGCCTGGGTGGCCAGGTGCAGGGCGACGAGCGAGGACGAGCAGGCCGTGTCCACGGTCACGGCGGGACCGACGGTGCCCAGGAAGTAGGAGATGCGTCCGGACAGCACGCTGCCGGTGTTGCCGGTGAGCTGGAAGCCCTCCGCTCCGTCGGCGGGGCCGACCCGGTACTCCTGGGCCATCGCGCCCATGAAGACACCGGTCCGGCTGCCGCGCAGTCCGGTGGGGTCGATGCCGGCGCGTTCGACAGCCTCCCAGGCGGACTCCAGCAGGATGCGCTGCTGAGGGTCCATGGCCACGGCCTCGCGCGGCGAGATCCCGAAGAAGGCGGTGTCGAACTCGGCGGCGTCGTGCAGGAAGCCGCCCGAGGTGGTCGCGGACGCGCCGAGGGCTTCCTGGTCCCAGCCGCGGTCGGCGGGGAAGGCCGAGATGCCGTGCGCACCGCTGACGACCATCTGCCACAGGTCCTCGGGGCTGCGCACGCCGCCGGGGTAGCGGCAGGTCATGCCGACGATGGCGATGGGCTCCTGCGCCGCCGATTCCAGGTCCTGCACCCGCTGCCGCGTGCGTTGGAGATCAGCAGTCGCTCGCTTGAGGTAGTCCCGGAGCTTCTGTTCGTTGTCCATCTCAACTCAACCCATCTCGACAGCGATCTCGACGGCCAGTGGCCGGACTTCCCGCACCCCGCGCGGTGCGCCCCGGTGGCGGCAGGGCCGCCCATGGGGGTGGGTTACCAGCTGGCGGCCAGCAGAAGGTCCCCGTACTCGTGCTCGCGGGTGGCCTGCTTGAGGTCGGAGTCGACCATCATCCGCATCAGTTCGGGGAAGTCGACGGTGGGCTCCCAGCCCAGTTCGGCGCGGGTGCGTGCGGAGTCGGCGCAGAGGATCTCCACCTCGGCGGGGCGGACCAGCGCCGGGTCGATGACGACGTGGTCGCGCCAGTCGAGGCCGACGTGGTCGAACGCGAACCGGACCGCGTCGCGCACCGAGTGCATGGCGCCGGTGCCGACGACGTAGTCGCTCGGCTCGTCCTGCTGGAGCATGAGGTGCATCGCGCGCACGTAGTCGCCGGCGTAGCCCCAGTCCCGTACGGCGTCGAGGTTGCCGAGGTGCAGCTTCTCCTGGTGGCCGAGCTTGATGCGGGCGACGGCGAGCGAGATCTTGCGGGTGACGAACTCGGCGCCGCGGCGCGGGGATTCGTGGTTGAAGAGCATGCCGGAGACGGCGTACATGCCGAAGGACTCGCGGTAGTTGCGCGTCATGAAGTGCCCGTACGCCTTCGCGACGCCGTAGGGGCTGCGGGGGTGGAAGCGGGTCGTCTCGCTCTGCGGGGTCTCGGCGGCCTTGCCGAACATCTCGGACGAGGACGCCTGGTAGAAGCGGATCTGTGCGCCGCTGTCGTTGCGGGAGCCGTTCAGGCCGCTCACCATGCGGATGGCTTCGAGCACCCGCAGCACGCCCATGCCGTTGACCTCGGAGACCAGTTCGGCCTGCTGCCACGACATCGGCACAAAGGAAATGGCGCCGAGGTTGTAGACCTCGTCGGGCTGCACCTTGTCCACGGCGGACACGAGGCTCGCCTGGTCCATCAGATCGCCGTCCACAAAGGACAGTTCGGATACGAGCCGGCTGACCCGCGATTTCCGCGGATTCGCCTGGCCCCGGTTCAGTCCCCACACCTGGTATCCCTGCGAAAGCAGGTGTTCTGCCAGGTAAGAACCGTCCTGCCCGGTGATCCCGGTGATCAGCGCGCGCTTGGACATCTCATCCCCTTCCCGTGAAATGCCGGTCGTCGACCTTGGCACCGAGATATGCCGCCTGTCCGGCCAATATGGACGGCACGCTCGCAGCCCCCGTCGGCGGGTGTCAAGAAAACCCCTGCACACTAGGGAATTCCCGAGTTGAGCAGCCCGGACCGTGGTCCAGGAGCCGCGGAAGACTAGTGATTCTCGCGTGCCCGGTGCGCTGGACTGGAGTATGTCGGCGGTCGGCCGACCCTGCCGTCCGGAGAATCACGGTGCTGATCACACTCCTGCGTGTCCGCCTGCGGCCCTACGCCCGCACCGTCGCCCTGCTGTTGCTGCTGCAACTGGTGCAGATCCTGGCGGCGCTGGCGCTGCCGACGCTCGGCGCCGCCCTCATCGACGACGGTGTGGTCAAGGGCGAGGCGGACTTTGTCCGGCGTACCGGCGCGGTGATGCTGGCCGTGGCGCTCGTGCAGGTCTGCTGCTCGCTCGCCGCGGCGCTGCTCGCCTCCCGTACGGCGATGGCGCTCGGCCGTGATGTGCGCTCCGCGGTCTTCCGCCGGGTGCTGGACTTCGCCGCGCGCGAGGTCGGGCGGTTCGGCACACCGTCGCTGCTGACCAGGACCGTCAACGATGTCCAGCAGGTGCAGATGCTGGTGGTGTCGGCGTTCGGGGTGGTGGTCCCGGCGCCGCTGATGTGCGTCGGTAGCCTGCTGCTGGCGCTGCGCCAGGATGTGCCGCTGTCCTTGTGCCTGGTGGCTCTCGTGGTGGTGCTCGGTGCCGTCTTCGGGATTCTGCTGTCCCGGATGAGCCCGTGGTACGCGCTGATGCAGACCCGGCTCGACGGGCTGGGCCGGGTGCTGCGCGAACAGATCACCGGGGTCCGGGTGGTGCGTGCCTTCGTCCAGGACACTCGCGAACGCGAACGGTTCGGGGAGCTGAACTCCGAGCTGAACGGGATCTCCCTGCGGGTCGGCCGGCAGATCGCGACGATGTTCCCGGTCGTGCTGCTGGTGCTGAACGTGTTCGGGGTGGCGGTGGTCTGGTTCGGCGCCGGCCGCATCGGAACGGGTGCCATGCAGGTGGGTGCGCTGAGTGCCTTTCTCGGCTATCTGAGCCTGATCCTCATGTCGGTTGTGATGGTGACGTTCGTATTCCTGTCGGTACCGCGGGCCAGAGTCTCCGCAGGCCGTATCCAGGAAGTCCTCGGCACCGCCCCGAGCGTCCCACCGCCGGTACCGCGAGCCCGGACAGATACCGACACCGGTCTCGAATTGTGTGGAGCGGAGTTCCGATATCCTGGCGCGCAGGAACCGGTGTTGCGGGGCATCGATCTCACGGTACGCCCGGGTGAACAGGTGGCCATTCTCGGCAGCACCGGAAGCGGTAAGACAACGCTGCTCAATCTCGTACTCCGGCAGTTCGATGTCACGGCCGGCGCCGTGCGGGTGGGCGGCGCGGACGTCCGGGAATGGGATACCGACGTTCTTTTCCGCACGGTCGGATTCGTACCGCAGCGATCTCAGCTTTTCTCCGGCACGATCGCGTCGAATCTGCGCTTCGGGAATCCGGCGGCCACCGATGAGGAGCTGTGGCGGGCGCTGGCGACCGTGCAGGCGCGGGACTTCGTCGAGCGGCTGCCCGACGGTCTCGGCGCGCCGGTGGCGCAGGGTGGTACGAATCTGTCGGGCGGGCAGCGGCAGCGCCTGGCCATCGCGCGCACGCTGCTGCGCAGACCCCGGATCTATCTGTTCGACGACTGCTTCTCGGCCCTCGACTACGCCACGGACGCGGCGCTGCGGGCCGCCCTCGCGCCCGAGCTGGCCGGCGCGACCGTCGTCACCGTCGCCCAGCGGGTCGCCACGGTCCGGCACGCCGACCGCATCGTGGTCCTGGACGAGGGCCGGATCGTGGGCCACGGCACCCATGACGCGCTGCTGCGCACCTGCCCCACCTACCGGGAGATCGCCCGGTCCCAGCTCTCCCCGCCGGCGCGGCCCGCGGGGCCGTCCCCGGTCCACCGGTTCAGCGCCGAGGAGGCCGCCGATGCGCTGGCCGAGCAGCCGTAACCGCCCGCGGGCCACCGGCCCGGACACCGGCCCCGGTACGGGCCGCCGGCTGCTGGGCCTGCTGCGGCCCCACCGGCCGCGGGTCGCCGTGCTGCTCATGCTCGGGATCGCGGGTATCGCGCTCAGCGCCCTCGGCCCGAAGCTCCTGGGCCAGGCCACGGACCTGATCTTCGCCGGGGTCGCCGGCCGGCAGCTGCCCGCCGGTACGACCCGGCAGGAGGCGCTGGCCCGGCTGCACGCCGAGGGCCACGACACGCTCGCCCGGGTGTTCTCGACGGTCGATGTGGTGCCCGGCCGGGGCATCGACTTCGGCGGGGTCGGCCGGCTGCTGCTGATCACCCTCGCGCTGTATCTCGCCGCATCGCTCTGCACCCTGCTCCAGGGCCGGCTGGCCGCGACCGTCGTCCAGCGCGTCATCTTCGAGCTGCGCGAGCGGGTCGAGGCGAAACTCGCGCGGCTGCCGCTGAGTTACTTCGACCGGCATCCCGCGGGCGAGCTGCTGAGCCGGGTGACCAATGACGTCGACAATCTCCAGCAGATCCTCCAGCAGACGCTCGGCCAGCTGATCATCCTGGTGTTCTCCATCCTGAGCATGCTGGTCCTGATGGTGGTGATCTCGCCGTTGCTGGCGCTCGTCATGCTCGCGAGCGTGCCGGTGTCGGCGCTGCTGGCCGCGTGGATCGCCCGGCGGGCCCAGCCGCGGTACGCCGAACAGTGGGGCGCCACCGGGTCGCTCAGCGCGCATGTGGAGGAGATGTACGGCGGGCACGCGCTGGTGAAGGGGTTCGGCCGGCGCGAACTGGCCGAGCGCGGCTTCGACGAGCACAACGACGCCGTGTTCGCGGCCGGTGTCAAGGCGCAGTTCGCGTCCGGCGCCATCGAGCCGGCGATGACGTTCGTGGCCGCGCTCGGCTATATCGCCGTGGCGGTCGTCGGCGCGCTGCGGGTCCTGAGCGGCGCACTGTCCCTCGGGGACGTCCAGGCGTTCATCCTCTACTCCCGGCAGTTCAGCCAGCCGATCGTCGAGGTGGCGAGCATCGCGGGCCGGCTGCAATCCGGAGTGGCGTCCGCCGAGCGGGTCTTCGCGCTGCTCGACGCGGACGAGCAGCGGCCGGACCCGCGGACTCCGGTGCGGCCGGGGCGGGTGCGCGGCCAGGTGGAGTTCGCGCGGGTGTCGTTCCGCTACTCCCCCGGCACGCCCTTGATCGAGGACCTGTCGCTGACCGTCGCGCCCGGCCGCACGGTGGCGATCGTCGGACCGACCGGGGCGGGCAAGACCACGGTGGGCAACCTCCTCATGCGGTTCTACGAGCCGAGTGGCGGCCGCATCCTGCTGGACGGCACGGACACCGCGCTGATGACGCGCGAGGAGGTGCGCGCGCAGTTCGGGCTGGTGCTCCAGGACGCCTGGCTGTTCGGCGGCACCATCGCCGAGAACATCGCGTACGGCCGCCCCGGCGCCACCCGCGAGGAGATCGTGGCCGCGGCGCGCGCCACCTGTGTGGACCGGTTCGTGCGCACACTGCCGGACGGATACGACACCGTGCTGGACGACGAGGGCTCGAACGCCAGCGCCGGCGAGCGGCAACTGATCACCGTGGCACGGGCGTTCCTCGCCGATCCCGCGATCCTGGTGCTGGACGAGGCGACGAGCGCGGTCGACACCCGTACCGAGGTGCTCATCCAGCGTGCGCTGGGCTCGCTGCGCGCGGGCCGGACGAGTTTCATCATCGCGCACCGGCTGTCCACCATCCGCGACGCCGATGTCATCGTGGTCATGGAATCCGGGGGGATCGCCGAACAGGGCACACACAGCGAACTGTTGGACAACGGCGGAACATATGCGCGCCTGTACGCGGCGCATACGGATCCGGCGGCCGGGGCCGCGCATTCGGCCGGGCGCCCGGACACGGTATGGGGAATTTCCTAGCGTTCCGCTGTATAGCGTGCAGCGAAAACCTTTTCCGTGTCCGCATCGCCTCGTTCTTCTTCCCTGCCCGACCGAAAGGCTTGGTGCAATTCAGCGTGTCAGCGCATTCGACACTTTCCCGGCGGCGTTTCCTCGGTATGGCGACGCTGAGCGCGGCCGCGGCCGCCGGGGCCACCACGGTCACCGCGGCGCACGCGGCGGTGCGGGGCCGGGCGTCGCACGACGGCAGCCGCTCCTTCGTGCCCGCGATCGTCGTCGGCACCGGGTACGGCGCGGCCGTCTCGGCGCTCCGGCTGGCCGAGGCCGGGGTGACCACGCTGATGCTGGAGATGGGCCAGCTCTGGAACCAGGCGGGCCCGGACGGCAAGGTCTTCTCCAAGATGACCACCCCGGACCGCCGCTCCACATGGTTCCGGACGCGGACCGAGGCACCCCTGGGCAGCTTCCTCTGGCTGGACGTGGTGAACCGCGACATCGAGTCGTACGCGGGCGTGCTGGACAAGGTCCGGTTCCGTGAGATGTCGGTCTACGTCGGGCGGGGCGTGGGCGGCGGTTCGCTGGTGAACGGCGGTATGGCGGTGACCCCGCTGCGTTCGTATTTCGAGGAAGTGCTGCCGCACGTCGATGCCGGGCAGATGTACGACCGCTATTTCCCGCGGGCCAATGCGATGCTGAAGGTCAACAGCATTCCCGCCGATTTCTTCGAAAGCACGGACTACTACCAGTTCGCCCGGGTGTCCCGGACCGCCGCCGAACGGGCCGGTATCGGCACCTCGTTCGTGCCGAATGTCTACGACTTCGGCCATATGCAGCGCGAAGCGGCCGGGACCGCGCCGAAGTCCGCGCTGGACTCGGAGGTCATCTACGGCAACAACGGCGGCAAGAACAGCCTGGACAAGACGTATCTGGCAGCGGCCCTGGGCACCGGCAAGGTCACCATCGAGACGCTTTCGCGGGTCACGTCCATCCGCCGGGAGAGCGACGGCGGCTACGTCCTGTCGGTCGAGCGGAGCGACCCGTTCGGCACCGTGCTGGAGCGCACGGAGATCGGCTGCCGCGCGCTCTTCCTCGGCGCGGGCAGCCTCGGCACCACCGAACTCCTGCTGCGGGCCCGGGAGACCGGCGCCCTGCCCGATCTGAGCACCCGCCTCGGCACCGGCTGGGGCACCAACGGCAACATCATGACCGCCCGCGCCAACCATCTCTGGGATCCCACCGGCAGCAGACAGTCGTCCATCCCCACGCTCGCCATCGACGACCGGGCCAACCCCACCCACCCCGTGTACGCGGAGATCGCCCCCATGCCGGCGGGGCTGGAGACCTGGGTCAGCCTCTATCTGGCGATCGCCAGGAATCCCGAGCGCGGCAGCTTCACCTACGACAAGGCCACCGGCCGGCTCGGGCTCGACTGGACCCGGGACCAGAACACCCCGGCCGTGGAAGCCGCCCGTTCGCTCTTCGACCGGATCAACCGGGCCAACGGGACGATCTACCGCTACGACCTGTTCGGCGACACCCGCAACTTCGCCGACGACTTCTGCTACCACCCGCTCGGCGGCTGTGTGCTCGGCGAGGCCACCGACCTCTACGGCCGGGTGTCCGGATACCGCAATCTGTACGTCACCGACGGCTCACTGGTCCCCGGGTCCGTCGGTGTCAACCCGTTCGTGACGATCACCGCGCTCGCCGAGCGCAACATCGAGCGGGTCATCGCAGAGGACCTGCCCGACGAAGTACGGAGGACTGCCCCATGACGTCGCCGGATTCCCGGGCCCCGGTGCGCTTCGGCGTGCTCGGCTGCGCCGACATCGCCTGGCGCCGCACGCTCCCGGCGCTCTGCGCGAACCCGGACGCGACGCCGGTCGCCATCGCGAGCCGCACCCCGCAGAAGGCGCAGCGCTTCGCGGACCGGTTCGGCTGCGCGGCCGTGCACGGCTACGACGCGCTGCTCGCCCGCCCCGACATCGACGCGGTGTACGTACCGCTGCCCGCGATGCTGCTCGCTCCGTGGGTCACCCGCGCCCTGGAGGCGGGCAAGCACGTCTTCGCCGAGAAGCCCCTGTCGGCCTCCCGCGCCGAGAGCGAGGCCCTCGTCCGCCTCGCGCGCGAGCGCGGTCTGGTGCTGCGGGAGAACGCCATGTTCCTGCACCACTCGCAGCACGCCCGGGTCGCCGATCTGGTCGCCGACGGTGCGATCGGTGAACTGCGCGGTTTCCGGAGCGCGTTCACCATCCCGCCGAAGCCGGAGGGCGACATCCGCTACCGGCCCGAGGTGGGCGGCGGCGCGCTCCTCGACGTCGCGGTCTATCCGCTCCGGGCGGCCCTGTACTTCCTGGGGCCGGAGCTGACGGTGGTGGGCGCGACGCTGCGCCGCCGGCAGGGCGCCGTGCTGTCGGGCAGCGTGCTGCTGACCACCCCGTCGGGAATTCCGGCGCAGCTCACGTTCGGCATGGAGCATTCGTACCGCACCGACTACGAGATTCTGGGCAGTACCGGCCGGCTGAGCGTGGACCGCGTTTTCACGCCGCCCGCTTCGTGGCAGCCCGTCGTCCGGGTGGAGCGTCAGGACCACCGTGAGGAAATTGTGCTGCCGGCCGACGACCAATTCGCCCGCATCGTCGAGGATTTCGTGGGCGCGGTGGCCCGTGATGCGGGAACCGGGTCCGAACTGGACGCCTCCGTGCGGCTGGTCGGACTGATCGACGACATGGCCCGTCAAGCGGTCTACGCGGACAGGTGACAGGAGTATCCGTTGCGTCCCGAGCAGCAATTCGACGTGTCCGAGCTGAAAATCCCGAACGCGTTCCGCATCACCCCGCGGAGGATTCCCGACCGGCGGGGCTCCTTCTACGAGGCGTTCCGGTCGGCCGCGCTGACCGAGGCCATCGGCTATCCCTTCCGGATCGCGCAGGCCAACTATTCGGTGTCGCGGCGCGGGACGCTGCGCGGTATCCATGCGACGAGCCTGCCGCCGGGGCAGGCGAAGCTCGTGACGTGCGTCCGGGGCGCGGTGCTCGACGTGGCGGTGGATCTGCGGGTCGGCTCCCCCACGTTCGGGGAGTTCGAGATCACGCACCAGGACGAGGAGTCGGGGGTCTCCGTGTACATGGCCGACGGACTCGGTCATGCGTTTCTCGCGCTGACCGACGACGTGTGCATGAATTACCTCTGCTCCACGGAGTATGTGCCCGGCACAATGATCGACGTCAATGCGCTGGATCCACAGCTGGGAATTCCCTGGAATCTCACCTGCGACCCGGTGATGTCCGACAAGGACGCGGCCGCGCCGAATGCGGCCGAGGCAATCGCCGCGGGGCTGCTGCCGACGTACGACGAGTGTCTCGCGCACTATGCACGGCTGCGCGAGCGGTGACCTGCGATGCCCGTCCGCGAGGCGAGAAGAGGAACTGTCATGAAGGCCCTGGTGTTGGCGGGCGGGTCGGGGACCCGTCTGCGGCCGTTCAGCCATTCCATGCCCAAACAGCTCATTCCCATTGCCAATAAGCCGGTGCTGGAATATGTGCTGGAGAACATCCGGGAGCTGGGAGTCACCGAGGTCGGGGTGATCGTCGGGGACCGGGGTCCGCAGATCGCCGCGGCGCTCGGGGACGGTTCCCGGCTGGGGCTGCGCCTGACGTTCATCGAACAGGACGCGCCCCGCGGTCTCGCGCACACGGTCGCCATAGCGCGGGACTTCCTCGCCGATGACGACTTCGTCATGTATCTCGGCGACAACATGCTGCCCGAAGGCATCAGGGAGTCCGCCGAGCAGTTCACCGCGCACCGCCCCGCCGCCCAGCTCCTCGTGCGCAAGGTGGCGGATCCCAGCGCGTACGGAGTGGCCGAACTCGGCCCGGACGGCGAGGTGCTGCGCCTGGTGGAGAAGCCCGCGCGGCCGCGCAGCGATCTCGCGCTGATCGGCGTGTACTTCTTCACCCCGGCCATTCACGAGGCCGTGGCCGCCATCGGGCCCAGCGCCCGGGGCGAGCTGGAGATCACCGACGCCGTGCAGTGGCTGGTGTCGTCCGGCGCGGTGGTACGGGCGGGCGAGTACGGCGGGTACTGGAAGGACACCGGCAGCGTGGCGGATGTGCTGGAGTGCAACCGCAAGCTGCTGGACGGCATCGTGTCCGGTGTGGCGGGCGAGGTGGACGCGGCGAGCGAGCTGCGCGGGCCGGTGATCATCGGGGCCGGGGCCCGGGTCACCGGCTCCCGGATCGAAGGGCCGGTGATCGTCGGTGCGGGCAGCGTGGTGGAGAACTGCCATATCGGTCCGCACACCGCGATCGGGCGCGACTGTGTGCTGCGGGACACCCGGATCGAGTACTCGATCACCCTGGACGGCGCGACCGTGACCCAGGTCCGGGGCCTGCGCGGCTCGTTGATCGGCCGCGCGGCGACCGTGGACGCGCGGGCCGAGGGCGCGGACCACCACTGCCTGGTCGTCGGCGACCACGCCCGGATCGAGGTGGCGGCATGAGGGTGCTGGCCACCGGTGCCGCCGGCTTCATCGGCTCGCACTACGTCCGCACGCTGCTGGCCGGCGGCTATCCCGGCTACGAGGACGCCCAGGTCACCGTCCTGGACAAGCTCACCTACGCGGGCAACCGCGCCAACCTCCCCGGCCAGCACCCCCGGCTGACGTTCGTCCACGGCGATGTCACCGATCTGCCGCTCCTCCTCGATCTGCTGCCCGGCCATGACGCGGTGGTGCACTTCGCCGCCGAATCGCACGTCGACCGCTCCATCGAGGCCGCCGCCGACTTCGTCACGACGAATGTCTTCGGCACCCAGACCCTCCTCGAAGCCTGTCTGCGCAGCGGCGTCGCGCGCGTCGTGCACGTCTCCACCGACGAGGTGTACGGCTCCATCGCCGAGGGCTCGTGGACCGAGCGGTCGCCGCTGGAGCCCAACTCCCCCTATGCCGCGTCCAAGGCCGCCGCCGACCTGGTGGCCCGGTCCTACGTCAAGACCCACGGCCTGGACCTGTCGATCACCCGCTGCTCCAACAACTACGGGCCGTACCAGCACCCCGAGAAGGTCATCCCGCTCTTCGTCACCCAGCTGCTGGAGGGCCGGCCGGTGCCGCTCTACGGCGACGGGCTCAACGTCCGCGAGTGGCTGCACGTGGACGACCACTGCCGTGGCATCCAGCTGGTGCTGACGGGCGGCCGGGCCGGGGAGGTCTACCACATCGGCGGCGGCAACGAGCGCACCAACGCCGACCTGACGCGGCGGCTGCTGGAGCTGTGCGGTGCGGACGACTCCATGATCCGGTACGTCGCCGACCGCAAGTGCCACGACCGGCGCTACTCCCTCGACGAGAGCAAGATCCGCGAGGAGCTGGGGTACGCCCCGTGGGTGCCCTTCGAACAGGGTCTGGCGGAGACCGTCGCCTGGTACCGCGACAACCCCGGCTGGTGGACGGCCGGCAAGCACCAGAGTCCGCCCGCTCACGACCTGGAGACCCCATGCGCGTCCTGATGATCCCGAGCCCCGCCGCCACCCATTTCATGCCGCTGGTCCCGCTGGCGTGGGCGCTGCGCGCCGCCGGCCACGAACTGCTGGTGGCCGGGCAGCCGGATGTGCTGGGCGTGGCCCGGCAGGCCGGGCTGAACGCCGTCTCCCTCGGCGACTGGTTCCGCGCCGACGAGGAGCTGCGCCGGCTGCTGCCGCCGGGCAAGCGGCCGCTGGAGGTGATCGGCCGCTGGACCGCGGAGCAGCTGAGCGAGTTCCCCCCCAACTGGCTGGCCCACAGCGAGCGCGTGCTGCCCGAGTACGTCGCCTTCGCCCGCGAGTTCCGCCCCGATGTGATCGTCTCCGATGCGCTGGAGTGCAACGTCCTCGCCGTGGGCGGGGCGCTGGGCATCCCGGTCGTGCATCAGCGCTACGGGGTCGATCCGCTGTCCGGGCCGTTCCTCACCGGTGCCCGGCGGGCGCTGCGGCGGCACTGCGCGGAGCTGGGGCTCGCGGAGCTGCCCGGTCCCACGGTCGTCCTCGACCCGTGCCCGCCCGGCCTCCAACTGCCGGAGCTCGCACCGGGCCGGCCGATCCGGTACGTGCCCTTCAACGGCAGCGGTGAGCTGCCCGGGTGGCTGCGCGAGCGGCGGCCGGCGGGGTCACCGGTGCGGCGGGTCGCCGTCTCGCTGGGGTCGCTGACGCTGGAGCTGAACGGGGTGCCGCTGCTGCGGCGCATCCTGACGGCGTTCGAGGGGCTGCCCGACGTGGAGGCGGTCGCGACCGTTCCCGAGGCGCACCGGGCGGCGGTGGGTCCGGTGCCGGACGGGGTGCGGATGGTCGATCCGGTGCCGCTGCATCTGCTCTTCGCCGACTGCGACGCGGTGGTGCACCACGGCGGTACCGGCACGGGCATGACCGCGACGTCCTTCGGCCTGCCGCAGCTCGTCCTGCCACAGCTGGCGGACCAGTTCGCGCACGGCGAGCAGCTGGCCGCCGCCGGAGCCGCCGTCACTCTCGACGGCGCCGCGCACCAGGACGATCCGGTGCGGCTGCGGGCGGCGCTGGAGTCGGTGGTGGCGGAGCCGGGTCACCGCAAGGCGGCCGGGGAACTGCGGCGGGCCATGGGTGAGATGCCCGCACCGTCCCGCGTCGCCGCCGACCTCGAACAGCTCGTCCAGGTCCGCGACCGAGTCCGCTGAGGGGTCGATATGAAGCTGTCGGAGCGCGCGGACACCGCGACTCCCGTACGGATGTCCCGGTCGGCCAGGGCCCGGCAGGGGGCGATGCTGCGCACCGAGGACTTCGCCGCCTGGCTCGCGGCGCGGGGCGCGGCGCATGCCTTCCGGGTGGACCGCATCCCGTTCGCCGAGCTGCGGGGCTGGTCGTTCGAGCGGGAGACGGGGAATCTGGGGCACCACAGCGGGCGCTTCTTCACGGTCGAGGGGCTCCGCGTCGAGACGGCGGCGGACGGCCCGGTCACCGCGTGGCAGCAGCCCGTCATCAGACAGCCCGAGGTGGGCATCCTCGGCATCCTCGCCAAGGAGTTCGACGGGGTGCTGCATTTCCTGATGCAGGCCAAGATGGAGCCGGGCAACCGGAATCTGTTGCAGCTGTCCCCCACCGTCCAGGCGACGCGCAGCAATTACACCAAGGCCCACCAGGGCGCGGATGTGAAGTACCTGGACCATTTCGTCCGGCCGGACCCGGAGCGGGTGCTGGCCGATGCGCTCCAGTCGGAACACGGTTCGTGGTTCTTCCGCAAGAGCAACCGCAACATGATCGTCGAAACCCGGGAGGACGTTCCGCTGGACGACGACTTCTGCTGGCTGACGCTCGGCCAGATCGGCGAGCTGCTGCTGCGGGACAACGTCGTCAACATGGACTCCCGCACGGTCCTGGCCTGCGCGCCCCTCGACCACGACGAGGCGGGGGCGCTGCACTCCGATACGCGGCTGCTGTCGTGGTTCACCGGTGAGCGGGCCCGGCAGCGGGTGCGGGCCGAGTGCGTCCCGCTCGCCCGGGTACCGGGCTGGACCCGTGGCCGGATGTCCATCGATCACGACGAGGGCCGCTACTTCCGGGTCGTGGCGGTGTCGGTGCAGGCCGGGAACCGCGAGGTGACCAGCTGGACGCAGCCGCTCTTCGAACCGGTCGGCACCGGAGTCACCGCGTTCTTGACCCGGACCATCGGCGGGGTCGCGCACCTCCTGATGCACGCCCGGGTGGAGGCCGGTTTCGTCAAGCCCGTCGAGCTCGGGCCCACCGTGCAGTACACGCCCGGCAACTACGCCCATCTGCCGGCCGGGCAGCGCCCGCCGTTCCTGGACCTGGTGCTGCGCGCCGACCGCTCCCGGATCCGCTACGAGGCCCTGCACTCCGAGGAGGGCGGCCGTTTCATCAACGCGGAGAGCCGCTATCTGATCGTCGAGGCGACCGAGGAGGAGGCACCGCTGGATCCGCCGCCCGGCTATGTCTGGGTCACCCCGGGTCAGCTGAGCGCGCTGGTACGGCACGAGCACTACATCAACGTCCAGGCGCGCACGCTGATCGCCTGTTACCACGCGATGGCGGCCGGTGCCCCGGGCCCGGCCGCCGGCTGACGCCCCGGCGCCGGCGCCCCGCGGCTCGTACGGATCTCGCTCAGGGCGTCGGCGCGGTCGCCACGATCACGTCGACCGCGGTGTCGAGCTGGGCCGGCGTCAGATCCGCGCGGGCGGTGAGCCGCAGCCGGGAGATCCCGTCGGGCACCGACGGCGGGCGGAAGCAGCCGACCGCGAGCCCGGCCCGCCGGCAGTCCGCCGCCCAGCGGAGCGCCTGTCCGGGCGACGGGGCCCGTACGGAGACCACCGCGGCGTCCGGCCGGACCGCCGCGAGGCCCGCCGCCGCGAGCCTGCGGTGCAGTTCCGCGCCGACCTCCCGCGCCCGTGCGGCGCGCCGCGGTTCGCGGCCCAGCAGCCGCAGCGCCGCGAGGGCGCCGCCGGCCGCGGCCGGTGCGAGCCCGGTGTCGAAGATGAACGTCCGGGCCGTGTTGACCAGATGCTCGATGACCCGGGCCGGGCCCAGCACCGCCCCGCCCTGGCTGCCGAGCGACTTGGAGAGCGTCACCGTGGCCACCACATCGTCGCGGCCGGCCAGCCCGGCGGCGGCGAGCGCGCCGCGTCCGCCGTCCCCCAGGACTCCCAGGCCGTGTGCGTCGTCGACCAGGAGGCCGGCGCCGTGGGCCCGGCAGACCTCCGCGAGGGCAGGCAGCGGCGCGGCGTCGCCGTCGACCGAGAACACCGCGTCGGTGACCATCAGCGCCCGGCCGTCCTGGCCGGTCAGCGCGGTGCGGACGGCCGTCGGAGCGGCGTGCGGGACGACTGCGGTACGGGCGCGGGAGAGCCGGCAGCCGTCGATGAGGGAGGCGTGGTTGCCCGCGTCCGAGACGACCAGGGTGCCGTGGGCGGTGAGCGCGGTGACGGCGGCGAGGTTGGCGGCGTAGCCGGAGGAGAGCACCAGGGCCGCCTCGAAGCCGCAGAAGGCGGCGAGTTCGCTCTCCAGCCGGGCGTGCAGTTCGGTGCTGCCGGTGACCAGCCGGGATCCCGTCGCGCCCGCGCCCCAGCGGTGGGCGGCCCGTGCGGCGCCGCGTGTCACCTCGGGGTGCCGGGCGAGCCCCAGGTAGTCGTTGCTCGCCAGATCGAGCAGCGGGGAGTCGGCCGGCCGCGGCCGCAGGGTGCGGACCAGCCCGGCGCGGTGCCGCTCGGCACACGCCTCGTCGATCCAGTCGAAGGCCGCGGCGGGCGGGCCGGCGAGCGTCGCGGGCGAGGCGCCGCGGGGCGGCGACGAGGCGTGGTCCTGCGGCATCGGCATCCTTCTCGATTGTGGGCTGTCGATAGACGTTAGCGGTCGTTCAGCCCGCCCACACTGTGGCGATACCCACACCCCTCGTGCACCTCGTTGTAGGAATCCTCCTTGGCCGATGACGGTGGCGTACGTCAGGATCAGCACCATGGACCTGCTGAACACACTGGTGGACAAGGGACTACGGCGCGAGGTGCCGTCCCGTGACGAGGCGCTCGCCGTGCTGGCGACGTCCGATGACGAACTGCTCGATGTCGTGGCCGCGGCCGGAAAGGTACGCCGCCGGTGGTTCGGGCGGCGGGTCAAGCTCAACTACCTCGTCAACCTCAAGTCGGGCCTGTGCCCCGAGGACTGCTCGTACTGCTCCCAGCGGCTGGGCTCGAAGGCGGAGATCCTCAAGTACACCTGGCTCAAGCCCGATGACGCCGCCAAGGCGGCCGCCGCCGGGGTGGCCGGCGGCGCCAAGCGCGTCTGCCTGGTCGCCAGTGGCCGCGGTCCCACCGACAGGGACGTGGAGCGCGTCTCGGAGACCATTTCCGCCATCAAGGAGCAGAACGAGGGCGTCGAGGTGTGCGCCTGCCTCGGACTGCTCACCGACGGCCAGGCCGGCCGGCTGCACGCGGCGGGCGCCGATGCCTACAACCACAACCTCAACACCTCGGAAGCCACGTACGGCGACATCTGCACCACCCATGACTTCGCCGACCGGGTCGCCACCGTCCAGCAGGCCCAGGCCGCCGGCCTGTCGGCCTGCTCCGGGCTGATCGCCGGGATGGGCGAGAGCGACGCGGATCTGGTCGATGTCGTCTACGCGCTGCGCGAGCTGGACCCCGATTCCGTCCCGGTCAACTTCCTCATCCCGTTCGAGGGCACTCCGCTCGCGGAGGAGTGGAACCTCACCCCGCAGCGCGCGCTGCGCATCCTGGCGATGGTCCGGTTCGTCTGCCCGGACGTCGAGGTCCGGCTGGCCGGCGGCCGCGAGGTCCATCTGCGCAGCATGCAGCCGCTCGCTCTGCACCTGGTCAACTCCCTTTTCCTCGGCGACTATCTGACCAGCGAGGGCCAGGCCGGCAAGGACGACCTGGCGATGATCGCGGACGCCGGTTTCGAGGTCGAGGGCACGGACACCACCACACTCCCCCCGCACCGCACGGGTGCCGCTGCGGCCCCGGCCACCGAGGCCACCGGCACACCCCCCGCACCCGCCCCCGCCCCGGACGAGGCGACCCGGCAGGGTCTGGTCGCGGTCCGCCGTCGCGGCGCCGGCACCGACCTTCCGCCCAATGCCTGAGCCGCTCACCCCCGGGGAACTGCTCACCCTCGACCGGGAGCACGTCTGGCATCCGTACGGACCGATGCCCGGCCGCACCGAGCCGCTGCTGGTCGAGTCGGCGTCCGGCGTCCGGCTGCGGCTGGCCGAACCGGTCGAGGGCCGGACCGAGCTGGTGGACGGGATGTCGTCGTGGTGGTCGGCGGTGCACGGCTACCGCCACCCGGTGCTCGACGACGCCGTGCGCGGGCAGCTGGACCGGATGAGCCATGTGATGTTCGGCGGGCTCACCCACGAGCCCGCCGTACGGCTCGCGAAACGGCTGGTCGACATCACCCCGCAGCCGCTGCGGCACGTCTTCCTCGCCGACTCCGGTTCGGTCTCCGTCGAGGTCGCCGTCAAGATGTGCCTCCAGTACTGGCGCTCGGCCGGAAAGCCCCGCAAACAACGGCTGCTGACGTGGCGCGGCGGCTATCACGGCGACACCTGGCAGCCGATGTCCGTCTGCGATCCGGACGGCGGGATGCACGAGCTGTGGCAGGGCGTGCTGCCCCGGCAGATCTTCGCGGACGCGCCGCCGCCCGGCTTCGACGCCGCACCCGACGCGGCGTACGCGGCGCAGCTGCGCGAGCTGATCGCCCGCCACGCCGAGGAGCTGGCGGCGGTGATCGTGGAGCCCGTGGTGCAGGGCGCGGGCGGTATGCGCTTCCACTCCCCCGCGTATCTGCGGGTGCTGCGGGAGGCGTGCGACGCGCACGGTGTGCTGCTCGTCTTCGACGAGATCGCGACCGGCTTCGGCCGTACGGGCACCCTCTTCGCGGCCGAACACGCCGGTGTCGCACCGGATGTGATGTGCGTGGGCAAGGCGCTGACCGGCGGGTACCTGACGCTGGCGGCGACGCTGTGCACGACGGCCGTCGCGGACGGCATCTCGCGCGGCGCGCTGCCGGTGCTGGCGCACGGCCCCACCTTCATGGGCAATCCGCTCGCCACCGCCGTCGCCGGCGCCGCCCTCGACCTGCTGCTGTCCCAGGACTGGGCCCGCGAGGTCGCGCGGATCGAGACCGGGCTGCGCGACGGCCTCGCGGCGGCGGAGCGCCTTCCCGGGGTGCGCGAGGTACGCGTCCTCGGTGCGATCGGCGTCGTCCAGCTCGACCACGAGGTGGACCTGGCGGCCGCGACCCGGGCGGCGGTCCGGGAGGGCGTATGGCTGCGCCCGTTCCGGGATCTCCTCTATACGATGCCGCCGTACATCACCGGCGACGAGGACGTGGCGCGCATCTGCGCCGCGGTGTGCGCCGCCGCCCGTGCGGGCTGAACTCCCGTGCGGTGGAGGCGACTTGACCCGCCTCCGCCGCACAGCCCCGGCCGGGGCGCCGCCGCACCCCCGCTCCCCATGGCCGCCCACCCCTGGCCACTCATCCCCCAAGCCATCCAACCCGCAAGTCATCCAACCCACAGTCGGAGGAACGCCATGTCGGTGCTGTTCGTGACGGGCACGGGCACGGAGATCGGCAAGACCGTCACCACGGCCGCGATCGCCGCGGCGACGCTGGTCCGGGGCCGCTCGGTCGCCGTACTCAAACCGGCGCAGACCGGCGTCACCGCCCACGAGACGGGCGACACGGCGGAGGTCGAGCGGCTGGCCGGCCCGGTCACCACGGTGGAACTGGCCCGCTATCCCGAGCCGTTGGCACCCGCGACGGCGGCGCGGCGGGCCGGGCTGCCGCCGGTCGGCCCCGTGGAGATCGCCGAGACCGCGGCCAAGCTGGCCGCCGCGCACGACCTGGTGCTGGTCGAGGGCGCGGGCGGGCTCCTCGTACGCTTCGACGCGCACGGCAACACCCTCGCCGACGCCGCCCGGCTGGCCGGCGCCCCGGTCCTGGTGGTCGTCGAGCCCGGCCTCGGCACCCTCAACGCGACGACGCTGACCGCCCTGGCCCTGCGCTCGTACGGACTCGACTGCCCCGGCATCGTCATCGGCAGCTGGCCCGCCGCACCCGGTCTCGCCGCCCGCTGCAATCTCGCCGAACTGCCCGACGCCGCGGGCGCCCCGCTCCTGGGCCTCGTACCGGAGGGCTCCGGCGCACTGCCGCCGGCCGCCTTCCGCACCGCGGCGCCCGGCTGGCTGGCCCCCGAACTGGGCGGCTCGGACACCTTCCGGATCCCGGCCTGACGGTGCCGGACGGCGGGAGGGCGCTTACCTGGCGGACCGGGCACACCGCCGCACCGCGCCCGGGAACACGGCCACCGGGCCCGACCGTCCGGACTCGCCCCGGCGAGCCTCCTGTCCGGCCGGCCGTCGTCATGTCCGGTGGACATCGCGACTCATCTGCGCGACGTCCGCCGTTGACTCCCCTGTCCCGGCTGACACCCGGCCATGCGCGCGGTTTCCCTCTCGGCGACGCTCCCGTGGGGGCGTGACCCGGATACACGTCAACGGGGCACTGGGATGTTCTGATGCGGCTGGTGCTGCCGGTCTTCCGTATCGGGGCAGGGCGCGCAGGCCGCCGTCCGGCTCCTGGAGTGGTGGTCCGCGAGCCCGATCCCGAGGACGGCCGGGCTTCGGTGATTCACATGTCCACGGCCGGAGTGGCACAGCTGGACGCCTGGGCGCGGGCTCAGGAGCGGCGTTTCACGTCGGCTCCGGGCGCCCTGGGGCCGCAGGATCGTGAAGCGGTGCGGGCAGCGTTGCCCGCTCTGTTCACACTGGCCGAACACTTGCATGACCCTGCCGACAGCTGACCCTGCCGACAGCTGATCCGGCGGCCCGGGAGCGCCTGCCGGACACCCTGGCGCGGGTGCGATGTCCGCCTGCCCGGCGCGCATCCTTCGCACCACGTCGCTCCTCCATGGCCGTCCGCTGTCGCCCCTGCGATGCGCTGCCCGACTCGCCCGGCCCTCCCGTCTCGCACGCGCGGGCTTCCGCGCGCCTGGCTGTGGGCCGTCGTCGGCCGGGGTGCTCAGGTCAGTTCGCCTGCGGGGAGGTGTGCCTTCACCTCGTATGTGTCTGTACGAGGACCCGCCGTGAACGTTCCGTCCACCGCCCGGATCCGTTCCGCCGTGCCTGTGGTGCCGGTGCCCGAATACCCTCGCCGGCCTCGCGATCGGGACCAGGATGCGGATCGGTCTCGATAGGCAGGGCGGAATTACTCTCGTTCGGTGTTATCCCAGGTCGAACGCGTTGCGTAGGCCCAGGCGATGGCGAATGGCATCGTCGGCCTTGAAGGGTTCGAATTCCGGGGCCTGATAGGGGCGCAGGAGCGCGCAGCGCTCGGCGCGGGACCCGGTCTCGTCCAGCAGCGCGTTCACGGCCCGCCTTGCCGCCTCATTGGCGCCCTCCATCGTCGCCAGGTCGATATCGACGGCCACGTAGTCCCCGGCGAGGAAGAGGTTGGGGATCGCAGTGCGGGCGGTGGGCCGGTTGAACCAGGTGCCGGTGGGGTGGATCAGCAGCTGCTCGTCGTTGGTGGGGTTGGAGGTGCCCAGGCCGTCCACGGCCGGGTCCAGGAACCACGAGTGCAGTGTGTTGTCCCGCAGCACCGCGGCGCCGGTGTCGTTGAGCCCTGCCTTCATCTGTGCCCACACCTCGCGGGCGACCTCGTCGCGAGTGCACTCCTTGGCCGTCTTGCCGTAGAGGATTCCCGGCTTGTCCCACTCGGAGATGTCGACGGACAGGCAGTCGGCGACCGTCCCGTCCCCGTAGTCGGCCGGGAAATTCCGCGCTTTCCAGTATTGGGCCTGGCCGACGGAGGTCAGCGCCCAGGGTGAGTCGATGTGGTCGACATGGCCGTGGATGACCGGTGTCGGCTCGGTGAGATAGAACTGGATGCCGGTCATCCAGTCCGTCTGTAGTTTGTCGCAGCGCGCCAGTTGGGGATCGGCGGCCCGTAGGGTGGCGTCCCAGGTCTTGCGGGCGTGCTCGACCGGCATCGCCTGGACGAAGTAGTCCGCGGCGATCAGCTGCCGTACGCCCCGAGGGTCCGTCACCACTGTCTCGGTGATCCGGCCCCCTGCCAGCTTCAGCTCGTTCACCGACCAGCCGACTCTGAACTCCACGCCCAGAGAGCGCAGATAGGTCACCCACGGGTCGATCCACGCCTCGTTGGTGGGCAGGTTCAGGACCCGGTCCGGCTGGCCGTCCGCACCCCGCCCCAGCAGGTTGAAGATGAACGCCTCGACGACAGACGCCACCGTCCGGGTGCTGGCTATCTCCGCCTTGGTCGCCACGATGTTGCGGGTGATGCCGATGGCCAGCAGCCGCTGGTAGTCGTACGACATCCGCGCGGCGTTCAGATACGTCCACCACGGAACCCGCTCCCAGGTCTCCCGGCGGCGGGCGTCGCAGCTGGTGAGGTAGACCAGCAGCCGGTTGACGAAGTAGGCGGCCTCGTGCGGCGGGATGTGCACGGCGGTGTCCAGCAGGCCGATGAGCATCCGCGTGAACGAGTCGGGGGTCAGAACCGGCGGGGCAGTGCCGATGGTTTCGAAGGGAAAGCGGAGATCCTCGCGGCCGCCGGTGCGGGCCAGCATCACCTCGGTGGAGGCCACCAGGTTGTCGTGGCAGCCGTTGGCGTTGCCGGGGAAGGGGATACGGCGCAGCGTGTCGGGAAGGTTGTGGTAGATCCCCGGGATGAAGCGGAAGCCGTGTTCGCCGGGCAGCGGCTTGCGGCCGCCGCGGGCGCTTTCCGGGACGTCCATACTGCGGGCCTTGCCGCCGAGCCCGTGCGGTTTGCGCTCGTAGACGGTGACGTGGAAGCCGCGTTCGGCCAGCTCGTGCGCGGCGGTCAGACCGGCCACCCCGCCACCGAGGACGGCTACCCGGCGGGCCGCCCGCGCCGCCCTTCCGGCGGTACCGCGCGGGGCCGCGGTGGCCTCGCTCGCGGAGGAGAGGGCGTTGGTGGTGAGGGCCAGCGCACCGCCCACGGCCCCGCTGAGGAAGCCCCGCCGCGTGCTTGATCCGCTACCGCTACGGTCCATTTCGGCCCCTACCCTCGGTAATACCTCGCGCAGGAGCCTAGGAGAGCCACATGCAGCACGGAAGGTCACTGCCTCACCCTGCGTACATTGGCGTGAAAGCAGCCTCCGGTGCGCGACAGGCTGGTGTGATGCGCCAGCAGAGGTGGTCTTAGGTCTGTAGGGCCGACGGCGGATACGGGGACACCGCCGCCTTCCGGCCCGGCCTCCAGGAACGCGAGCTGCACTACGCGGTGGGCATCTCCAGCACGGTGACCGCCCACCCCGGCGACGCCGTGCCGCACACCCCGCCCTACAACGGGACCGGCCGCCCGCCGGTGGCGAAGTACCCCGATGCTGCCAGGCGCGTGAAGCAGCCGTCCGTCGGTGCCCGACGTTCTCCGGCCAGACTCGCGCAGTGGCGCGAGGGCTCCCGGCCCGGCTCCGGCCGCAGTGACCTCAAGCGCATGTACGGGCAGCTCGTCGCTCTGCGGGTCCGCCCCGCCGGACGCGAGATCCGCAAAACCGTTGCCGGCCCGGAACTGCCCGCGTGCCGGCTGCTGGCCGAGTGGCCCGCCACCGAGCCGGAGCCCGTCCGGTTCTGGTGCGGGACGCGGCCGTCGAGCATCGTCGCCTTGATCGAGAAATACGTGGTTTTCGCCTGCCACCTGCGGTGATACAGCCCCACCAGCTCGCGGGCGGGGTACCCCTCCACATCGAGCGGGCTGGTGATCAGCCGCCCCGGCTCGTGCCGCGTCGTGCCGTCCGCGAGGGTGATCTCAGCACTGCGGCCACCACGTCGTGGACAGCGCCCGGCCGACGCACGATGCGTCCGTGATCCACGCTGTACGGGGCCGCGTCAGCGGCTGGTGCATCAGACGATGCACGCCGAAGGATACGAACCACCTGGCCGGGCCCGGACCCTCCGACGCTCACAACAGGGAGGATGGCGGAGATGGACATCCGGCAGCTTGAGTACTTCCTCGCCATCGTCGACCAGGGCGGCTTCCACCGCGCGGCAGCTGCGCTGTATCTGTCGCAGCCCGCGCTGTCGCAGACGGTTCAGGCACTGGAACGTGATCTGGGCAGCGCCCTCTTCCACCGGATCGGCCGCCGGGCGGTCCTCACCGAGGCGGGCGAGGCTCTCATCGAGCCTGCGCGCGCAGCCGTACGCAGCCTTGAGACGGCCCGGTCCAGCGTCGCCGCCGTCCACGAACTGCGCGAGGGCCGACTCGATATGGCGGCGATGCCGTCGCAGGCAGTGGAGCCTCTGACGTCGATGATCCGCGCCTTCAGCGGCCGCTGGCCGGGGGTGGCGGTGGTCATCAAGGCCGCCTTCACCCCCCAGGACGTCGTCGACATGGTGCGCACCGGTGCGGTCGAGCTGGGGCTGCTGGCCGCCTCGGGGCGGCCGCCGGACAAGGACGTGTCGGCCCACCTCGTCGGCGCACAGCGTTTCGTACTGGTGGCGCCACCTGACGGACCGTTCGCCGGCCGGGAGTCGGTGGACTGCCGGGAGCTGGCAGGGCACCGGCTCATCGTCGGGCAACGAGGGACAGGAATGCGGGCGTACGTCGACGGACTGCTGGAACGCGAGATCACCTTCACCATCGCCGCCGAGACCGAGCACCGCGTGGCCATCCTGCCGCTGGTTCTGGCGGGGGTGGGCGTGGCCGTCGTGACAGAGTCCTGGCGGGTCATGGCCGAGCGCGCCGGCGCGCGAGTGCTGGACATCGAGCCGACGCGCACGCTCGCCGTCGGGCTGATCAGCCGCCGTACCGGACTGTCCCCGGCCGCTGAGGCGTTCCTGAAGACCGCCCTGCCCGTTCACGACAGCTGATAAGTACTGCTTATAAGGCAGATCAGGACTGCGTCTTGGACGCCGTGGCGGGCCCGTTGCTGGAATCGATGCATGACGAACCACCGCATTGCCCTGATACCCGGTGACGGCATCGGCGCCGAGGTACTGCCCCCCGCTCAGCAGGCCCTCGACGCCGTCGGCAGCCGCCACGGCTTCGGCTTCCACTACATCGCCTACGACGACTGGTCCTGCGAGCGGTACCTGCGCGAGGGCACGATGATGCCCGAAGACGGCCTCGACCAGCTGCGTGACAAGGACGCCATCCTGCTCGGCGCGGTCGGCTACCCGGGCGTGCCCGACCACGTCTCACTGTGGGGGCTGCTGATCCCGATCCGCCGCGGCTTCCGCCAGTACGTCAACCTGCGGCCGATCCGTGTCTTCGAGGGCATCGACAGCCCGGTGCGCGACGCGGTGGCGGGAGAGGTCGACTTCGTCGTGGTCCGTGAGAACGTCGAGGGCGAGTACAGCGAGATCGGCGGACGCCTCAACCGGGGCTTCCCGGAGGAGATGGCCGTACAGGAGGCCGTGTTCACCCGTGCCGGAGTGACCCGCGTCCTGGACTACGCCTTCGACCTGGCCGCACAGCGCGGCGGGAAGGTCACCTCGGCCACCAAGTCGAACGGCATCGTGCACACCATGCCGTTCTGGGACGAGCTGGTCGCCGAGCGCGCCGCCGCTCACCCGCAGGTGGGCTGGGACCAGGAGCACATCGACGCGCTGGCGGCCAAGTTCGTCCTCGACCCGGCCCGCTTCGACGTGGTCGTCGCGTCCAACCTCTTCGGCGACATTCTCAGCGATCTGGCTGCCGCGGTGGCCGGATCGATCGGCATCGCACCGGCCGCCAACCTCAACCCGGAGCGCGAGTTCCCTTCGATGTTCGAGCCGGTACACGGCTCCGCGCCCGACATCGCCGGCCAGGGCATCGCCAACCCGCTGGGTGCGATCTGGTCGGCAGCCATGATGCTCGACCACCTCGGCCACCCCGAGGCCGGCAAGGAGGTCACCGACGCCATCGCGGCGGTCCTGGCCAAGACGGACGTCCGCACGCCCGACCTGGGTGGCACCGCCACCACGGCGGAGTTCACCGACAAGCTCCTCGAACTCCTCTGAGCTGATCGCCTTCCCCTGGCCGGGGCGGCGTGGACGACGCCGCCCCGGCCCGCTCCCCTTTTCACCTTCTCGCTGGACGGCCCTTTCCGTCCGCTCCCGAGCCGCGCCCTCCCACCGGCCCCGCCCGCGGGACCGCCCTGCGCTTCGGCTGCGCCCATTTCTCAAAGAGGAGTAACGCCATGGCAGCACCCGCGTCCTCCCTCCCACCGCAGACTGAACCCGCTGCCAGGCCCTGGTACCGGCAGCTGTACTTCTGGGTCCTGACCGCGATCGCCACCGGCATCATGACCGGCTGGTTGTGGCCGTCGGTGGGAGTCGCCCTGGAACCGGTCGGCACCACCTTCGTGGCCGCCATCAAGATGCTCATCACGCCGATCGTCTTCCTGACCATCGTCGCGGGCATCGGCGGCGTCGACAGCCTCGGCAGGGTCGGCCGCGTGGGGCTGAAGTCCCTCGCCTACTTCCAGGCGGGCACCCTCGTCGCCCTCCTGGTCGGCCTCATCGCCGTCAACCTCTTCCAGCCCGGCGCCGGGGTCCACGCCCACCCCGGCGACCTCCACCTCACCGGCGACGCCGCCCGGTACGTCAAGGACGGGAAAGGCCAGAGCTGGTGGCACTTTCTCACCGACCTGGTGCCCACCAGCGCTGTCGGCGCCTTCGCCGAGGGCAACATCCTCCAGGTCATCTTCTTCGCGGTGCTGTTCGGCATCGCCCTCAAGGCAGTGGGACCGATCGGTGAACCGATCGTGGACGGGGTGACCCGGCTCAGCGCCGTGGTCTTCAAGATCCTGCACTACATCATGCTGGCGGCTCCGGTCGGTGCGTTCGGCGCGATGGCCTTCACCATCGGCAAGTACGGTGTCTCCACCCTCACCAGCCTCGGCCAACTGATCGCGCTCTCCTACGGCACGTCGGCGTTCTTCGTCATCGTCATCCTGGGCAGCGTGACCGCCTTCCTCAAGGTCAACATCTTCCGGCTGTTGCGCTATCTCCGGGAGGAACTACTGCTCGTACTGGGCACCTCCTCCTCGGAGAGCGCCCTGCCCCGGCTCATGACCAAACTCGAAGGACTCGGCATCCGCCGCGACATCGTCGGCCTCACCGTGCCCACCGGTTACTCCTTCAACCTCGACGGCAGCTCCATCTACCTGTCCCTGGCCGCCGTCTACATCGCTCAGGCCACCGACACCCCGCTCAGCATCGGCCGGCAACTCGGCCTGCTCGCCGTCATGATCCTCACCTCGAAGGGCTCCGGCGGCATCACCGGCGCCGGTTTCATCGCCCTCGCCGCCACCCTTTCCACCGTCGGCACCGTCCCCGCCGCCGGCATCATGCTGATCTTCGGCATCGACAAGTTCATGTCCGAATGCCGCGCACTGACCAACCTCGCCGGCAACAGCGTCGCCACCCTCGTCGTCGCCCGCTGGGAACGCGTCCTGGACGTCACTCGCGTCAACGAGATGCTGCGGAGCAAGACGCCAGTCGCCTTGGGCACGCCGGAAGCGACGGAGCCCGCACCTGCCCCTCCGGCCACCCTCACCAAGGCGTAATCCCTGGCCGTGCTTGACGCCTCCGCACCCCTGACGTCCCGGGTTCGCTTCTGTCGCGCCCAGAGCCCGGACGGCGTACGCCCGATGCGTACGCGCACCGAGGCCCGGCCGGATGTCCGGCCGGGCCTCCACGTGCCGGGTCAGCGAGCAGCTGCGCCGATCAGCCCGGCAGCCCGGCAATGCTCCACCAGCCGGTCGAAGACCATCCGCTCCAGGCCGTGCCCGCCGGTACGGGCACGGAACTTGCTCAGCACGGTGAAGCCGAAACCGGTGCCAGCTCCATGCCGAGGGCACATTTTCAGTCGATGGCGCGCATGGCCATCGCGGCAGCCTGCCGATCAGTCAGGTTCTCGGTGAACTGCGAGACAGTGACCAGCGACAGCACGTCTGGAGGCATCCCCGGGGCGCCGCGCGCGCCGAAGGAGCCGACGAACAGCTCGCCGGCGAACACCTCCGCCAGCCGGTCACGGACCCTGATCGGCAGACTGCCGTCGGGGAATGCGGCACGGGCCACAACCGCGGTCCGCCCCCGGAACCGGCGGCAGGCCCTTGGACCGCACCGACATGGCGTCACTCCCACGGACACAACACGGCATGTTCCCGGCCGCAGAAGCGATCACGCCGCCGGCGAGGAGTCATCCGCAGGCAATTACTGAGGTTTTCAGGGTGGGTCGGTGTGGCGAGTGTCAGTCCGGTCCCGGCCAGGCATCCGTCGACGAGGTGGTGGTGGAGTTGGATGTGTCCGAGCCTCGGCGGAGCGTTCGGGTGAGGTGGTCCGAGTTCTCGAAGGCGGTGTTCGCATGGACGCGTCGTCAAAGAACCCGGGATGGGCCCAGTGCTGCCGGTCGCGTCCGCCGACGGCGAGTCGCCGTGGAGTGCCGGCTAGCAGCGGGAGGCGGGCTGACGCGGCGTCAGAGTGCAAATCGCGACGGGAACAACCCGCGCGGCCCTTCGCCGACCGGATCCCCGGGGAGTTCCCGGACTCGCATCGGCCGGGCGGGGCCTTCCCGGGCGCAGTGGAGAAGCAAGGGGCACCAGATCCCGGCACCTGCACCGATGTACGGCGGCGCGTGACGCCTGCGGTGCGCGCCGGTCGTCTCCGTGGTCCACGGCGCGCCGCGGGTGCCGGGGCCTTCCGGAGCCAGGCGGTGGGTGCCCTCCGGGCAGGGCGTGCGGGACGCTCCCCGCCCTGTGACCGCGCTCGCCCCAGCGTGTGGGGGCAGCGCATCAGGGCCCTCCGCGAGCGTTGACTTCGCGACAGGCATGGCATGAGCATGTTGGGTGGTGAGCCGGCGTCGAAGAATGACGCACAGGGGTTGCCCCTCCCTCGCGCGCTCCCGGAACGCTGTGAGGACCGCCTGTGGTGCTTAACGATCCCGCGGCGCGGCACGACGTGGCACGCGCGGCCCGTCTGCACCTCGCCGACGGCGGCAGCGTCGTCCTGCACGGCCCGGCCGGCATCGGCACCTCACACCTCCTCGGCGGCCTCGTCGACGCCGCGCGCGCCCGCGCCGAGACCGTACTGTGCGCCGAACCCACCGCCTCCGAGGGCGAGTTGCCGTTCGCCACGCTCGCCGACCTGCTCGACTCGCTGCCCGGCGAGGAACTGGCGCGGCTGTCCGCGCCGCAGCGGTCCGCGCTGCGCGTCGTCCTGCGCCGTGAGCCCCCTGCGGCGGGCGCGCCGGATCCGCTCGCCCTGCGCCTCGGCACGCTCGCGCTGCTGAGCGGCCTGGCCCTCGGCGGTCCGGTGCTCGTGGCCATCGACGGGGCACACTGGGTGGACCGGCCGAGCGCCGAGATCCTCCGGTACGCCGCGCGCCGCCTGCGCTCCGCGGGCGTGCGCGTGCTCACCGCGGAAACCTCCGCGCACGGGCAGGAGGCCCCGGCGGGCGCGGCCTTCTGTCCCGGCCCCGTGCTGGAGCTGGCGGTGCCGCCCGCGGGCCTGTCGGAGCTGCGGGAGATGCTCGGCGACCGGGAGGGCCCGGCGCTGCCGGGCTGGCTGATCCGCCGGGTGCACGAGGCGAGCGCGGGGAACCCCGGGCGACGCCCTGGAGATCGTCCGCGCACTGGACTATCAGGCCGAACCACTGTCGCGTGACCGACCGTTGCCCGTTCCGGCCCGCATACGCGACGGGCTCGCCAAGCGGCTGTCGGGCACCGGACCGGACGGGCGCTCGGTGCTGCTGACCGCCGCCTGCACCCGGCGGTTCACCGTCGGCCTGCTGCGCTGCGCGGCCACCGCGGGCACCGTGCGGCAACTGCTCGGCGGCGGAGCGGCCGACGGCACGGGCGCGGCGCCGGGCGCCCGCCTCGCGAGGCTGTCCGCCGACGGCGACCCGGTGTCCCGCACCGTCGAGAACGCCCTCGCGGCCGGTGTCCTCGTCGCGGACGAGGGCGGCGTCCGTCTCCGTTTCGCCCACCCGCTCTTCGCCTGCGCCCTGTACGCCGGGGCCACCGCGGCCGAGCGGCTGGACGCACACGCGCGGCTCGGGGCGGTGACCGCCGACCGTGCCGAACGTGCCCGGCACCTGGCCCTGTCCGGCACGGAACCCGACGAGGGGGTGGCCGCGTTCGTGACCGCCGCCGCCGAAGAGATCGCCCGGCGGGGCGCGCCCGATGCGGCGGCCGCGCTGGCCCGCCTCGCGGCGGCCCGTACCCCGGCGCGGTTCACCGGCCGCCGCTGCGAACGCCTGCTGGCCGGCGCCGGACACGCGTACGCCGCAGCGGACCACGAACTCTGCCGCGAGCTGGCGCTCGCCGCCGCCGCGGATGCCGACACCCCAGGCCGGCACGTACGCGCCCGCATCCTCGTCATCACCGCTGCCGACCAGGCGCTCTCCGGCCTGGACGAGGTCTTCGCGGAAGCCTTCGCGCACGCCGGAGACGCGCCCCACGACCGGGCCCACCTGCACTATCTGCGTGCCTGCAAGGCCCACATAGCCGACGGCGACACGGCCGTCACCTGGGCGGAGGCCGACCGGGCCGCGACCCAGGCCCGGCGCGGCGGCGACCGTACGACCGAGGTACTGGCCCTGGCGCTCCAGGCGTTCGTCGGCACCCTGCTGGGCCGCACCGACGCCACCGAACCGCTGGTCCGCGCGCTGGCCCTGCCGCAGGACACCGGGCCGACCTGCCACAACGGCCCCCGGGCGATCAAGGCCAGGCTGGACTTCTTCGCCGACCGGCTCACCGAGGCGAGCGACGAACTCGACGGGCTGCTGCACCGCGCGAAGACGGCCGACGACGCCGAGGACACGGTCTTCCTGCTGTGCGCGGCCATCGATGTGGAGGTACGGGCCGGGCGCTGCGGGCGGGCGATGGCCGCCGCGCGCGAGGCACTGTGCCGGGCCCGCGAGCTGGGCGCGCACCTCGGGCAGGCATGCTATGCGGCGGCCGTCGCCGAGGCGGCGGGCGGCGACCTGAACCGGGCCGCGGCGCTCGCGCACGAGAGTGTCCGGGTGGCGGACGCGGAGCGGGATCTCATCTACCTGCCGCTCGCCCTCTGCCTGTTGGGGCAGGTCCGGATGCGGGCGGGCGACGCCGCGGCGGCCGTGGACTGCCTGAGCCGGGCGCGGGCCATCGCCCGGCGGCGCGGCATCGTCGATCCCGTCCCGGTGCCGTGGCCGTCCGACCTCGCCGAAGCGCTCATCGCGGCGGGCGAGCACGAGCGGGCCGCCGCGGTCATCGACGAGGTACGCGACACCACGCTCCGCCTGGGCAGAACGGGCGCCGCCATGTCGCTGCTGCGGGCCGAGGCGCTGCTGCGCGCCGGTTCCGGCGACCTGGCCGGCGCGGTGTCGGACCTGAGGGAGGCGGCCGAGCGGCACCAGAGCCTGGGGCTGCCGCTGGAGCACGGCCGCGATCTGCTGGCCCTGGGCGCCGTGGAGCGGCGCCGACGGCACGTCACGGCGGCGCTGACGTGCTGGCAGGACGCGGCGGCCGTGTTCGAACGGGCCGAGGCCCGCCCCTGGCTCGACGGGGCCCGTGCCGCGATGCACCGTTTCGCGCACGTCGAGGACGCGGCGGGCGGCGGCGACGCCACACCGGCGGTGCCGTGGCGGTCGCTGACCCCGGCCGAGGACCGGGTGGCGCGGATGGCCGGCGACGGCGCCACCAACCGCGAGATCGCCGCGCGGCTGTTCCTGTCGGCGAAGACCATCGAGTCGACGCTGACCCGCGTCTACCGCAAGCTCGGCATCCGCTCACGCGCCGAGCTGGTCGGACTGTTCCGGCACACCGCCGACGAACCGCGGAGCGCCCCTCGACGCTGAACGCGGCGGAACGGGTCTGCCCACGTCGCACCGCCCCCCAACACCGGCCGCCACCAAGTCTTTTGGCTGTGCCCGGGCGTATGAGGGGGGTACCGGAGAACCCCTTGCTCTGGGGGCGAGGGGGTTCTCCGCCGTGCCGCGGCGGCTCCACCGTTGTCTCGTTCGTCCAGTCGGCCGACGAGTTCCGCCCGCACCGGGAGGTGTGGTGCGGCCCCTCGATACGACCTCGACGGCCGCCCCCCACATGTATTGCCCGGCCTCATCAGCCGGGTGCGAAGGAGACACCATGATTCTGCGGAATCGCAGGACGCCTTCGGGAGCCATGCAGGCGTCCCCGCCCCCGCCTCCCCGGCGGCCACGGTCCGTGGCACTCGCCGGGCTCGCTGCCGCCGCCTGCCTGGCCCTGCCGCTGGCGGGCACCGCCGTTGCTGCGCCCGCGCCCGCCGAGCCGGCGGGCGGCTACGGCTCCCGGCTCGACTTCAGCGAGCAGACCCAGGTGCAGGACCAGTGGTGCTGGGTCGCGACGGGCCTGTCGGTAGCCCAGCACCTGGGCTACGGGCAGAACACCGACCAGAACACGTTCTGCAACCTCGCGCACGGCCAGGACGGCAACACCGCCTGTCCCAACCGTCCCGGCGAACTCACCGACGTGCAGAGCGCCTGGTCAGGGCTCGGCATGAGCCCCGGCAACGTCACGGGCGTCCTCCCCTTCTCGACGGTCGCCTCGTCCGTCGACGCCAACTCCCCCGTCGAAGTCGGCATCTACTGGACCGCAGGCGGTGGCCACGCGAACGTCCTGTACGGCTACGACTCCGCCAACGGCACGATGCTGTACGCGGACCCCTGGCCCTCCAACCCCCGCTACGGCGAGATGGACTACTCCACGTACGTCAGCAACAACCAGTTCAACTGGGCCGAGTCCCTGTACGGAGAGAAGTGAGTGTGATGACGGACAACTCCCCCTCGCGCCTTCGCCGTCTCGGCGGCGCGGCGCTCGCCGCGAGCCTCGGCGCCCTCGTGCTGCTGCCCCCCACCACGGCCTCCGCCGCCGGTGCCTCCAGCACATTCCTGGCCGGATCGGTGACCACCGCCGACCGCGACGCGGCCAGGCAGACGCTCGGCAGCCAGGACACCACGGACAGGCTGGCCGCCTTCTTCGTCCACCTGCACGAGCACAAGGCGTCGAAGCACGGCACCATAGCCGACTCGAAGGTGACCCGGCAGGACGCCGCGGCGCAGGCGCCGGAGCTGGTCGGCTCCGCCCTGCCCGTCTACTCCCTGGACCCCGGCTTCGTCCGCGGCGAGCGTGCATCGGCGCCGGTCGCGCGGTTCTCCTACCTGGCCGCCGAGGCTCGCTCGGCGACGGGCGAGACCGCGACGGTGTGGACCGTACGCAACGCCCGCACACACCGGTGGGACGTCGCCAACGTCCTTTCGGGCTCCGACGAGCTGACCTACACGCGCCGGGCCCAGGGCGCCGCAGTCTTCACCGAACCGCAGATCGCCGCGTGGTACAAGCTCTCCGGAGACCGCGTGCTGCCGCTCAACGACAGTGCCCGGCAGTCGGTCGGCGCCCACGGGGTGACCACACAGGCGTACCGGAAGCTCGTCCACACGCGGTACGCGGACAAGCTGGCCGGCTCCGAGTACCAGCGCTCCGGCAAGCTCGGCGGCTTCTCCCCGCGCACGGCATCCGCCGCGGCCACGCCCGAGCGCCCGCCCGCCGGCACCTCTGTCGCGGCCCTCGCGGCGGCGGGCGGCGGCCTGCTCCTCGGCGGCGGCGCCTACCTCGTCCGACGCCGCCGCGGAGCGACACCTGCGTAGCGACATCCGCGAAGCGCCCGCACCCGGCACCTGCTCCCGGCCCGCCGGCCCCGCTTCCCCACCGGGCCGGCGGGCCGGGAGCGGGTTGCGGCCCGGGGAGCGACGAGGAGCGGGTTTCCGACGCCCTGCCACTGCGCCTCCTCCGCCGTGGATGCGAAGCCGCATGAGCGGGCCGTCTCCGGCGGCGGCCTCGACGGCGAGCGGCTCCCAGGACGGCACGGCGCAGACATCGCCGCGCGACAGCGTCCGGGTGCGGTCACCGATACGGACGGTGCCGCTGCCTCGAAGACCTGGCACACCGACGGACCGGCCTCGCGCCGCACCCGCGTCGCGGCGCCGGAGCGCGGCCGGTGGAACTCGGCCCGGATCGTCGACATCACGTCGCCGCCGCTCGTCGGGTTGCTGAAACGCACCGCCGCGTGGCCGGGCCCGCCGGGCACCCGGGTGCCCGGCGGACTCCAGAGCGAGCTGATCACTGAGGGCCGCGTCGGTCTGCTCCCCACGGCGGGCGGCGATCAGCGAGCTGATGGTACGTCCGCTCGGTGCGACCGGCAGCAACCCCGAGCCCCGGGGCCCGGCTGCGCCACCCTTGCCGCGCGAGCTGATGGAGCGCTGCGGCGAGACAGTCGGTCTCCAGGTGCGCGTCGGCACCCAGGCCCGTTTCCTGGCCACAGTCGAGTGCGGCCGCGTCCTGCGCGTCGAGACCGCGAGGCCGGGTGCTGCCCGCCCACCTGGCTTCGGGCGGCAAAGCCCTGCTTCCAGGCCCTGGTCGGAGAACTGTCCGTCCGCGACCAGGACTTCCGCGCGTGGTGGGCCTCCCACGACCCCGACCAATCCATAGCCTGCTCATCCGGCCCAGGTTCCTGCGGCCCGCCCGCCCGGCGCGACCCGGCCGGCGAAGCTTTTACGGTCGCCGGTGTCGCGGGTGATCGCGAGGCCCGGTCACGCGACCAGGCGCAGCCAGGCCGCCGCGAGTGCGGCGTGACAGGCCCCGCCGGGGTGCGCCGAGGGCCGGGAGCACCAACAGTGGAAGGTATGAACGACAGCATCCTCTTCCTGAACGTCGACGACCCGCAGACCGGCCACCTGGCGCTCGACTCACTGCGGCAGGCGCACGCCGACGGCGAGGTGAAACTGCGTGAGGGAGCGGTCATCGCACGTGACGCCGACGGCGTCCTCGATTTCCCCGACGCCGTCGACAGCACCGGCACCGCCCGCGCCTTCGCCGCCGGCGGCCTGATCGGCGGGCTCCTGGGCATCCTCGGCGGCCCACTCGGCGTCATGATCGGCTTCGGCGCGGGCGGGCTCATCGGCGGTGCCCATGACGCGCGCGAGGCGACCGCAGCCAACGCGGCGCTGGAGATCCTGGCGGCGGAGGTGCCGCCGGGAAGCACTGTGCTGGTGGTCGAACTGGTGGAGGACGATTCATCGCTCGCCGACGGACTGCTCGCCCCTTACGGGACGGCCACGCGCTATCCCGCGAGGGACATCCGCAAGGAAGTGGAGGAGGCCATCGCGCAGAGGCATTAGGCCGGGCTCAGCTCTGCTGAGCGGGTACCAGGTCGACGATCTGCGCCTGGTTGTGGTCCCTCTTCGCTGCCAGGGCATCGAAGCGGGCGTCGACCTCGGCGAAGCCGTCCCGCACCGCCGGCCGGGCCGCCGCCGTCATCGGCGCCGGCCCACTGCCCACTGCCCACTGCCCTCAGACCGTCCACGGCGGGCAGCGGTGCGGTGTGACGTTCAGGCGTTGAGATCCAGGACACGGACCGGTTCGCCCGCCCACCGCGCCGGAGCGGTGGGCGCGACGATCGCTCCGTCAGGCCGCCGAGGCCGCGTACGACGCCGTTCCCGGCGGCCCCGAGACCCCCGATTCCGGAGCGCCGCACGCCGGCTAGACGGGAGGTGCCAGGGGTGTGTGGCGGATCAGTCCGGTGCGTTTGACGGTCGCCAGCAAGGGAGTGGTGTCGATGGCGGTGATCCCGCCCAGGGCGCCGACGGTGGCGGTCAGGAAGGTGTACAGGGCGTCGAGGTCGGCTGCGGCAAGGGCGATGAGGAGGTTGGCGCTGCCGGTGGTGGCGGCGGTGAACCGGACCTGCGGGTGGGCGCTGAGGGCCGTGGCGGTCTCCTGGAGTGCGCCGGGTTGCACGGTCATCCACAGCAGGGCCTCGGCGTGCACCCCGAGCAGGGCGAGGTCCACCTCCGTGGCCAGGCGTACGACCTGGCCGCGTACGAGGGCGTCGAGTCGGCGGCGGGCGGTGAGCGCGGTGGTGCCGGCGCGCTGGGCGAGGTCGGCGTAGGTGGCCCGGCCGTTCTCGGCGAGGGCCGAGATCAGGGCGGTGTCGATGCTGCCGAGGGACACCGGAGCCGCTGCCGGCAGTCGCGGGGCGGGGTCGAGCCCGGCGATGTCCTGGGGCGAGAGCAGGCCGGCGGTCCAGTGGAACGAGGTCGGGAAGACACGCAGCAGGGTGTGGGCGGTCCAGGAGCCCACGGCGTCGGTGGCGGGCAGGTCCCGCAGCAGCAGGGTGTTGCGGGCGGTCGGGCCGTCGAGGAAGACGATCGTGGAGATCTCGTCGCCGCCGAGGATGTCGACCCAGACGGTGTCGGTGCGGCGGGCCAGGGTGCGCGCCACCGCGCGGATCCTGTTGGGGCGGCAGCGGATGCGCAGCGCCATCGGTATCAGGTGCGGGAAGTGTGCCGGGTTGCGGACGGCGGTGGCGCGCAGGGTGCCGTCGGCGTACAGCGGGGTGGCGCGGCGTACGACGGTGCGCTCGGAGATGCCCAGGCAGCGGCCGACCGCACGCCAGGAGGCGCGGGGCAGGGCGAGCAGGGCAGCCGTGATCCGGCGATCGGTCTCGTCCAGCGTGTGGCGCACAATCTGCATAGTAGGTCGCAGTAGTGGCGTATTTCCTGCACGCAAGCCGCTGAAGGTGCGTGAATCACGCTGCCTGCCCGTACAACGGTCCTGTCAGCGGACGTGGTGGCAGGCACTCCCGGCTTACCGCCGCCCAGGACGCCGGCCCCGCGCGCTCGCCACCTCCGGCGGCTCCGGTGTCCGGGCGGTCCGGCTGCCGGTCGGCCCCGCCGCCGCCTCGCTGCACGCGCCGAACGAGAACGCCGAGATGCTGTGGAGTGACCATGACCGATCACGGTGCCGATCTGCTGATCCGGGCCGCCGCGGTGCACACCCTGGTGCCCGGCCAGGACCCGCAGCGGGTCCTGGCGGTCCGGGGCGACCGCATCGCCGCCCTGTCACCCGACCCCAGGGCGCTGGACCACTGGGTGACCGCGCGCACCACGGTCCTCGACCTGCCCGGGGCCACCGTCCTGCCCGCGTTCGACGACACCCACACCCACCTGGTCTTCGCCGGGGACGGCGCCCACGACGTACCCGTCCACCAGGCCCGCACCGTCCCCGAATTCCTGGACCTGATCCGGCAACGCGCCCGGACCACGCCCGAAGGCCGGTGGATCCGCACCACCGCCAACTGGCAGGAACTCAACCTCGCCGAGCGGCGGATGCCCACCGCTGCCGAACTCGACCGGGCCACCGACCGGCACCCGGTCCTGGTCAGGCGCGGCGGCCACAACGCCGTCGTCAACTCCTACGCGCTGCGCCTCGCGGGCATCACCGAGGACACGCCCGAGCCCCCGGGCGGGGTGATCGGCCGCGACGGCGACGGCAGGCTCAACGGCCGGCTGATCGACAACGCCACGGGCCTGGTCGAGCGCCTGGTCCCCGCACCGGAGCAGGCCCGGCGCGTCGACGGGCTGCGCCTGGCCAGCAGCCGGTACGCCGCCACCGGAATCGGCACCGTCCGGGACTGCATGGTCACCCTCGACGACTACGCGACGCTACGGGCCGCCCGGCAGCAGGGCGCGCTCAGCACCCGGGTGCGAGCCCTGATCTCGGCAGTCGGCCTGACCGGCGCGGCGCAGGTGGAGGAGTTGCTCGACGCCATGGCGGACTGGCGGTACAGCGCCGACCCGTGGCTGCGGGTGTGGGGCGTGAAGTTCATGATCGACGGCGGCCTGGAGGCCGGGGCCACCGAGGAGCCCTACGCATGCGACCACGGCTTCCGTGGAACGCTGACCTGGGAGCCGGACGCGCTGGTGGAGGCGGTCGAGGCGGTGGTCCGCCGCGGCTGGCGGGCCGGCACCCACGCCTACGGCGACCGCGCCGTCCGCACCCTCCTCGATGTCTACGAACGCGTCCTGCGGCGCAACCCCGGCCTGCCCGCAGGGACGCTGGTCATGGAGCACGGCGGCCTGGCCGGCGCCGAGCAGCGCGCCCGCGCCGTCGCCCTGGGCGTCCCCGTCACCATCCAGCAGCCGCTGCTGCACGACACCGCCGAGGTGGAGCTGGGATTCTGGGGCCCGGAACGCGTCGCCGCCCTCTTCCCGGCCCGGGGCTGGCTCGACCAGGGCGCCCTGGTCACCGCCGGATCCGACTTCCCCGTCGGCCGGTTCGGCGCCATGCGCTCCGTCTGGGGCATGACCACCCGCCAGACCGTCATCGGAGTGCAAGGCCCCCAGCACGCCATCGGCTACGACGAGGCCATCGCCCTGCACACCACCCAGGCCGCCCGCCTGCTCGGCGAGGACCACCTGCGCGGCACCCTCACCCCCGGCCGACTCGCCGATCTCACCGTCTGGGACCAGGACCCCGCCCACTGCCGGACCGACTCCCTGCGCGACCTCGACCCCACCCACACCCTCCTCGGCGGCCGCCTCGTCCACAGCCCCCGCCCCGTCGGCTGACCCCGGCAGCCACCCGGCGACCGCGGTCAACGGCGAGGACCGGCTCCCGAGGTTCAACCCCGCGAGCCGGTCCGGAGAAGGGTTGCACCGGCGTTCTCGCCGCCGTCGTCCCGGCGGTTCACCTCCGCCTGCGCGGAAAGCACCTCCGCCGGCACCTCGGAGCGGGAGCACGGGTACAGCGCCGAACCGGCTCCGCCCGCGACCGGCCCCCGCGAGGGGAACCGGACCTCGCGTTCGCCGGGCACCCGCGACTCGGCGTCGTCGCCGCCAGCGGAACATTCATCGCGGCCGGTGCCACACCCGGCCGGCATGGTCACCGCCGAAGCCAGTCCACCGCCTGAGCTGCGGCGAACCCGATGAAGGCGTCCCGCTCGGGAACTCTCGAACGGGCATCGACGGCCCTGGTGAAGACGCCGACCGCGTACCGGCCGCCGTCCGGATACTCCACCACGCCGATCTCGTTGCGCAGTGAGGGCAGCGTTCCGGTCTTGCCGCTGGTCCTGACGTCGTCGTCCGCGAAGCCGGAGCGCAGCCGGTGCGGCCACACCTGTAGCTCCATCCAGCGCCGGACGTCGGCGCACGCCGCCGCGGGCGCCGCTTCGTCCCGCCAGATCAGGCCCAGCAAGCGGGTGCTTTCCGCGGCGGTGGTCCGGCAGGTGTCCTGGGGTGTCAACGCACGGAGTCCGGCGAGCTGTTCGGTCGGCAACGCCGCCAGAATCCGCTCGTCGTCCTGGTAGTCGATCCCGAGGTCCTCCCCGATCGTGCGCAACAGCTCCCCACAGTCCTGAGGGACGGCCGTGTGGGGCAGGTCGAGCCGGCGCAGCGACTCGGCGACCGCGGCCTTTCCCACCTTCCCGACGATCAGGTCCGTGGCGACGTTGTCGCTGATACCGATCATCAGCACGGCCAGGTCGTACCAGGACATCGTGACCTCATGGCGGAACGTCGCGAGGCCGTACGGGCTGGCGGTCGGATGTCCCGGTGCCACCTCGATGCGCTCGGCGAGGTCGACTTCCCCGGCGGCCGCCTGCCGGGCAAGCTCCAGTGCGACGGGAACCTTGAACACGGACGCGGTGACCACCGGCTCCGCGGCGTCGATGCCCACCTGCCGCGGGCCGTCCAGATCGGCCGCGTGCAGCCAGACCCGGACGCCGACTTCGGCCGCGCGGCGGGTGATCGTCTCTATCAGCTCTGATTCGGTGACCATGGGGGGGATCGCTCCTGTCTGTCCGGTATGGACCGTCTACTGGGAACTGGCCGGCGTGAAGGTGAACTGTTCGGCGCGCTGCGGGACCCAGAGCGCGATCACCGCGGCGAGCAGCGTGGTGCCGATGAGGAAGCCGAACGCCGCGCTGTAGGAGAACGTGTCCGTCAGCCAGCCCATCGTCACCGGGGCGACCACGCCGGCGACCTGGCCGCCGAAGTTCATGATCCCGGAGCCGAGGCCGGTCACCGCGGTGGGAAGCACCCGCAGCGGAAGGCCGAAGATGCACATCGTCGCCATCCCGGACACCCCGACGGCCAACGTCTCGTAGAGGGTGAACTCCGCTGTGCTGTCCGCCGACACCATCAGGACGAGCAGGACCGCGGTCACCATCGCGATGGACACCAGGTACCGCCGGGCCTTGTCATGGAAGTACCGGTCGAACAGCCAGCCGCCGAGGACGGTCGTGACGACGCCGACCAGCATCGGGATCGCCGCCAGCACGCCGGTCTGGTTCAGCGACAGGTGTCTGGCCTCCAGCAGGTAGCTGGGCACCCAGGTGATCAGGCCGTAATTGAGCATGTTCACCAGGCAGAACAGCAGCGCGAACTTCCACACCACAGGGGACTTCAGCAGCTGTGCCCGCGAGATCTCGGGCGTCTGCACGACCGTGCGGGGAAGCCGGCTCAGCCGGTCCGGCAGTGCCTTCGGCAGCATCGCCCACACCGCGATGCCGATGGCCGCGCCGCAACCCGCCATCCAGAAGAAGGTGTGCCGCCAGCCGACGGCCATCAGCAACGGGCCGACGATCAGGGGTGCCAGCCCGGCCCCGATCCCGCTGGCGGACATCATCACGCCGGTGGCGGTCGCCCGGTTCGCCGGTGTCGTCCGTTCCGCGACGGCTTTGAACGACGCCGCCGGGAACACGCCCTGGCAGACGCCGAACAGGCCACGGACCAGGAGAAGCAGACCGAAGGTGCCGGCCATCCCGGTCAGCGCGGTGAACGCCGACCACAGTACGAGCGTGACCAGCATCGGTTTGCGGGAGCCGTATCGATCGGCCAGGAGCCCCGCCGGGATCTGGCAGATCATGTAGACCAGCGCGAACACGGCGACCAGCAGGCCCTGTTCGGCCTTGCCGAGCCCGAAATCCCGTCCGATCGACGACAGCGCCATGCTGATGGAGAACCGGTCGATGTAGTCGACCGACCAGGCGAACAGCATGACCACCATCGTGATCAGTGCTGTCCGGTTGACCCGAGCCGGTGTCCAGGTGTCCTCGGTGACCACCGCCGTCATGGATACCTCCGTACCGCTGCGTCGAGGTTGGTGGCCATCCTGAACATCAGGTCACGCAGCCGGTTCGTGGAGTTCCACAAACTTTCCGGTGGTGTTCGGGCGGTACCGACGAAGGCATTTCGTTGCTGTGTCCGGATTCCGCTCACTGTGGTGGGCCGAACGGAGGTGGCGACAGCGGGAGTTGCCGCATCAACGCGAACCGCTCGCCGGGTCGTCGAGGTGATCCCGCCGACTTCGGCGGATCCAGCAGGAGCCCATGGACGTGGACCTCCGCCGCCGTGACGACCCGTCGGGCGCCCCCGTCGGTGAGCGGCACCCACAGCGCCCGGTCCGCGCCCTCGCGCGAGCGGCCGAGCCCGGCACCGTCGAGGGCGGGCCGATGCCGATCGCCCGGCGTCCGCGCTGGGCCGTCCCCGACGCCCCCCGGCGGGCGGGGTTCGGAGCGCGGCGGCCTGCGCCCACGAGGCGCCCCGGGCCGGTCCGAGCGGGGTGACGCCAGGCTTGCCGGCGGCCCGCCGGATTTCCCCGAGGTCTTCGAGGACGCGTGCCCGGCCTGTGTATGGCTTGCCAGGCACCGGTGTCGGCGACGCTCGGAGGTAACTCCGTTCGTAGGGGCCCCCGTTGGGCCAACCCGGCCGAAGCCCCCACACCGCATTCGTCCCGTGCTACGCGCCGAGCCACACCTGCGAGGTGGTGACCTCCGCCAGCAGGCCGGGAAGCGGGGGGGGACGCCGAGGCCCGGTCCCTGGGGCACGGGCCGGTGGCCGCCCCGCAGGACGAGCGGTCGACCAGGTCGGAAACCTCGGTCAGGTCCCGGATCTCCACCCTTGAGGCCGCGGCAGCGGTGTTCGCGGCGGCCGGCGCGGCTGCGCTCGCGACCGGGGACGTCAGACCTGACACATGCGTCGCGAGATCCTCACGGGACTCTCCGTTCCTGGCTTGCCGGGCGGATCACCGTGGTGCCGCACCATGGTCGCCCGCCGCATTCGTCGTACCGCAGGGCGTTCATTTCGCCAGCACGGCGTCGATCAGGGCGGTGAGCAGTGCGGTGCGCCGCGGCAGTTCGGCGACGACGACGTGTTCGTCGTCCGCGTGGGCCCCGCCGCCTACGGCGCCGAGGCCGTCGAGGGTGGGGATCCCGAGGCCGGCGGTGAAGTTACCGTCCGACGCGCCACCGACAGCGGCGGCGGTGGGCGCGCCGAGGCCGATATCGGCAGCGAGCGACGTAGCGAGGTCGAACAACCCCGACGATGCGTCCGCCTGCAACGGCGGTCGGTTGATGCCACCCGAGACCCGGATCCGCGAGTCCGCCAGTACCGGCCGGAGGCCCCGCACGGCCTGGTCGACGCGTCGCTGCTCCGCCTCGTCCCACACCCGGACGTCGACCGCCACACTGGCGCGGGCGGGAACGGTGTTGGTCGTGGTACCGGCGGAGAGGGCCGTCGGCACCACTGTCGTGCCGCGTTCGGCGTCGGCGAGTGCCGCGACGGCGAGGATCTGGTGTGCGACCTCCACCCCCGCGTTCACCCCTTTCTCCGGTTCGAGCCCGGCGTGTGCGGCCCGGCCTGCCACGTCGATCCGGTACAGGGAAACGCCCTTGCGGCGGCACTTCAGCGCTCCGCCGTCGGCCGACGCCTCCAGCACGAACACCGCGTCGCAGCCGCGAGCCTCCTCCTCGATCAGCCGCCGCGACGAGGGCGAGCCGATCTCCTCGTCACCGGTGACCAGGATCGACAGCCCCGTCCGGTTCCCGGCGGCCGCGGCGGCGTGCAGCGCCATCACGACACCCGCCTTCATGTCGAAGCAGCCCGGTCCGCGCAGCACCCCGTCCCGGACGGAATACGGGTGTGTCTCCAGCGATCCGGCGGGCCACACCGTGTCGTGGTGTCCGAGCAACAGGACACGGGGCGTCTCGCCGAACCGCCATCTCAGGTGTGTGCATCCGTCGACCACGACGCGATCCGGTTCCGCGTCCAGCAGCCGGCGTCCCAACGCCGCCACGACATCCGCGCTGCGGGCGACGGCTTCGTGATCGGACGACGGCGATTCGCACCGGACCAGGGTTTCGATGTCCGCGAGGAGGGCGCGCACCGCCACATCGGTGTGCGTCGACGTCATCGCGGCTCACCTCGCAGCGGCCGGCCGGGGAGCGCGTCGACCCGCAGCTCCCCCGCAGTGACCACCGGGACACCGCCGACGAACAAGTGCCGCACGCCCACGGACGGCCGCGTGGGGTCGAAGTAGGTCGCGGAATCAGTGATCGTCCCGGGGTCGAGGACGACGATGTCGGCGTCCGCACCGACCCCGAGGTGTCCCTTCGCCCGAGCGCCCGGCGCCACGTCGTCGAGGACCCGCGCCGGCAGGTGGGCACAGCGCCGGAACGCCTCCGGCCAGTCCCAGGCGCCGCTCTCGCGCACCATCACGCGCAACGTCCTGGCGAACGTGCCCGCCGTGCGCGGGTGCGTCGTCCCCCCGGGCGGCAGTGGCCACACGGTGCTGTCGTTGCTGCCGTCCTGCCAGAAGACGGGCATCGCGTCACTGGCGACGATCGCGTCCGGGAAGGCCAGTGCCTGGTGCAGCATCGCCAGATCGCGCGGGTTGCCCTCGTCGAGGAACTCCAGAATGCAGGGCGCCCCGGGGTCGCTGTTCCGCAACTGCCGCAGGCGGCCTTCGTCGGCGATGCGCTCCCCCGATTCGAGCATCACGACGCTCGATGCGGACAGGCCCTTCATCCGCAGCCGATCGGCGTCGAGGAAGGCGGCGCCGATCGCCGTGCTGCCCGCCCCGTACGGGTATGCCTCGACGGTCACGCGGGATCCCGACCGCCGTGAACTGTCCAACGCGCCGAGTACCCGGTCGATGTGGTGGCCCGAAGTGCTGTTGACGTGGCAGTGGTGCATCGCGGCGCCGGTCTCGGCCGCGGCGATGACGATCTCCTCGGAGCCGTCTGCCGGAGTGCCGGGATCCACCTCGACCAGCTCGCGGACGTGTGTATACGTCGGCGCACCGGCCTTCGCGGCAAGCCGGGCGACCGCGAGGAACTCGGCAGGCGCACTGTGGGGCGCGTACCCGAGGAGGACTCCGATGCCGAGTGCTCCGGCGGTCAGCTCACCTTCGATCAGAGCCAGCCACTTCGCGAGTTCGCGAGGGGAAGAGGAGCGTTGCCATGCGGGGTTTCCCAGCACCGCGAGGCCGCTCGCGATCTGTGCGTCGGGCCGGATGCCGGCGAGCACCTGGGCTCGGGCACCACCCCACGAGGCGGAGAAGCCGTAGTGCAGCGGGCGTCCGGCCGCGGCGGCCTCGGCGTACGCCCGCCCGATGGGCATGAGGCCCGCTTCCAGGTCGAGCGCCGTCGTCACGCCGTCCATGGCCTGCAACCGGTGCCCCGCGATCGAGTGCACATGGCTGTGCAGATCGACGAACCCCGGCCCGACGACCAGACCCGTGACGTCGAGGACCGTGCATCCCGGCGGCGCGTCCAGCCCGGCTGCGACGGCGCCGACCACGCCGTCGGATACAAGGACGTCGGCGATACCGTCGAGCCCGGTTCCCGGATCAATGACACGGCCGCCACGCAAAAGTGTCTGCATGCTTTCGTCTCCTCGTCGAGGACGCACTGGAGCACCCGCTGGTCTCCGGTGCAACCTTAGGAGGGGGATACGGGACCGCTGTTGGTCCGATCCGACGAATCCGTGGCGGTCTGTTCATGCACCCCGACGAACCCGGCACGACAAGGTCCCCGTTGTCGTCCACGCCACCGGGCCGGTCCGCCGGGCTGTCCGGGCCTTGGCACACCACACCCGACGACCCGAACAACACAGAATCGCCGCTATCGGGCCTGGTTGTCTCGCCCGCATGTCAAGTGACCGGCCGGGCAGGCCCGGAGCCCGCGCTGACGGTTCGCCCCCGGGCCGGCGGGGCCACCGCACCACCACGGCGGCCGCCCAGGAATCGCGCGGTCAGGTCCGGGCGGTGAGCAGGTCGGCCACCAGGGCGCGGGCGTACATCTCGTCGGTGCCGGGGACCGAGAAGACGACGCGGAAGTAGAGCGGGGCGACGATCCGCTCCAGCGGGGGCGGCGTCTCGCCCCGGTCGCGGGCAGCGTCCAGGATCACCTCGACCCGGTCACTACAGCGTCGCAGGCACTCCCGGAGACCGGCGCGCCGTTCGTCGACGTCAGGGGAGACCTCCGCGCGGAGAACGCGACGCCGCCGGGCCGTGACAGGTCGGCCAGTGTCCGGACCGGCTCACACCCTCGGCCGGCAGTTCCACACCGCCCTCGCCACGGGAGACTGGCAGGCGATCCGGTCGCTGCTGCACGACGACGCCACCTGGACCCTGCCCGGCGACAACGCCATCTCCGGCACCGCGGCCGGCGGCGACGCGGTGCCACCCTCGCGGCGCAGTGCCCGCCCGGAACGGTGAACCGGGTGACACCGTGGCCGGAACCGGCAGTTCACCCGAGACGGCCGGCTCACCCGAGACACTCAGCTCACCGGAGAGGTACGCGGCAGGCAGACAGAGGATGTCGAGTCGGTCGAGAGAGCCCGGGTGCCCGGCCCAGAAGCGGCGGTGGCCGGCATCCAGTGCGCTCAGGGTGCCGGGCCCCGGCCCGTCGGCGACGGCTGCCAGCAGGTCGATGTCGCTGACCCCCTCGTCGTAGTCGCCGCTCACCGCCGTCCCGTACACGTACAGGCCCAGCAGCCGGTCGCCGAGCACCGACCGGATCTCGTGCAGCAGATCGGGCAGAACCTGCCGCACGGTGTACGGGAGGCCCAGGGCCGTCGAGCCACATCCGGTCGCGGCACGGGGACGGTTCGGCAGCTGTCGTTCCCCGGGGTCCGCCGCCTCGGCACCGTGCCACGGCTTCGCCCTCGATCGCAGTGCGTTGCCGGTCGCAGTGCGTTGCCGGGCTCACGCGCGCCTACCGGACTCCCCCGTGACGCGGTGTCGCCTCAGTACGGCAAGCGCCTCGGCCGCGCCCCGCGCGTGGACGCGCCCGGTCCGCGCCACGATGCTCCGGCACGGCGGGCGGGCACGGCAGGGCGGGAGCCCTGGACGGGACGGTGCCCCGGCCCGTCACCCGGCTCTTCCCGACGGCTGCGGCGAACGGCTCTTCCGGGTGGCTGTGGCGAGCGGCTACGGCGAACGGTGCAGCAGGGCCGTGGCGATGGCGGTCTGAGCCGGTCCCAGCGCGGTCTTGCCGTCTTCGATGTCCCACAGCGCGTTCTGCAACACGCGGCCGAGAGTCCAGCCGGCGGCCCGCCGCCGGTCCAGGCCGACGACCTCGGTCAGCAGGTCGAAGCGGCGGAGCACCGCCCGTGCGACATCACCCGTCGCCAGCACCTCGTCCCACCTGTTGTCCAGTGCCGGCAGCAGTTCGAATCCGGGGTCGCCGGCCAGCGGTTCGGGGTCGATGGCCAGCCAGGGCTCCCGCTCCCCGGCGAGGACGTTGTCGTAGTGCAGGTCCCAGTGCAGCAGACGGTCACCGGGTTCGCCGATCAGCTCGGCCACGATGGAGGCGCAGGTGCGCACCAGACGCCGTTCCGCGGGGTCGCGCAGCGCCGGCACGGCCTGCGGGGTCCGGTCGAGCATGGCGGCGGCGAGGTCGGACAAGCGGCGCAGGCCCTGGGGAGCGGGCACCGCGGTCAGCCGGGCCATCAGCTCGGCCAGGCGCTGCACGGCCACCTGGTCGTCGGTCACCGAGGACAGTGGCCGGGCCGCGTCCAGCCGTTCCAGCAACTGCGTGCCGCTCGCCGCGTCATGGTCGAGCAGGCACACCATGCCGTCGCCTCGCCACACCCGCAGAGCGGTGGCGACGCCGGCGGTCTCCTCCCGGAGTTGCTGGAGCTTGAGGACGGCGGGTGCGCCGTCGGCCTGGCGCACGGGCAGGACGAGCGAGGCCATGCCGTATGCGGCCGGGCCGTCGAGCCGCAGCCCCCAGCGCTCCAGGAAGTCACCGCCGAGGCGGGGCAGTTCGGCGATCCAGGCCCGCTCCTCGGCACCGTGCGCGCCGTAGGACGCGGCGAACGCGTCGGGGACGTCGATGAGAGTCGACGTGTTCATGGGAAAAGTCTCCTTCGTGGGTTCGGAGTCGGGATGCGACGAACGAAGGAGGCCACGGGGGTGCCCGGATACCGGGCAGGCGTCAAAGCATGCCGCCACTTTAGCCACACACCATCCCAGCGGATCGGGTAGTACCTGCGGGGTCATGCGGCACCCGCGGGGTGACGCGTCCGGGGTGATCTCCGCGAACGGGGGCGCCACGGGGACGCCGTCACGCTGCGCGCCCCAACAGGGGCGGACCGGTGAGGAATACGCGATGGCGCCCCCAGGGGCGGACTGTCTCACACCCACGTTCGGGGACTCGGCCGCCCGTCGGCGGGGAGACTGACAGCGAGCGCAGTGGCCGTCGTCGCCGGAAGGGGCCGTCATGTGGCAGCGCAGGAAAGTTTCACGGGAAACCGTGCACCACCCGATCTTCGCCCGCTACTACGCGCGCTGCGCGGCGGCCGCGGAGGGGCGGGCGGGGCTGGCCGCGCTCCGGCGTGAGCTGCTGACGGGGGTGATGGGCCGGGTCATCGAGGTGGGTGCGGGCACCGGGCTGAACTTCGCGCACTACCCGGGGACGGTGTCGGAGGTGGTGGCGATCGAACCGGAGCCCACATTGCGGCGGGTGGCACGGACGGCGGCGGCGCGCGCCGCGGTGCCGGTCGATCTGGTACCGGGGGTGGCGGAGCGACTGCCGGTCAAGAGCGAGGCGTTCGATGTGGCGGTGGCGTCGCTGGTGCTGTGCTCCGTGCACGATGTGCGGCGGGCGCTCGGGGAACTGCTGCGGGTCCTGCGCCCCGGCGGTGAACTGCGGTTCTTCGAGCACGGGCGGGCGTCCGGCGGTGGGCTGGCGGCGGTGCAGTGGTCGTTGGACCGTACGGTGTGGCCGCTGCTGACGGGCGGCTGTCACTGCTGGCGCGATCCGCTCGGGGAGATCCGGGCGGCGGGGTTCGAGGTGGTGGGCGTACGGCGGCTCAACGTGCCGGAGCGGGGCCCGCAGCTGCCCATGTCGCCGGCGGTACTGGGCACGGCGCGGCGGCCGATCGGCTGAGCGGACGGCCGGGGGCCGAGCCGCTCCGTACAAGCTCCCTGGCGAGCCGACTGCCGGGTGGCCGGTGGCGGGTGCCCGGTGGTGTCACACGGTCCAGGTCCGCAGTTCGTTCGCGATCGTGTGGACGTCCGTCGCCCCCGCCCTTATGAGGTGGGCGAGGTCGCGCACGCGCTCCGGGGATGTGGCGATCTTCAGGCCGCTGGCGACGAGGTAGCCGTAGGCAACGGCGGTGGCGAACATCGCGTTGGAGCGCTCCAGTGCCGGTACCTGGAGCAGGAGTTGGAGGAGCGCGGCGGCCCGGTCCTGGGGGTCGGGGTAGACGGGGACACCGAAGATCTCCGCCTCATGGCGGCTGACGGCGGCCACCAGGGCGCCCCAGTCGGTGACCTGGGGATCGCCGGGGGTGTGCTGTTCGGCGATCAGGAGGAGCCAGGCGAGATCGATGCGGAGCGTCACTTCGCGCCCGGGTGTCCTTCCCGGCCGGTGGTCCGTGCGCCGCCGGAAGCCCGTTCGCCGCCGGTGGTCGGTTCGCGGCCGCGGTCCCCGCCGGGATCGAGGCCGAATTCCTCCGCGAAGACCCGCTCGTACTGCTTCATGAAGTCGGAGGCGGCCTCGACGAAGGTCTGGCCGACCTCTCCCGCGTCCTTCAGGACGAGCTCTTCGATATAGCGGTTCACACTCACTCCCCGCTGTAGGGCGCGCGCCCGCGCCGCCTCGGCGGTGGCTTCGTCCACACGGACGTTCAGCTGTGTCTTCGCCACGCCTCCAAGCTAGCTCGCATCCGCTAGCACCAGCAAGCGGCCGAGCGCCGACGTCCGGCTCGAACCGAGCCGCCTTGGCTGCCCGGTCTGCGGGGGCCTTCCCGTCCCCCCCCACCGCCTCGATCACGTCGGCGCCGCCCGGCGGCCGGCGGGCCCGTACCGGGTACCGATCCGTCCCCGGCCGGCGGACGGAGCTCCATGATGAGATGGCGTCGTGAGCCGCGCTACAGAAGAGACCAACCGCCGCATGCTTCGGGCGCGGGATGCGATGGACCGCGCCTACGCGCAGCCGCTGGACGTTCCCGCCCTGGCCCGGATCGCCCATGTCTCACCGGCGCACTTCGCACGCACCTTCCGGGCCACGTTCGGTGAGACGCCGCACCGCTACCTCCAGCGCCGCCGGGTCGAGCGGGCGATGTTCCTGCTGCGGGAGACCGACCGCAGCGTGACGGACATCTGCTTCGAGGTCGGCTTCGGCAGCCCGGGAACCTTCAGCCGCACGTTCCGCGCCATCGTCGGCCGGTCGCCGAGGACGTACCGCAAGGAAGCGACGGCCGCGGGCGTGCCGACGTGCTTCACGATGGCGTGGATGCGGCCGAGCGCCTGACCGCCCGCACTGCCCGTACCGGTCGTCGACCGATCGGTCGGGGACAGGTTCTCGTGCGGCTCGCCCCGTGGCGTGCGGCACATGTTCCACGCCCGCACACAAGCGGATCAGGCCGGGCGTGGGATGCAGGCCGGACCGTGGGAGCCGGGCTCGCCGAGCTTGGGGATGTCCAGCCCGCCCAGACCCTGCAACAAAGAGTAAAAGCACAGCTCAGGAGCATCAATGGATCTCAACCTGTTACGCGCCCTGGACGCCCTGCTCCAGGAGAACAGCGTGACCCGCGCCGCGGAGCGACTCGGCACGTCCCCCGCGGCAGCCAGCCGTACGCTGGCCCGGCTCCGCCGTGCGGTCGGTGACCCGCTGCTGGTCCGCGCGGGCCAGGAGATGGTCCCGACGCCGCGCGCCCTGGAACTCCGCGAGGAGGTGGGCGCGTTGCTGCGCAGCTGCGACAACGTCCTGCGGCCCGGAGCCGGTTTCGATGCCGTACACCTCCAGCGCACCTTCACCGTGCAGGCCACCGACCTGCTCCTGGTGGGGCTGGCCGGGACCTTGACCGAGCGGATCCACACGGAGGCCCCGCACGTGGACGTGGTCTTCCTGCCGGAGGCCCTGGAGGGCGGCCCCGCGCTGCGGCAGGGCTGGGTGGACGTCGAACTGGGTGTCCTCGGACACCTGGACCCGGAGATCCGGACCCAACCGCTCACCCAGGTGCCGCTGGTCGGGATCGCCCGCAGCGGTCATCCGCTCTTCGACGGGCGGATCGACGCCCGCCGTTTCGCCGCGGCCGACCACATCGGCATCTCCCGGCTCGGCAAGCGCCTCGGGCCCATCGACAGCGTGCTCGCGGGGCTCGGGCTGCGGCGCCGGATCGCGGTCGTGGTACCCAGCCATACGAGCGCGATGATGCTCGCCCGGGACACCGACCTCATTACCCTCACCCTGGCCGACTGGCTCCCCGACACCATCTCCGCACTGGGACTGCGCACCTTCCCCATCCCCCTCGATCTGACCCCGCTCGACCTCGGAATGGCCTGGCACCCCCGCAACTCGACCGACCCGGGACACTGCTGGTTCCGCGACCGCCTGGCAGCCGCGGTCCTGGACCCGTCCGGGACCGCGGCTGCCAGGCGGTCGCGGTCCCGGACGGGGGACGACCGCTCTCCGGGGAGCACCACGGGGTAGGGGCGAGGGCGGGACGGCAGGCAGACACCCCCAACAGGTGGCAGACATAACCGAGTCCGGGACCGCGTTCCAGGTCGCGCCGTGGTGATGCCCTTCGCCGGTCAGGTCCGTTGCGTCGCGCTCGTCGCGTGGTGGGGGCCGTCCGGTGTGCGGACGAGGACCGGCGTGTCGGCACTGTCCCGGCGTGGGCCGTCCGCCGGGCTGAGTTCCTTCTGTGGCAAGCAGCAACTCCGCCACCGGCTGGGCCAGTTCCTTGATCAGGTGTCCCGCCTCGGGGCGGAGGTGACCGAGACTCGCTCATGCCGGGTGGCGGACATGGCGGATATGGCGGACATGGGGGACGCGGCGTGGCGCCGGGGGTGCTCCGTCGGCGGCGTCAGCCGTGGTCGGGATAGTCCGCGAGGGCGATGGCGTTGGCCGCGTGGGCGAGGTCGGCGGGCGGGACCGTCCGGTCGACGGCCTTGTCCAGCGCGAGTTGCTGGATCCCGCGGACGTAGCCTCCCGTCATCTGCTGGTAGCGCGTGAAGGCCGCGCGGTGGTCGCCGTGGCTGTTCGCGAGTTCACCTGCGAGCACGTAGGTGCCGACGAGGGCCATGCTGGTGCCCATGCCGCCTCGCGGCGAAGCGCAGTAACCCGCGTCGCCGACGAGCGCGACTCGCCCGTTCGACCAGCGATCGAGGCGGGCCTGGCTCATCGGGTCGAAGTAGAAATCCGGCGCGTCCCACATGCTTGCCAGCAGCCGGGGAGTTTCCCAGCCGACATCGGCGAAGCGCCCGGCGATGATGTTCTTCTGCCGCTTGAGATCCCGGTGGCTGACGTCGAGTTCCTCGGACCGGAACCGCAGCATCACCCGTGCTTCGGTGTTCTGCCGCACGCTGTAGACGCCGATCAGCGCGTCATCGACAGTGTGGTACATCTGCCAATGGTCGAGGCCGAGGAAGTTCTCCACGCTGAAGATCGCGAGATAGCTGCCGAGGAAGTGGACGAACTCCGACTCCGGGCCGAAGGCCAGCCTGCGCACGCCGGAGTGCAGGCCGTCCGCGCCGATCACCAGGTCGAAACGGCGCGGACGGGCGTGCTGGAACTCGACCTCGACGGCGTCGTCGCCCTGCGCGAGGGAGGTGATGACATCACCGAACAAATACTCGACCCCGGAGCGGCCGGCGTCGAACAACAGGGTGGTCAAGTCATCGCGCATGATTTCGACGTCGTCGTTGTCGATCAACCCGCCGGTCAGGGTGGCCTCGGTGGACCTGGTCAACTCCGCACCCCGGCTGTCCACAAACGACATGCCACGCATGTCGGTTGTCGCGGCCCGGATCTCGTCGAGCAGCCCCATCCGTTCCACGACGTGCAGCGCCGCGCCACGGATGTCGATGGCCTGCCCACCCCTGCGCAGGCCGGGCGCCCGCTCCACGACAGTCGGCTGGAGACCCGCGCGCTGCAACCAGTAGGCCAGCGCCAGCCCCGCCACACTCGCTCCGGAGATCAGAACATTCCTGTTTCGCACGTCTCTCTCCCTATGCTGCCGACGCACATCTCAGTGACTGCATCGCCCGCGCTCCGCGGACACCTCAAGCCTTGGCACGGGATGCCGTGACAGCAATGCAAAGAACGGCACGCAATAATTCCGTTCTGAGCAATGACCTCGGGCGGGCCGGTGGATCTGAACCTGCTCGCCGCACGCGACGCGCTGCCCCAGGAAACCAACGTGGCCAAGGCCGCCGACCGGCTCGGCACCTCGCCCGCCGCGGTACGCCGTGACCTCGCCGGCCTGCACGGGATCGTGTTGACCCGTGGCTCGTCGGTGCACCTCGGTCGACCGCAGACCCTGCCGGCCAAGCCGACCGCACGGTGACGGCGTCAGCCGGCCTGCCCGGGGCACCCGCCGCCGCGCGGGCCGCCGTCGCCGGTGCCGCCGACGATCTGCCGGCGCTCAGCCACCTGCTGCACGCCCATCCCGACCATGCGGTGCTGGACGGAGCCACGGCGTCGGCGCTCACGGCGGTGTCGGTGGCCACGGAGCCGCATCACCGGGCCCGGCTCACCGCCGCGGGTGGCCGCTGACCGCGGGGGCCGGGGCTGGGGCCGGGGCGCCGTCGTCCCGCCGGGCGGCGGTGCCGCCCGGTGTCCGGCCCAGCGCGTGCGCGCACAGTCCGAGCACGATGAGCGCCAGTCCGGCCCAGCCCGCCGCCGTGGGCGCCGCGACGCCCACCACCAGCGCCTCGCCGAGCAGGGTGAAGGGCACCTCGGCCGCCTGGGTCGCCTCCACGGCGCCCAGCGCGGCGGGGTGGTGGCGCACCCGGTCGGTGGCGCGGAAGAAGAGGGTGGTGGCCACCACGCCGGACATCAGGGCGACCGCCAGGCACTGCACCAACTGGCCGCCGGTGGGCGGGCCCTGGGTCACGGCCGCGGTACCGGCCAGGACCAGCCACAGCGGGAGCGAGCCGAGCGTCATCGCCAGGGTGCGCTGGACGCCGTCCAGGCCGTCCAGGCCCAGCAGCCTGCGGTTGCCGAGGGGGTAGGCGACGGCGGCGACCGTCACCGGCAGCACCACCTGGAGGACCGTGCCGAGCCCGGTACCGCTGGCGTGCTGGAGCTGGGCCAGGGCGACGCCGACGACGATCAGCGCGGAGACGCCCAGGGTGCGCGGCGGGATCCGGCCGCCGCCGAGGGCGCCGATGACGATGCCCGCGACGATCACCAGCTGCCAGGTGGAGGCGACCAGCCAGCCCGCGCCCGCCTCGCCGGCCCAGGTCAGCGGGGCGTAGAAGAGCCCGAAGCCGACGGTCGACCAGACCAGCCAGACCCCGGGGCGGGCCCGCAGGCTGCGCAGTACGCCGGGCAGCCCGCCGCGGAGGGCGACCAGCGCGACCATCGGGACGACCATGAAGAGATAGCGCAGGCTCGCGCTCCACAGCCAGGAGCCGCCCGCGACGCTCATCCAGCGGTTGAGCACGAAAGTGGTGGCGAAGCAGGCGGCGGCGACGACGCCCAGCGCCATGGGGCCGGCCACGCCCCCACGCGCCGGTGTCCCGGTCCCCGCCCTGGTGCTCCCCAGGTCCGTCCGTGGTGCGGTCCGCGCCCTTGCCGGTATCCGTATCGGCACCGTGTCTCCCCCGCCCTCTCGCCGCTGACCTGCCCCTGGTCCGGTGTCCGCGGCTGGCGCCGCACAGCCGGGGCAATTGACATCTGAAATGTTAGTGACCTCCCGAGCGGTCCCGGCGGGCGGGGTGGGCGCTTAGGATCGGGGCGTGACCGCACTGGAACCGGTGCCGAGAAGGCTGCTGCGCGACGAGGCGTACGACGCGCTGCTGGAGGCGATCGTCTCCGGCGAACTGTCTCCCGGGCAGAAACTCAACGACGCGGAACTCGCCGAGCGCCTCGGACTCTCCCGCGCTCCCGTCCGGCAGGCGCTCGCCCGCCTCGCCGGGGAGCGGCTGGTGGTGTCGAAACCGCAGAGCTTCACCCGGGTCGCCCCCGTGGTGGCACAGGAGATCCACGACGCACTGGCGGTCGTCCAGGCGATGCACGCACTGGCCGTCCGGACGGCCGTCCCCCGGATGACCGAGGCGCATCTGGCGCGGATGCGGGCGGCCAACGCCGCGTTCGTCCGCGCGCTGGACGCCGCGGACCCGACGGCCGCCATCGCCGCCGACGACGCGCTGCACGCCGTGCCCATCGAGGTGTGCGGCAACGCGGCGCTGGCCGAGACGGTCCGGCGCTACACCCCGCTGCTCCGCCGGCTGGAGCGCCGCCGGTTCTCCAGCACCGCGGCACGCGCCTCGGCCGCGCGGCACGACGCACTGATCGACGCCTGCGCGGCGGGTGCGCCGGACGCCGCGGCGGAGCTGTCGGGCGAGATCTGGGGCGAACTCGACGCGGTGGACGATCCGGAGGCGTGAGGCCGCCCACGCCGTGGCCCGGACGGAGCCTCGCCGGATTCCGGCCACCGCTGTCGCGCGCAGGTGGTTGCATGGGCGCGTTCTGCGCGCTCAGCATGTCTCATGAGACATCCCGGTCAGGCCGCTTCTCACTGATCATCTGATGCAGATGTTCTTTCAGCAGGTTCCCGAGGGCAAGACGTCCAAGTACTGCCCACTTGGACGTAACTGCCCGCTTGGACGTATGCGCCGCAAGCGGCCTGCACAGCGAAGAGCGGATGGTCTCCCTCGAAGCAGAGTGCGTGCGCCTCGTCGGTCTTGGCGCCACCCGCTTACGCCGCGACGGGTCGGCGCCTGCTGGCAGCGCGGGCTACATGGTGGTGGCCGATCCGGAGGGAAACGGGCTCTGCTCGGACTCACCGATGGGGAACCGCACCCCGGTGAGGTCTTCGGAGACGGCCCACAGCCGCTGCTGGACGGCTGCCTCGTACGACTGCGGGCTGGAGGTGACCAGCCGGGGGTGGCCCTTGACCTCGTTGCGTCCGCCGGGGCCGTAGTACTGGCCGCCGAGCGCGGCTGGGTCGGTGGCGGCGCGCAGGGTCGGCAGCGCGCCCATCGCCGGCGTCTGGGTGATCAGCGGCGCGAGCCAAGTGAGTGGAAGCCGGAGGGTCGCGGGGCTGTTGCGGGCGAGCTCGGTGCTGGACAGGCCGGGGTGTGCGGCCACCGCGACGGTGGTGCCGTGCGTGGCGAGCCGGCGCTGCAGCTCGTAGGTGAACATGAGGTTGGCCAGCTTGGACTGACCATAGGCACCGGCCCGGCTGTACGACCGCTCCCATTGCAGATCGTCGAAGTGGATCGCGGCTCGGATGCGGTGGCCGGTGCTGCTGACCGTCACCACGCGCGAGCCGGGCACCGGCAGCATCAGGTCCAGCAGCAGCCCGGTGAGCGCGAAGTGGCCGAGGTGGTTGGTGCCGAACTGCATCTCGAAGCCGTCCCGGGTGGTCTGCTTCGGGGTGTACATCACTCCGGCGTTGTTGATCAGCAGGTCGATCCGGTCGAGCCGGGACCGTAGCGACGCCGCCGCGGTCCGGACGGAGTCGAGCGAGGTCAGGTCCAGCGCCTGGACGGTCACGTCGCCGGTCATGCAGGCTGCGGCTTGCTCGCCCTTCTCGACGTTGCGCACGGCGAGCACCACGGACGCTCCATGCTCGGCGAGCGCCTTGGCGGTCTCGTACCCCAGTCCGGTGTTGGCCCCGGTCACCACGGCCACTCGCCCGCACTGGTCCGGAATGTTCGCCGTCGTCCACTTTTCTCTCATGTCGAGCTCCCACCCATTTACGTACCGGAGGTATCTTGCGTCTGCGACGCTAAAGTACCTCCGGTACATTACCAACGTACCGGAGGTACTTAAGTTAGGCTGGTGATCGTGACTTTCCAGCGGGCGCGAACCGAAGAGCAGCGGGAGATCCGCCGACGGGCGATCCTCGACACGGCGTCGGCGATGCTCGATGAGATGCCCGTGGCCGCGGTCACCCTGAACGAGCTCAGCCGCCGAGTAGGGCTGGCGAAGCCGAACGTGCTGCGCTACTTCGAGTCTCGCGAGGCGGTGCTGCTAGAACTGCTGGACCGCTTCCTACAGGAGTGGCTGACGGAACTGGCAGGCGAGTTGGCCGCCGGTATCGACGAGAATCCGCCCATGGCCGATCGAGCGGCAGCGGTGGCCGAGATCCTCAGCCGCTCACTCTCCGGCCGAGTGGTGCTGTGCGAACTCTTCGGCGCACAGGGCAGCGTTTTGGAACACAACGTCTCCGTCGAGGCCGTCGCACGCTACAAGCGCGCCTCCCTGGACCGCCTGACAACCATGACCGCCCTGCTCCTGAAGTACCTGCCGGAGCTGGGCGAGAACGCAACACTGTTCAGCCTGCAAACCATGCTCATGGCCGGCGCGCTGCCGGCGTACAGCACACCCCCACCCAGTCTGCAGGCGGCCTACCAGGCCGAGCCCGACCTGGCCCGCTTCCACCTGGAGCTGAAGGACTACTTGAAGCTGGCTCTGACCTCAACCCTCCTGGGCGTGCTCCCCCGCAGCTGACGTGCGTCGCACTGGAACAGGCGAAAATCCTCTGCAATTCTCGCGCTCGGACGGTGGAGGCCGAGGTGCCCGAACTCAGCGAGCCGCGCATGGGACCTGATGCTCAGCGGGGGCCGCGAGGGCGGAAAGGTGTGACGGTGGTTGAGGCGTCCTTGGCGAGTTGCTGCCTTATGGCCTCGTTGTCATGGAAGAGGGCGGCGATCGCCGTCTGGGCGGCCTTCAGCTTCTTCTCCAGGAGCGCGCACTCCTGGGTCTTCGCGGTCAGGCGCTTCTTGAGGTCGGCGATGGCGGCATCGCGTTTCGCCTCACCGGGGGTGGCCTTGCCGTGGGCCGCAATGTGGGCGTCCCACTCGGCTAGGACGTGTCTGAGATGTTGATCAAGGTCGTGTTTCGATCTTGGAATGGCACGTGGAGATCTGCCGGGACGACCAGTGGTCGTGGCTGGAGCCGGGACGACCAGTGGTCGTGGCTGGAGCCGCTGTTGCCACCGATACCGAAGACGGGGAGGCCGCCGCGGGATCGGCGGCAGTGCTTCGACGGGATCCGGTGGCGGGCGAGGACCGGCCCGCCGTGGCGGGACATACCCGAGCGGTACGGGCCGCGGGAGGCCGCGTACACGCTGTTCCGCCGCCGGCAGATCGACGGAACATGGACTCTGGTCCTCAAGAAGTTGCAGGTCACGGCAGATGCCGCTGGGCACATCGAGTGGGAGGTGTCCGTCGACTCCACGGTCTGCCAGGCACCAGCACGCCGCTGAGGCCCGAAAAAAAGGCTTGCGATCCGGGCCGGCCGGTCCCGGACGGGCCGGCAGCCGAGCCGGACGACCACGGCCTCGCACGCTCGCACACCGGCCTGACCACGAAACCGCACCTGCCCGTGAACGCCTCGTCCCACGTCCCGGCGACCGTGGCCACCGCCGGGCAGCGCGGCGATGCCCCGGTGTTCACCGAGGCCATGGAACGCATCCGCATACCCCGGCCGGGCCGCGGACGCCCACGCGTCCGCCCCGACCGTGTGCTAGCGGACCGCGCGTAATTCCCCCCCGCCCGATCCGCGAGTACCTGCGCCGTCGGCAGATCGCTCACACCATCCCGGAGAAGCGCGACCAGGCCGGACACCGTCTACAGCACGGCAGCGCGCGCGGACGGCACACACGGCTTCGACCGCGAACTCTACAAATGCAGGCACAAGGCCGAATGCCGGATCGGCCTGCCGAAACAGGCTCGTGGCGTCGCGACACGCTACGACAAACTCGCCGTCCACTACGAGGCCACCGTCCAACTCACCCTGATACGGCAGACCCTGTGACCACATCCCAAACACGTCCTAGCTGCCGCCCCCGCGCCGGAGCTGTGCCGAGAGGTGGTGCTGGAGCGGCTGGCCGACCGCCCCGAGGTCGTGGACGAAGGTGAGCGTGTCCTCGTCGGTCAGGGTGTAGCGGCGGCGGGTCGCGTTCACCTCCTTGGCGGTGGGCGTGCGGGCCACCTCATGGGTGGTGAGGTCGGCCGTGGCGTCATCGGCGCGACCGACCAGGATCTCCGCGATGCCGGTGGGCTGGGTGATCAGCGCCTCCACGTGCCCACCGGGCTGCAACCGCCACCAGCCGCTCTCCCGGGCCGACGGCCGCAGCGGGGTACCGTCCGCGTCGAGCAGCCAGGCACGCGCCTCGTAGCGGAGGAAGGGACGCCCGTCGTGACTGAAGGTGACCTCCTGCGCGTACGCGAACTCCTCGGCGAGCGTCGGATACCCGCCCTGCCCCCGGCCGGTCCAGGTGCCCAGGAATCCGATCAGGGGCGCGAGCAGTGCGTGCGGTGCGGGGGTCTCGTCCGGCCCAAGGGCGTCGGGATACGGGTGCTGCCGGGCCGGGTCGGACATGATGTGCGCTCCTGGGTCGAGGCCGGTGCCGGGTGGCAGCCTAGAGGCTGCCGCTCTCCGAGAACCACAGCGCGCCGGAAGCGACGAGGACAGCACCGGGGCCGCCGGGGCCGTCCGCCGGGCGACGCTCCACACCCGGCCGCTGCTTTGCGGGTCCTTTACCATGGTGTTTCCCCCTCCCCGAGTGAAAGGTGTGTGAGCGTCCAACCATGGGCGAACCTCCCAGTAGTCGAGCATCCTCCCGACATAGCGCGAACCTCCCGGTCCTGTTCGATCACGGGGCGGAGGTGACCCGATGACCGAGCTGCTCCTGCTGGCCCTCGCGCTCCTGCTCACCCTGGCCTGTGGTGTCTTCGTCGCGGCCGAGTTCTCGCTGACGACCGTGGAGCGCAGCGATCTGGAACGCGCCGCCGAGCGCGGCGAGCGCGGTGCGGACAGCGCCCTGAAGGCCGTCCGCGGGCTCACCTTCCAGCTCTCCGGTGCCCAGCTCGGCATCACCGTCACCGGCCTGGTCATCGGCATGCTGTCCAAGCCGGCCATCGCCGCCCTGCTGGCCGGACCGCTGGACGCGACGGGTCTGCCGCGCTCCGCCGCGAATTCGGTGGCCGTGGTCATCGGTACGGCGCTCTCCACGGTCGTCCTGATGGTCGTCGGCGAGCTGGTCCCGAAGAACTGGGCCATCTCCAGTCCGCTGGTCATCGCGAAGAAGGTCGCCACCGCGCAGCGCGGTTTCAGCGCCGCCTTCAAGCCGCTGATCGGTCACCTGAACACCACCGCGAACCACATGGTCCGCCGGATGGGCATGGAGCCCGCCGAGGAGCTGGCGTCCGCCCGCGGTCCGCAGGAGCTGGTGGCGCTGGCCCGGCACTCCGCCAGGGAAGGCGCGCTGGAGCCGGACACCGCCGAGCTGTTCGTCCGCACCCTCAACCTCGCCGACCTCACCGCGGAGAACGTCATGACGCCGCGGGTGCAGGTGACGGCCCTGGACGTGCAGTCGACCGCCGAGGACGTCGCGCACGCGACCCGGGCGACCGGTCTGTCCCGCTTCCCCGTCTACCGCGGCAGCCTGGACAGCGTCGTCGGCGTCGCGCACATCAAGGACGTGCTCGCGATCCCGGCCGAGCGCCGCCCCCGCCATCCCGTCTCCGAGCTGCTGCGCGAGCCGCTGCTCGTCCCCGAGACGCTGCCGGTGAACCGGCTGCTGGACCGGCTGTCCGGCAAGCGCACGATGGCCGTGGTCATCGACGAGTACGGCGGCACGGCCGGTGTCGCGACGCTGGAGGACATCGTCGAGGAGGTCGTCGGCGAGGTCCGTGACGAACACGACCCGCTGGAGATCCCCGACCTGGCACCGGCCGGCACCGACACGGACGGCCGCAGCATGTTCCACGCCGACGGCGCCGCCCGTACCGACCAGCTCCAGGGCATCGGGCTCCGCCTGCCCGAGGGCCCGTACGAGACGCTGGCCGGCCTGATCGCCACCGAGCTCGGCCGGATCCCGGTGGACGGCGACCGCCTCCAGGTGGCCGGCTGGTCGATGGAGGTACTCGACGCGTCCGGCCACCGCGCGGCGCGCGTGCTGTTGCGCGCCCCGCTGCCCGGCAGCGCCGACGCCCAGGACGCGGAGGCCGGCCGATGACCGCACTCCAGCTCTTCGTGGGCCTGCTGACGCTGGTCGTCAACGCCTTCTTCGTGGGCGCCGAATTCGCGCTGATCTCGGTGCGCCGCAGCCAGATCGAACCGCACGCCGAGAACGGCGACCGCCGCGCGGACAGCGTGCTCTGGGGTCTGCAACACGTCTCCGCCCTGCTGGCCGCCGCGCAGCTGGGCATCACGCTGTGCACCCTGGTGCTGGGCGCGGTCGCGGAGCCGGCCATCGCCCATCTGCTGGAGCCGGTGTTCAACGCCGTCGGCATGCCGGATGTGCTGGTGCACCCGCTCTCGTTCGTGATCGCGCTGGCCGTGGCGACGTATCTGCACATGCTCTTCGGTGAGATGGTGCCGAAGAACGTCGCGCTGGCCGACCCGGTGCGCAGTGCGCTGCTGCTGGGCCCGCCGCTGGTCGCGCTGACCCGGGCGCTGCGCCCGGTGATCTTCGCGGTGAACAAGCTCGCCAACAGCCTGCTCAGACTGCTGCGGGTGGAGGTCAAGGACGAGGTGGCCGCGACGTTCTCGGACGACCAGCTCGCCAAGATGGTCGAGGACTCGCGGAACGCCGGTCTGCTGGACGACCGTGCCAAGGAACGGCTGCGGGACGCCCTGGAGCTGGGCCGCCGCCCGGTCCGGGACGTCGTCCTGCCCGTCGAGCGGGTGGTGTCGGCGCGGCTCGGGATCACCCCGGACGGTCTGGAGCGGCTGGCCGCCGAATCCGGTTTCTCGCGCTTCCCGGTCGTCGATGACACCCGTCGCATCCTCGGCTATCTGCACGTCAAGGACGCGCTGGACAGCATCCCGCGCGAGGAGCCGTTCCCGGTCGCCGCGCTGCGCCCGATCGCCCGGATCCGGGCCGCGACGCTGCTGGACGACGTCCTGACGGCGATGCGCGGATCCCGTACGCATCTGGCCGCGGTGACCGGTGACGACGGGAAGCTGGCTGGGCTGGTCACGATGGAGGACGTACTGCGGGAGCTGGTGCTCCAGCAGCCCGCCGCGTGACGGCCGGTAGCCGGTAGCCGACGAGGAGGTGGCGACGCGCGCCCATGGCAGCGTCGCCACCTTCTTTTGAGAGTGAGTGTTGTCATGCGCGCGACACGCCATTCCGCTCCGGCCACCCCCGCGCACCCCACAACGACCACAACGACCACAACGACCACAACGACCACCATCCAACCGATCGGTTAGATTACTGACCGATCGGTTAGTCGCTCGTATCGCGCTGCCGGTCCACCCATCCGTACGCGACGAGGGAGCAACGGCATGAACCGCACGACGTGCTGCATTGTGGGCGGCGGACCGGCAGGCATGATGCTCGGCCTGCTGCTCGCCAGGGCCGGTGTCGAGGTGACGGTCCTGGAGAAGCACCGGGACTTCCTGCGCGACTTCCGCGGCGACACCGTCCACCCGTCGACGCTGCGGCTGCTGGACGACCTCGGGCTCGGTGAGGCGTTCGCGCGGCTGCCGTTCCCCCGGCTCTCGGAGATGCGGGCGCAGCTCGACGGCACCACGGTCGTGCTGGCCGATATGCGCCGTATCCCCGGGCGGCACAAGTACTTCGCGATGGTCCCGCAGTGGGACTTCCTCAACCTGATCGCGAGCGCCGCCGCCGAGGAGCCGTCCTTCACCCTGCGGATGCGCACCGAGGTCACCGGGCTGCGCACCGAGGGCGGCCGCGTGACCGGGGTCCGCTTCGTGGACGAGGAGGGGGTGCCCGGTGAGATCGCCGCGGATCTGACCGTCGCCTGCGACGGCCGTGACTCGGCGGTCCGGCACGCCGCCGGGCTCCGCCAGGACCTGTTCGAGGTGCCCCTGGACGTCTGGCAGATACGGGTGGACGCGCCGTCCGACGGGCTCAAGGACGGGCGGGTCTTCGCACGGTTCGGCGGCGGCCAGGCGGCGGTCACGATGGACCGGGGCACGTACTACCAGACCTCGTATCTGATCGGGAAGGGCCGGGACGCGGAGCTGCGGGCCCAGGACATCCAGTGGCTCCGGGACCGGCTGGGCGCCCTGTTCGGCTGGGACGCCGGGGTGACCGGCGCGATCCGGTCCTGGGACGAGGTGAAGCTGCTGGAGGTGACCTTCGGACGGCTGCGGCGCTGGTACCGGCACGGTCTGCTGTGCATCGGGGACGCGGCGCACACCATGTCGCCGGTCGGCGGCGTCGGCGTCAATCTCGCGTTGCAGGACGCGGTCGCGGCGGCCCGGATCCTGGCGGCGCCGCTGCGCCGTGGCACGGTCGGCACCGTGGACCTGGCGCGCGTGCAGAAGCGGCGACAGCTGCCGGTGACCGTCGTCCAGCAGTCCCAGCGGTCCGAGCACGCGCTGATCCGCTCCGCACTGGACGGCAGGCTCGACGGCGACCGGCTGCCGCTGCCGGTCCGGCTGCTGCGGCGGGTGCCGCCGCTGCGGACCGTCACCGGCTACCTCCGGCGGGGTCGGTATCCGTCCGGAGCGCACCCCCGCCTTCGCCCGGCGCCCGGCCTGAGCGCCGGCGCCGCGCGCCGCCGCCGGTGCCGGTGCCGGTGCGAGCGCGGTGCGCGGCGCCGTCAGCCGCGGCGTTCGATGGCGTGCAGGGTGAACGTCTCCAGCTCCGCGGTGGCCGCGTCCAGATCGAGTTCCGGGTGGGCCAGCCAGTGTCCGATCACCCCGTCGATCGCCCCGCCGATCGCGAGCGCGAGGGTCTGCGGGTCGAAATCCCGCAATACGCCCGCCCGTTGGCCGTCCGCCAGGAGAGCGGCGAGGGTCTGCCACCGCTCGTGGGTGTCGTGCGCACCGGGGGTTTTCAGCCGGGTGCCGCCGTGGTCGTCGAGGAGCATCTCGGTGATCACGCGGACCTGGCGGCGGTTGGCCTGCTGGTAGCCGATCATCGCGCGTACGTAGGCGATGATCGCGTCCTTCGGGTCCGTCGCCCGCGCCACGCGCTCCGTGACGTACGCGCCGAACTGCTCCAGTACCTGGGCGAGCGCCGCCCGGGTGAGGTTGTCCTTCGAGGTGAAGTGGTAGAGGACGGCGGCCTTGGAGAGGCCGGCCCGCTCGGCGATGGCGGACAGCGAGGCCGCCGGGTAACCGCGGGTGGAGATCAGGTCGATGGTGCACTCGATGAGCTGCGCACGGCGGGCCCGCTCGGTGAACGTCAGCGCGTCGGGGTCAGCGCTCCTGCGCGGAGTCATCGCACGCCCACCCCTGCCCGTCCTCGCACACCGCTCTGTTTTCCCCGCATCGTCCCCGCATCGTCTCCGAGTCCGCGCCGTGTGATTCCGGCTGCTGCCCCGCGCCGGCCCGGCGCCCCCGGCCGGCCGGCATCCGACCGTACACCGCGGGATAGGATCGCCGCGCCATGGAGATGAATGCCCACTACACCAGTTTCGTCGCGGTCGGCGACAGCTTCACCGAAGGCATGTCGGACGGACTGCCGGACGGCTCCTTCCGGGGCTGGGCCGATCTGCTCGCCGCGCGGCTGGCGGCCCGGTCGCCCGGCTTCCGCTACGCCAACCTCGCGGTGCGCGGCAAGCTCATCGGGCAGATCGTCGACGAGCAGTGCGGGCCCGCGGCCGCGATGGGCGCGGACCTGGTGACCCTGGTCGGCGGGCTCAATGACGTACTGCGGCCCTCCTGCGAGGTGGACCGGGTGTGCGCGCTGCTGGACCGGGCCGCGGCGCGGCTGGCCGACGGCGGCGGGCAGCTGGTGCTGATGCGCAGTCCGGGCCGGCGCGGTCCGGTCCTGGAGCGCTTCCGGCCCCGGATGGAGCAGCTGTTCGCGCGGATCGACGAGGCGGCGGAGCGGCACGGCGCGGTGGTCGTCGATCTGTACGGATCGCGGACGCTCGCCGATCCGCGGCTGTGGGCGGACGACCGGCTGCATCTCAACGCCGAGGGGCACCGCCGGGTGGCGGAGGCCGTCTGGCAGGCGCTCGGCCTGGCCGCGGAGTCGGACTGGGACACGCCGCTCCCCGCCGCCGCGCCGCCGGGCTGGGGCACCCGGCGGGCCGCGGATCTGCGGTTCGCGCGCGAGCATCTGGTGCCGTGGGTGGGCCGGCGGCTCACCGGGCGGTCGTCCGGCGACGGCCGGCCGGCCAAGCGGCCCGAGCTGCTGCCCTACGAGGGCTGAGGCCGCCTCCGCCGTCCGGCCGCGCCTTGGCGGATCGTACAACCGGGACCGGGGCGCTGGCCTGCGGAAATCGCCAGTAGACTCTTGCCACGTGACTGCTGTGTCTGCGAAGCCTCGCATCCCCAATGTCCTGGCCGGCCGCTACGCCTCCGCGGAGCTGGCTGTGCTGTGGTCCCCCGAGTACAAGGTCAAGCTGGAGCGGAAGCTGTGGCTCGCCGTGCTGCGTGCCCAGAAGGACCTGGGGGTGGAGGTTCCCGAGCAGGCGCTGGCCGATTACGAGCGGGTCCTGGACAACGTCGACCTGGTCTCGATCGCCGAGCGCGAGAAGGTCACCCGGCACGATGTGAAGGCCCGGATCGAGGAGTTCAACGCGCTCGCCGGGCATGAGCAGGTCCACAAGGGCATGACCTCCCGCGACCTGACGGAGAACGTCGAGCAGCTCCAGGTGCGGCTGTCGCTGGAGCTGATGCGCGACCGTACCGTCGCGGTGCTGGCGCGGCTGGGCGCGCTGGCCGCCGAGCACGCGGAGCTGGTCATGGCGGGCCGCTCGCACAATGTCGCCGCGCAGGCCACGACGCTGGGCAAGCGCTTCGCCACCGCGGCGGACGAACTGCTGGTGGCGTACGGGCGGCTGACGGACCTGCTGGCCCGCTACCCGCTGCGCGGTATCAAGGGCCCGGTCGGCACCTCCCAGGACATGCTCGACCTGATGGGCGGCGGCGCCGAAGGGACCGCCAGGCTCGCCGAGCTGGAGCAGCGGATCGCCGCGCACCTCGGCTTCGGCCAGGCGTTCACCTCGGTCGGGCAGGTCTACCCGCGTTCGCTGGACTACGACGTGGTCTCCGCGCTGGTGCAGCTGGCCGCCGCGCCGTCGTCGATCGCCAAGACGATCCGGCTGATGGCCGGGCACGAGCTGGTGACCGAGGGCTTCAAGCCCGGCCAGGTCGGCTCCTCGGCGATGCCGCACAAGATGAACACCCGCTCCTGCGAGCGCGTCAACGGCCTGATGGTGATCCTGCGCGGCTACGCCTCGATGGCCGGCGAGCTCTCCGGCGACCAGTGGAACGAGGGCGATGTGTCCTGTTCCGTGGTGCGCCGGGTCGCCCTGCCGGACTCGTTCTTCGCCCTGGACGGCCTGCTGGAGACCTTCCTGACCGTGCTGGACGAGTTCGGCGCCTTCCCGGCCGTCGTCGCCCGTGAGCTGGACCGGTATCTGCCGTTCCTCGCCACCACGAAGGTGCTGATGGGCGCCGTACGGGCCGGGGTGGGACGCGAGGAGGCGCACGAGGCGATCAAGGAGCACGCGGTCGCCTCGGCGCTGGCCATGCGCGAGCAGGGCGCGGAGCGCAACGAGCTGCTGGACAAACTGGCGGCGGACCCGCGGATCCCGCTGGACAAGGCGCAGCTGGACGCGCTGATGGCGGACAAGCTGTCCTTCACCGGCGCGGCCGCCGGTCAGGTGGCCGCCGTCGTCGCCCGGATCGAGGAGATCGTGGGGCAGCACCCCGAGGCCGCGGCGTACGTCCCGGGCTCCATCCTCTGACGTGGCCTTCACCCCCGAAGAGTTGCAGGCCGCTCGCGACCGCCTCGTCCCGGACGTGGCCGCGAGCGGGCTGCGGGTGCTCTTCTGCGGTATCAACCCCGGGCTGATGACGGCCGCCACCGGCCATCATTTCGCGCGGCCCGGCAACCGCTTCTGGCCCGTCCTGCACGCGTCCGGCTTCACCCCGCGGCTGCTGCGGCCCGCCGAGCAGGAAGAGCTGCTCGCCCATGGTCTGGGCATCACCAATGTCGTGGCGCGGGCGAGTGCCAAGGCGTCCGAGCTGACGGCGGAGGAGTACCGGGAGGGCGGGCGGCTGCTGGCCGAGAAGGTGGCCCGGCTGCGGCCGCGGTGGCTGGCGGTGGCGGGGGTGACCGCCTATCGCGTCGCGTTCGACGACAAGCACGCCGCGATCGGGCCACAGCAGCGCACCCTGGGCACCACCCGGGTCTGGGCGCTGCCCAACCCCAGCGGTCTGAACGCCCATTGGACCCTGGCCACCATGGCGGAGGAGTACGGCAGGCTGCGCGCGGCGGCCTGGGAGGACGCGTAGCGCGGGGCACCGAAGTGGCGCCCCCACCGGCGGCGCCGCGCGCCCGCGCACACCTACGGCACCTCCTCCACGGTCCCCTCCCCTATCGCCGCCAGCAGCCGGTACGGCAGGTCCGGGCCGCCCTGCCCCGCGCCGACCGCCACCCAGCGGCCGCCGGCGTACCAGGTGTGCACCCGCGTCACCTGTCCGCAGAGGAGGTCCAGCGGCGGACGGACCGGCAGCCCCCGCGCCAGCCGCTCCAGCCGGCCGGCCAGCTCCACGACGGTGGGCGGGCCCCACCGTAACGACAGCACGGCCGTCAGCGCCGCCAGGCCGGCCGCGCACTCCTCGCGTATCTCCTCGGTGTCGGCCGGGTCGGCGTCCCAGAGGGGCGGGCTCTCCCACAGCTGTGCCACATGGCCGCCCGGCCCGCTGCGGACCGGGCGGCCCGGCGCGCCGCCGGCCGTCGTGACAAGGCCGTGGTGCGCCGGGAAGGGGCGGTCCCGCAGCTGGTCGATGAGGGCCAGCTGCCGGGCGGTGGTGCTGTGCGGTGCGGACGTCATACCGTCAGTAAACCGCCGGGGTCTGACAATTGGCCGCCCGTCAGCGGCGGACGGCACCGGCGGCGCGTCCCGCGGCCGGCCGCGGCGAGGCTCCGGGGGCCCGCGGGGCTCGCCGCGCACCCACCGACCGGCTACGATCCGCCAGACACGCGAAGCGAGGGAGACGGACGTTGGGGCGGCTCACCGGCGGGGATCCCTCCCTGCTGCGACGGATCAACTCCGCGGTGGTACTGCACGCGCTGCGCGCCGCGGACTCCCCCACCCTCACCGACCTCGTCCAGGTGACGGGCCTGTCCCGGCCGACGGTCGAGGGCGTGGTGGAGGGACTCATCGAGACCGGGCTGGTCGTCGAGGCGGCGGCCGAGGGGGGCGAAACGCGCCGCCAGGGGCGGCCGGCCCGCCGGTTCCGGTTCCGTACCGAGGCCGGGCATCTGCTGGGCATCGAGATCGGGCCGCACCGGATCGCGGCCCTGCTGTCCGACCTGAGCGGGCGGGTACTGGGTTCCGCGCAGCGCCCGGTGGACGAGACCGCGCAGGCCGACGAACGGCTGGAGCGGGTGCGCGCCGTGGTGGCCGAGCTGCTGCGCCGCTCGGGGGTGGCACGCGGTTCACTGCGGGCGGTCGGCGTGGGCAGCCCCGGCATCGTGGAGGCGGACGGCACGGTACGGCTGTGCACCGCGCTGCCCGGCTGGACGGGGCTCCCGCTCGGCGAACGGCTGCGGCGGTCCTTCCGCTGCCCGGTGCTGGTGGAGAACGACGCGAACGCCGCCGCGGTGGCGGAGCACTGGAAGGGCGCGGCGACCCACTCCGACGACATCGTGTTCGTCCTGGCGGGCCTGAGCCCGGGGGCCGGTTCGCTGATCGGCGGGCGGCTGCACCGCGGGTACGGCGGGGCAGCGGGCGAGATCGGCGCGCTGCATCTGCTGGGTCGGGAGGCGACGCCGGAGAAGCTGCTGTCCACGACCGGGGAGCCGCTGCACCCGCTGGACGAGGCGCAGGTCGCCACGGTGTTCGCGCTGGCCCGCGAGGGCGACGCGCGGGCGCGGGACGCGGTGGACCGTTTCCATCAGCGGCTGGTGCACGATGTCGCGGCCCTGGTACTGGCGCTGGACCCGGAGCTGGTGGTGATCGGCGGCTGGGCGGCCGGTCTGGCCGACGTACTGGAGCCGCTGCGCGGCGAGTTGGCGCGCTACTGTCTGCGTCCGCCGCAGGTCGCCCTGTCGGTGCTGGGCGAGGCGGCGGTGGCCACCGGCGCGCTGCGGCTCGCCCTGGACCATGTCGAGGGCGAACTCTTCGCGGTGGAGAGCACGGTGACCGGCCGCCGGTGAACCGGCCGCCGGTCACCCGGGACCGTGGCCTTGGGCTACGGCGGACCGCTCAGCCCGCGAGCAGCGCGACCGGGTCGCTCGCGCCGAAGGTGAGGCGGCAGGTGTCGGCGCGGTAGGTGGAGACCGCGACGGCGGTGGTACGGCCGTCGGCGACATAGCGCGTCGTGACGACGAGCACCGGGGCGCCGGGCAGCCGGTCCAGTTGCCTGGCGTCCTCCGCGCGGGCCGAGCCGAGCTCGACGGTACGGTCCTGGCTCTCCAGCTCCAGGGCCTGCAACGCGTGCAGGACGGCGGCGGCGCGGGCCGGGGCGCTGACCGAGGCCACACCGGAGCAGTCGGGGACCGCGTCCGCGCGGACGTACAGCAGCTCGGCGGCGACCGGCTGGCCGTGGGTGACCCGGCTGCGGCGCACGATGTGCACCCGGTCGCCGGGGGTCGTCTCCAGGAGGCGGGCGACGGCGGCGGGCGGCGCCTCGGTCTCGACCGCGTCCACCGGCTGCCAGTCGTCGCCGGGGGCGCCGGGCCAGGTGTGACGGGCCGGATCGACGGCGATGCCGACGCGCGGCGGGGCGACCGTGGTGCCCACGCCGCGGCGGCGCTGAAGCCTGCCTTCGAGCTCCAGCTGCTCCAGTGCCTGCCGGAGCGTGGCCCGTGCGACGCCGAACCGGGCCGCCAGATCACGTTCGTTGGGCAGAATCTCGCCGACCCTGAACTCCGAGTCCAGCGCATCGCTGAGCACGGTCTTGAGATGCCAGTACTTCGGCTCCGGCACCGTTTCGAGCTGCGTGGTCCCCACCCTGTCCTCCGCACTGGCCGTTGCCCCGCGGGGCGGCGCCCCCACCGCATGCGGGCTCGCACAGGAGCCGGTATGTGAGCGCTTCTTTATTAAAGGTTGTTGCAGTATCCAGACGATATGGCCGCCCCCACCCTTGGTCAAGACCAATCCGGGATCCGTTACGGACTCCGCCGCCGCACCGGGCCCACCCTCACCACCTGCGGCGACGGTCACCACGCGGCCGGTCGCGCGCGCCCTCCGGTGTGGCGGGCGGGACGGCAGGGTCGCCGGGGCCGCGCCCCGAAGACAGCGGTCGCGGGGTCCGCCGGCGCCCGGTCGGCCCACCCGGCCGCCGCCGCGTCGTCCGGCGAAACCGGCACCGGGCGGCGGGGCGGGCGGCGTACGGCACGGTGCCGGGTGCGGGACGGGCGCGGACCGGCCACTTCGTACCGGCCGGTAGCCCCGCCCCATACCGATCGGTAGCAATTGCTGGCATCGTGTCCCCGCATGTCCCGGTCACACCACCGTTCACCTCGTCCCCTGAGGAGTCCCCCATGGCCGCCCCGGTCTCCTTCGCCCGCGTCAGCCCCGCGGACCGGCCGTCGTTCACGGTCGCCTACGAGCGCAAGGGCTCGGGTGAGCCCATCGTGCTGCTGCACGGGATCGGCCACCACCTCCAGGCATGGCGGCCGGTCTGCGACATCCTCGCCGCGTCCCACGAGGTCATCGCCCTCGATCTGCCCGGCTTCGGTGCCTCGCCCGCGCTGCCCGACGGGCTGGCGTACGACCTGCCCTCGGTGATCCCGCTGCTCGTCGCGGCCTTCGCCGAGCTGGGCGTCGACCGCCCGCATGTGGTGGGTAATTCGCTGGGCGGACTGCTCGCGCTGGAACTGGGCAGCGCGCGGGCCGTACGGTCGGTCACCGCGCTCTCCCCCGCGGGCTTCTGGACACCGGCGGAGCGCCGCTACGCCTTCGGGGTGCTGCGCGGGATGCGGGCCGGCGCGCACGCGCTGCCGTGGCCGGTGGTGCGGACGCTGGCACGGTCCGCGGTGGGCCGGGCCTCGCTCACCGGCACCATCTACGCCCACCCCGGGCGCCGGTCGGCCGAAGCGGTCGTGGCGGAGACCTGGGCGATGCGTGAGGCGCCCGGGTTCGCGCCGACGCTGGCGGCCGGCCGCGGGGTGCGGTTCACCGCCGATGTGCCGGACGTGCCGGTGACAATCGGGTGGGGCAGCCGGGACCGGGTGCTGCCGCGCCGCCAGGGCGTGCGCGCCAAACAGGCGATCCCGGGTGCCCGGCTGGTGCGGCTGCCGGGCTGTGGGCATGTGCCGATGAACGACGATCCGGCACTGGTCGCCCGGGTCGTTCTCGACACGGTGGGCTGAACGCCGCGGCACGGCGGGCGGCGCGCCCGGCGGTCCGGTCACGCCGGGTGCCCGGACCGCGGCTCAGGAGTTGGACCACTCCCGTTCGCAGAGCACCAGGCGGTAGCCGTCGGGGTCCTCCAGGGTGACGCCCCATTCGTCCCAGTACGGGTTGCGGGCGGCGACGCGTCTGCCGCCGGAGCGTTCCAGCCGGGCGACCAGCTCGGCGGGCACCGGCTCGCCCAGGTAGATCACGAGCAGATCGTCCGGAGTGGGGGACGGTTCGAGGGCGCCGGACGGGTCCGTGGTCAGCTCCAGATGCCAGGCGGCGTCCGGCCGGCCGAGCATCAGCAGGCCGTACTCCCCCGCCTCGGGGGCGCGCCGGAAGAGCTCCGACAGCCCCAGGCCCGTGCGCCAGAAGCGCTCGGCCGCGGCCAGGTCGCAGGTGGGGCGGGCGATACGGATATGCGCGGAACCGTTGGCCGGCATCAGGTTTCCTCTCCCTGGGCCGCCGTCCGGCGGCGCGTACCCGGACTGTAGGGGCGGTGCCGACGCCCCGGCGATCGGCCGTTGGTCGTGCGACCACGGTCCCGGGCCGCGGGACGCAGGGCGGGTCCGGCGGGGCGGGGCCTCGACAGCGTTCACCGGGCGTTCGCCCGCGCGGCACCGGGCGGCCGTACGACCGGGTTGTCATCGAGGCCGGACGAACTATGGAGGTGGGAGATGGCACAGGGATCCGGCGGCGGCTTCGGACGGCGGTCGCTGCTTCAGGGCGCGGCGGCCGGTTCGGCGGCGCTGGCGCTGCCCGCCCTGTCCTTCGCCGCGCCCGCGCAGGCCCGCAGCGGGCGGCCGGGGGCCGGCTGGGGCGTGCAGACGGGGGATGTGACGGCCTCCTCGGGTCTGGTGTGGGTACGGTCCGACCGCCGGGCCCGGATGATCGTGCAGACCGCCGCGACCGAGTCGTTCCGGCACGCCAGAACCTGGCACGGCCCGGTGGTCGGGGCCGGCGGCGACTTCACCGGCGTCACCGCGCTGCACGGTCTGCCGGCCGGCGAGCAGATCCACTACCGGGTGCTGCTGGCCGATCCGGACGACCCGCGGCGCACCGGCGAGCCGGTGACCGGCACCTTCCGTACCGCGCCCGACCGCCGCCGCGAGAACGTCCGCTTCCTGTGGTCGGGCGACCTCGCCGGGCAGGGCTGGGGGATCAATCCGGACCGCGGCGGCTACCGGATCTACGAGGAGATGCGGCGCCGGAACCCGGACTTCTTCCTGTGCAGCGGCGACAACATCTACGCCGACGGCCCGATTCCGTCCCGGGTGACCCTGCCGGACGGCCGGGTGTGGCGGAATGTGACGACCGAGGAGAAGGCGAAGGTCGCCGAGACGCTTGCGGAGTTCCGTGGCGCGTTCCGGTACAACCTGCTGGACGCGAATCTGCGCCGGTTCAACGCCCAGGTGCCCACCATCGTGCAGTGGGACGACCACGAGGTGCACAACAACTGGTATCCGGGGCAGCTGCTGGACGACGACCGGTACACGGAGAAGAACGCGGATGTGCTCGCGGCGCGCTCGCTGCGCGCCTTCGGCGAGTACTTCCCGATCCGTACGCTGCACCCGGACGGGGGCGGCCGGGTCTACCGGGTGGTGCGCCACGGTCCGCTGCTCGATGTGTTCGTGCTGGACATGCGCAGCTACCGCAACGCCAATTCGCCCGGCCGGCAGACGGACGACCGGCAGGGGATCCTGGGAGCCGAGCAGCTGCGCTGGCTCAAACGTGAGCTGTCCCGCTCGCGTGCGGTGTGGAAGGTGATCGCCGCGGACCTGCCGCTGGGTCTGGTCGTCCAGGACGGTGCGACGGACTTCGAGGCGGTGGCGCAGGGGGATCCCGGTGCTCCGCTGGGGCGCGAGCTCCAGATGGCCGAGCTGCTGCGGCACATCAAGCGCGACCGGGTGACCGGCACGGTCTGGCTCACGGCGGACGTCCACTACACCTCGGCGCAGCACTACGCGCCCGAGCGGGCGGCGTTCAAGGACTTCGAGCCGTTCTGGGAGTTCGTGTCGGGGCCGCTGAACGCGGGCGGCTTCCCGGCGGTGAAGCTGGACGGAACATTCGGGCCGGCGCAGCCGTTCGTCAAGGCACCGGACCGTGCCAACACCTCGCCCGCGGAGACCCCGCAGTACTTCGGCGAGGTCGATATCGACGGGGGCAGCGGGGAGCTGACCGTGCGGCTGCGCCAGGAGGGTGGACAGGTGCTGTTCAGCAAGGTGCTGCAACCAGGACGGGTGGGACAGTAGAGGCCAATGCATCGATTACGTGTTTTACCCGTCGGACACAAGGTGTTGGCGGCCAGGCAACACCGGTCGGCGAGGCTGCCGGTATGACCGAAACGCATGCTGCCCCTTCCCGCCCCCACCACTGGCGCCGGGACCTCGTCGAGCTGGCCGCCCTGTTCACGGCCGTGGCCGTGGCGGACGGCGTCGCCAATGCCGTGGCCCACGGCCCCTCGGGCCCGGTGCTGCTGTGCGCCGCGGCCGTCGCCCTGCTGGCCACGTCCGCGTTCCACGTCTGGTGGTCCCGCCGCCACGGGCACGCGCCACCGCCGACCACGGCCGATACCGGCGCCACCGCGCCCGCCCCGGCCGAGGCACCCCGGACCGGCCGGCCGGAGACGGCGCTGTGGCGGATGCGGACCACGGTCCGGGACGAGCCGGGCAGCCTGGCCGCCCTGTGCGGAGCGCTGGCCGCGCAGCGGGTGGACATCCTCAGCCTCCAGACCCATCCGCTCTCCGACGGCACGGTCGACGAGTTCCTGCTGCGCGCGCCGGCCGCGCTGGCGCCGGCCGAGCTGACCCGGGCGGTGGCGGGTGCGGGCGGCGCGCACAGCTGGCTGGAGCGGGCCGATGCCCACGATCTCGTCGACGCGCCGACCCGGATGCTGAGCCTGGCGACCCGTACCGCCCTGGACTCCGCCGAACTGCCGCTGGCGCTACGGCAGTTGCTGGGCCGCTGCACCATCCACTCGGTTCCCGCGGGCGCGCCGCACGGCCGGCCGCGCACCGCGCAGGTGCCCGCCGAAGGCGTGCTGGCCGAGCACACCATGACATTCCGCGACCCCGCCGGGGGCTCCCTCACCATCGAAAGGCCGCAGTTGCCGTTCACGCCCACCGAATTCGCCCGGGTACGCGCACTGGTCGACCTGGACACCAGGCTCGGCCAGCGGGTGCCGCCGCGGCGCGACGTACTGACGCTGCCTGCGGGCAACGCCCTCACGGTCCGCCGCGCCGGCAGCGCCGACCGGGCCGCCGCCCGCGAGATGCACACCCGCTGCTCCGCGGACACCCTCGCGCGGCGCTACCACGGCCCGGTCTCCGAGGCGGACCGTTATCTGGGGCATCTGCTCAGCCCGCGGTTCGGCCGCACCCTCGCGGTGGAGACCGCGTCCGGCCGGCTGGTGGCGCTCGGGCATCTGCTGTGGGACGGCGACGAGACCGAGGTGGCGCTGCTGGTCGAGGACGCCTGGCAGCGGCGCGGGATCGGCGCGGAGCTGCTGCGCCGGCTGGTGGCCATGGCGGCCGACGCGGGCTCCGAGAGCGTGTACGCCGTCACCCAGGCGTCCAACACCGCGATGGTGGCGGCGATGCGCGGTCTCGGCGTCCCGCTGGACTACCAGATCGAGGAGGGCACGCTGGTGATCACCGCGCGGCCGTCGGGCGTACCCGCCCTGCGCGGCGGCCACGGGTCCGTACAGGTGCAGGACGACTCCGCCCGCCGCTGAGCGCGGCGGTGGGGCCGGGCCGGGGCGCGCCCGGACCCACCGGCAGCCGGTACGACAGGCGCATACCGAGTATTCCGGGTGACGGGACGGGGGCGCCCGTACGAGGATGGCCGCATGTCCCACACCACTTCTTCCGACGGCCCGCTGCCCCGCCAGGTCGCCGACGCCTACGTCGACGCCCTCGTCGGCCTCGACCCGATCACCGGTACCTTCCTCGGCATCGCCGAGAGCTCCGGCAGACTCCCCGACTTCTCCCCCACGGGCCAGGAAGCGGTGGCCCAGCTCGCCCGCACGACCCTGGAGAAGCTCACCGAGGCCGAGGCGCGGCCGGGCGCGGACAGCGCCGCCGAGCGGCGCTGCGGACGGCTGCTGCGCGAGCGGCTGACGGCCGAGCTGGCGGTGCACGAGGCGGGCGAGGGCCTGCGTACGGTCAGCAACATCAGCTCGCCGCTGCACCACGTCCGCGACGTCTTCACCGTCACCCCCGCCGACACCGACGAGGACTGGGCGGCCATCGCCCGGCGGCTGCGTGCGGTGCCCGCCGCGCTGGAGGGCTACCGCGCCGCCCTCGAAGCCGGCCGCGAGCGGGGACTGCTCGGCGGACCGCGGCAAGTGGCCACCGTCCTCGACCAGTTGGACGAATGGATCGGTACGGACCGCGGCTGGTTCGCGGAGTTCACCGACCCGGGCCCGGAGCGGCTGCGCGGCGAGCTGACCGAGGCCGCGGCGGTGGCGACCGGCGCGCTGGCCGAACTGCGCGGCTGGCTGCGCGACAGTTACGCCCCGGCCGTCGCCGGTGCCCCGGACGTGGTCGGCCGGGAGCGCTATGGCCGGCTGGCCCGCTACTACAACGGCGCCGACCTCGATCTGGACGAGGCGTACGCGTTCGGCTGGTCCGAGTTCCACCGGCTGCTGGCCGAGATGGAGACGGAGGCCGGCAAGGTCCTGCCCGGTGCGGGGACGCCGTGGGAGGCGCTGGCCTGGCTCGATGAGCACGGCGAGGCCATCGAGGGCGTCGAGGAGGCCCGGCAGTGGCTCCAGTCCCTCATGGACGAGGCCGTCGAGGCGCTGGACGGTACCCACTTCGAGCTCGCCGAGCGGGTGCGCCGGGTGGAGTCCCGGATCGCCCCGCCGGGCGGCGCCGCGGCCCCGTACTACACCGAGCCGTCGCTGGACTTCTCCCGGCCCGGCCGCACCTGGCTGCCGACGATGGGCGAGACCCGTTTCCCGGCGTACGACCTGGTCTCCACCTGGTACCACGAGGGGGTGCCCGGCCATCACCTCCAGCTGGCGCAGTGGGCGCATGTCGCCGACGGCCTCTCGCGTTACCAGACGACGGTGGGCGGCGTCAGCGCGAACGCCGAGGGCTGGGCACTGTACGCCGAGCGTCTGATGGACGAGCTGGGCTTCCTGACCAACGCCGAGCGGCGGCTGGGCTATCTGGACGCGCAGATGCTGCGGGCGATCCGGGTCGTCATCGACATCGGCATGCATCTGGAGCTGGAGATCCCCGCGGACTCCCCCTTCCACCCGGGCGAGCGCTGGACGCCCGAGCTGGCCCAGGAGTTCCTGGCGCGGCACAGCAGCCGCCCGGCCGACTACGTCGAGAGCGAGGTCATCCGCTACCAGGGCATGGCCGGCCAGGCGATCGGCTACAAGCTGGGCGAGCGCGTCTGGCTCCAGGGCCGGGCGGCGGCCCGTGCACGGCACGGCGCGGACTTCGACCTCAAGGCGTGGCACATGGCCGCGCTGTCGCAGGGTTCGCTGGGGCTGGACGATCTGCTGAGCGAGATCTCGGCGCTCTGACACCGGCGGCCGCGCGGCGGCCCGTCCCGACGGCGGCGGCCGGTCCCCCCTCGTGCGGTGACCGGCCGCCGCGGCAGCGGCCGAACGTCCCCCGCGCGTACCGGGTCGCGTGGCTCCGCGGGACCCCGGGCAGTGGCTCAGCAGCCGCACTCCCCGCCGTCGACGGGCGCCGTCAGCGGGTCGGCGGGGAGTTGCCGCGGGCCCTGCCGGGTCGTCACCTCGTAGCCCTCCCGGATCCAGTACTCGATGCCGCCGAGCATCTCCTTGACCCGGTAGCCGAGCCGGGCCAGCGCGAGCGCGGCGCGGGTGGCGCCGTCGCAGCCGGGGCCCCAGCAGTACACGACGACCGGGACCGCCGGGTCCAGCAGCGCCGCCGCGTCCTGCGGTATGCGGGCGGTGGGCAGATGGCGGGCGCCGGGGACATGGCTCTGGTCCCAGGCCGCGGTGCCGCGGGAGTCGACGACGACGAAGCCGGGGTCGCCGGCCGCGAGCGCGCGGTGCACATCGGCGACGTCGGTGTGGTGGGCCAGGCGCGCGGCGAAGTAGGCGGCGGCGTCGGCGGGAGCGGCCGGCGGATCGGCGAGGACGGGGCGGGCGGTGGCGGAGCCGGTGGCCGTGGCGGGCGGCGGCGTCTGAGTGATCATGGCCGATAATCTACGGTCGGCCGACCGTCCCGAGAAGGGACGATCAGCGGCAGAGACCTTGATCCACCGGTGATTCCACTGCTAGAAAGCACGGATGACCGGCTATTCCCCGGACGCCACGGACTGGCGCCTCCTCGACGTACTGCAACGCAACGGCCGCGCGGGCTACGCCGAACTGGCCCGCGCCGTGAACATGTCGGCGAGCGCGGTGACCGAGCGGGTGCGGCGGCTGGAGGAGGCCGGGATCATCTCGGGTTACGCGGCGGTGGTCGACACCGAGCGGATCGGCCTGCCGGTGCTGGCGTTCGTCCGGCTGCGCTACCCCAACGGCCACTACAAGCCGTTCCACGATCTGCTGGAGACGACGCCGGAGATCCTGGAGGCGCACCACGTCACGGGCGACGACTGTTTCGTCCTCAAGGTCGCCACCCGGTCGATGAAGCATCTGGAGGAGGTGTCGGGCCGGATCGGCGCGCTCGGCTCGGTGACGACCAGCGTCGTCTACTCCTCGCCGCTGCCCGGCCGCCCGGTCGGCCGCTGACCGGGCCCCGCCCGTGCGCCGGCGGCTCAGGCCCGGACGCGGTGCCGAACGGTGGAGCCCGTCCGGTCCTTGACGACCTCCAGCTGGGCCGGGATGCGCGCTCGGAGGTCGGCGACATGGCTGACGATGCCGACGCTGCGGTCCCGTTCGCGCAGCGAGTCCAGCACGTCCAGCACCTCGTCCAGGGTCTGCTCGTCGAGGCTGCCGAACCCCTCGTCGATGAAGAGAGTGTCCAGCCGGGTGCCGCCGGCCTCGTCGGTGACGACATCGGCGAGCCCGAGCGCCAGCGCGAGCGAGGCGAAGAACGTCTCGCCGCCGGAGAGGCTGGCGGTGTCCCGCTCGTGACCGGTCCAGGCGTCGATGACGTGCAGGCCGAGGCCGGAGCGCCGGGCGCTGCCGGCCCGTTCGTCGGAGTGGACGAGGGTGTAGCGGCCGGCGGACATCCGGTGCAGCCGCGCACTGGCGGCGGCCGCGACCTGTTCGAGCCGGGCGGCGAGTACGTAGGACTCCAGACGCATCCGCCGCTCGTTCTCGGCGGAGGTGCCGGAGGTGAGCGACGCCAGCCGCGCGATGCGGTCGTACGCGGCGCGCAGCGGGGCCAGTGCACGGGCGTCGGCCTGTGCGCGGGCCGAGAGCCGGTCGAGGTCGGCGCAGCGTTCGCGGGCCGCGGCGTGGGTCGCGGAGGCGGTACGCAGCCGCGACCCGGCGGCCTCCAGCGCGGTGCGCGCCGCGTCGGGGTCCACAGGTGGCAGGGCCGCCGCGGCGACCGCGGCCGGGTCCGCCAGCTCCGCCGCCACCGCGGCCGATTCGGCCTGCCAGGCGTCGAGGCGCTCCTGTAGCGCCCGCCATTCACCGTCGTGCAGCAGCGCCGCCGCGGCGGCCTCGGGAGTGTCGAATCCGGCGCGCCGGGCGGCTTCCGACAGACCGGCGCCGGCTTCCGCGAACCGCTGGGCGCAGGCGTCGGCGGTACGGGACGCCTCGGCGGCGGCGGTGAGCAGGGCCATCTCCCGCTCCAGCCGTCCGGCCCGCTCGGCCACGCTCGCGCAGTCGCCCCGCGCCTGGGCCAACTCCGTTTCCAGCGCGGTCCGTTCGCGCTCCAGCGCCTCGCGGTGGGAGGTGCGGGCGGCGGCCCGGCGCTCGGCGCGCTGCTGTTCGGTGCGGCGCCGTTCGTACTCGCCCTCGGCCCGGCCGAGGGCTTCGCGCGCGGTGTGCAGCTCCGCGCCGGCCGCCCGGTCGCGGGCGAAGGACTCCCGCAACTCGTCCACGTGGGCGGCCAGTTCGTGCGTCGGCGTGTCTCCCGCGGTGGCGGCCGCGGCGGCCAGCGCCTCCTTGGCGGACTGGCACCGCGCCGCCGCGTCCTGGCGGGCGTCCTCGGCCCCGCGGTGGGCGGCCAGGGCGGCTTCCTCGGTCGCGCGGTCGATGTGCCCGGCGCCCGCGCGGGCCGGGTCGGGGTGTTCTCGCGCGCCGCACACGGCGCACGGCCGCCCGTCCTGGAGGCCGTCCGCGAGCTCGGCGGCGATCCCGCGCAGCCGCCGGTCCTTGAGGTCGAGCCAGTGCTCGCGGGCGGCCGCGGTCCGCTCCCGGGCGGCGAGCAACTCCCCTTCGGCCGAACGGACTTCGCCGGTGAGGACGTCGCGCCTGCGGGCCGCCGCCAGGCGGGCGACGGCCGCCTCCAGCAGGGTGCCCAGCTGTTCGGTCCGGGTCGCGGCCTCCTGGGCCGTCTCGATGCGCCGCTGGAGGGCCTGCCGGGTGGCGTCCCAGTCCGCGAGCCAGGCGGCGGCGTCCAGCAGGGTCTGCTCGTCGGCGCGCGCCTCACGGTCGAGTCCGGCACGCTCCAGGCCGAGGTCGGCGGCCCGCCGTTCGGCGCGCCGGGCCGCCGCGAGCGACCCCAGATCTTCCCGCGACCGCCGTTCCAGCGCGGCGAGCCGGTGTCCTTCGGCGTCGGCGAGGCCGGGCGGCAGCGCGCTCCGGTGCCGGCGTTCGGCCTGGCGCGCGGCGGCCAGTTCGCGGCGGGCGGCGTCGTCGAGCGCGAGCGCGGGGGCGACGTCCGCGGCGGCGCGGGCCCGCGCCAGCCGGTCGCGGGTCCGCTCCCGCTCCGCGGTGTGGGCGTCGAGCTGTGCGGCGCGCCGGCGGGCGTCCGCGTGGCGCTGTTGCAGCCGGTCCCGTTCGCGGGCCTCCTCCAGCCACCGCTCCGCCGACCGCGCCGCGGCCTCGGCGGCCCGCACCGCGGCCCGCGCGATCTCCAGCCGCTCCCGGGCGCCGACCCGGGCCACCGCGGCCCGGACCAGTACGGCCTCGGCGAATCCCGGCTCGCCGGGGCCGGGCGCGGGCGTGCCGGGGGCGTCCGCGGGGCCGTCGGCGCCCCGCCGTCCGGTGTGCGCCGCGGGCCCGGCCTGCCGCGGTACGGCCGCGGTCGCCGCGCCGCCCCGGCCGCTGCCGGACGGGGACGGCCGCGCGGTCCGTTCCGGCGCCGGGACCGCGGGGTCGGCGAGATCGGGGTGCTCGCCGGCTGCCTGCGCCATCCGGTGCGCCAGCGCCAGCAGCCGTTCGTCGCCCGCGGCGACCCGGTCCGCGGCGGCCTTGCGGCGCGCGGCGAGCCGCTCTTCGAGGGCGGCGAACCGGCGGGTGTCGAAGAGCCGGCCGAGCAGCCGGCCGCGGGCCTCGGCGTCGGCGCGCAGGAACCGGGCGAAGTCGCCCTGCGGCAGGAGCACCACCTGGCAGAACTGTTCCTTGCTCATGCCCAGCAGCTGGCCGATCTCCTCGCCGATCTCCTGGTGGGAGCGGCTCAGCGCCTTCCAGTGCCCGCCGGACCCGTCGCCAGCCGCCCCGTCGGCGGCGCCGGTCCCGGCCGGGACGTACTCCCGCAGCCGGCTCTGCGCCTTCTCCCGGGTCGTGCCGCTGCCCCGCTTCTTGGGGCGCAGCTGCTCGGGCAGCCGGGTGAGCTCCAGCCGCCGTCCGGCCACGGTCAGTTCGAGGACGACCTCGGTGAGCGTCAGCGGGTCCGCCAGATCGCTGCGCAGCGCCTGGCCGCTCTGCCGGGCCCCGGGCACCGACCCGTACAGCGCGAAGCAGACGGCGTCCAGTACCGAGGTCTTGCCCGCGCCCGTCGGCCCGTGCAGGAGGAAGAGCCCCTCCCGGGAGAGCTGGTCGAAGTCGACGGTCTGGGTGCGGCCGAACGGTCCGAAGGCCGTGACGGACAGCCGGTGCAGCCTCATCGCGCCACCTCGTGCACGGCGTCGTCGAGGCGTACCTCGTCGATCGCCGAGCGCAGCTCGGCCCGTTCCGCCTCGTCGGCCGCGCGGCCGGAGCGCACATGTGCCACGAAGTCCTCGGCGATCTCCTGGTCGCCGCGGCCGCGCAGCCGCTGGGCGTACGAGGCGAGCGAGCGGGCCGGTGCCTCGTCCGGGTCGAAGACGAGGCTGACCAGGTGCGGGAAGCGTTTGCCGAGCCGGGCCATCGGCTCGTGCGGGCGGGCGGTGTCGGTGAGCGTCGCCTCGACCCACGCCTCTTCGTGCGCGCCGAGCGCCGAGTCGGCCAGCAGTTCTGCCAGCGGGCCGCGGATCCGGGCCAGCGGACGCGGTACCGGGCAGTCGATCCGTTCCGCGTGCACCGCGCCCGCCGCGTCCAGGTCGATCAGCCACGACGATTTGCGGTGCCCGGCCTCGGAGAAGGAGTAGGCGAGCGGCGATCCGGAGTAGCGGACCCGGTCGGTGAGCGTCTGGCAGCCGTGCAGATGCCCGAGGGCGGCGTAGTCGACGCCGTCGAAGACGGCCGCGGGGACGGCGGCGACCCCGCCGACGCTGATGTCGCGCTCGCTGTCGCTGACGGTGCCTCCGGTGACGAAGGCGTGCGCGAGCACCACGGAGCGCGTGCCCGCGGGCCGGCCGGCGAGGTCGGCGCGGACCCGGTCCATCGCCGCGCCGAGCACCTCGGCGTGCGTGGCCCGTCCGGCGCCGAGCTCGTCGCGCACCATGGCCGGTTCGAGGTACGGCAGGCCGTAGAGCGCGACCGGGCCGTGGCCGTCGGCGAGCAGCACCGGGGTGCCGCAGGCCGCCGGGTCGGTGCGCAGGTGGATCCCGGCCCGGCGCATCAGGCCGGAGCCGACGCCGAGCCGGCGGGCGGAGTCGTGGTTGCCGGAGATCATGACGGTGGGGACGCCGAGGCCGGCGAGGCGGTGCAGGGCGTCGTCGAAGAGTTCGACGGCGGCGAGCGGGGGGACGGCACGGTCGTAGACATCGCCCGAGACGAGCACCGCGTCGATCTCCCGGGTGCGGACCGTCTCGACGAGGTGGTCGAGGAACGCGCGCTGGGCGGTGAGCAGGCTCACGCGGTGGAAGGACCGGCCCAGGTGCCAGTCCGAGGTGTGCAGGATCCTCACCGCAGAGCTCCCACCCGCACCGCCACGCCTCCGCCTTCTCGTGCTTCGCAAGGATCAGCTTCCGGCCCGCGCACCCGGCGCGGGTCGTTCCTCAGCTCCGGACACTCTAGCCGCGGCCGGGGACCCCGCCCCCGGCGCCCTCGGCGTCCGGATCGGCCCCGTGCAGATACTCCTCGCTGATCCGCTTCGGCCCGAACGGCCACTCCTTCTCGTGGCGGGCCCACAGCAGGAAGGCCACGGCGCCCGCCGCGGCCCACACCAGTGACCATTCGATGGGGTGCCGGCCCGGCGAGCTCTCGTCCGCGTAGCCGTAGATCACCAGCCAGCCGACGAGCGCGACGAGGCTCGGCAGCGGGTAGCACCACATCCGGTAGGGGCGGCGCAGTCCGGGCTGCCGGCGGCGCAGCACGGTCACCGCCGCGACCTGGGCCAGTGCCTGCACGATCACCATGACGGTGGTCAGCAGCTGGATGATGGTGGCCAGGTCCGTGTGCCGGCCGATGAGGAAGCCGACGGCCATGACGACGCCCATGGTCAGCAGCCCCAGGACGGGGAAGCGGTGGCGCGGGTGCAGGGTGCCGTACGCGCGGAAGAAGACGCCTTCCCGGGCGGCGTCGTAGGGCACCCGTGAGCCGCCCAGCAGTCCGGTGAAGACGGAGGCGACGGCCGTGACGAGGATGAGCACCGTGACGGTGGCGGCGGCGCCCCTGCCCCAAGTCTTCTCCAGCACTGCGGAGGCGACGGAGGTGGACGCCACGTTGCCCGGATCGAGCATGTCCCGCCAGTCGACGACCCCGAGGGTGCCGATCTGGAGCAGCAGGTAGATCGTCATGATGCCGAGGATCGAGTAGATGATGGCGCGCGGGAGGGTGCGGCCGGGCTGTCTGATCTCGGCGCCCATGTAGGCGGTGGTGTTGTAGCCGAGGTAGTCGTAGACGCCTATGGTCAGTCCCGCCGCGAAGCCCAGCCAGAACTGATGCGAGGTCAGCTCCAGGGCGTGCGCGGGGTAGGTGAAGGCGCGCTCCGGGCTGAAGTGGGTGAACGCGGCGGTGATGACGAGGACGACGGCGGCGATCATCACCGTCCACAGGACGACCGTCAGCCGGGCGATGTTCTCCACCCGCCGCCACAGCAGCGCGATGATGGCGGCGGTGACGACGAGCCCGACGGCATCGCCCTGTCCCTGGCTCATCTCCGGCCACAGATAGCCGAGGTACTGCACGAATCCGATGACGCCCGTGGACATCCCGAGCGGGATGAACAGCATGGCCGTCCAGACGAACAGGAACGGCATCAGTTTGCCGGTGCGGTACTGGAACGCCTGCCGCAGATAGACGTAACTGCCGCCGGCGCCCGGTAAGGAGGCGCCCAGCTCGGCCCAGATCAGCCCGTCGGCCAGCGCCAGGACCGCGCCCGCGGCGAACCCGATGACGGCCTGCGGCCCGCCGAACGCGGCGACCATCAGCGGGATCGTCACGAACGGCCCGATGCCGCACATCTGGCTCATGTTGATGGCGGTGGCCTGGAAGAGGCCGATGCGGCGGACGAATCCCGCGCGCGTGTCGAGCCGGTCGGACATGCGTCAGCCCTTTCCCAGGCCGGCCCTCGCGCCGGTGCGCGGCCGGTTGTGTGCCGGGACAGGCTGACACGCCCGGCGTCACCGCGCACCGGTCGTGACCGGACTTTCCGCGACGGCCGCTACCGGGCGCGGTACGGCAGGGCCGTCACAGGTCCCCGTACGCCTCGCCGCCGACTTCCAGGAGCGCCGTCCCGGCCGTCGCATCGGCCAGCCAGCCGCGGAAGGCGTCCAGCTCGGCCTCCGGCAGCCCGACCTCGATGCGTACCTCGGCTCCGTACGTCACCTCGCGCACCGCGCGGCCCGTCGTCCGCAGGTCGTTCTCCACCCGCCCCGCCCGCTGGTGGTCGACGGTGACGGTCACCAGCCGGAAGCGCTGCCGGGTGACCGTGCCGAGCGCGTCCAGCGCCTCGCCGACGACGCCTCCGTACGCGCGGATGAGGCCGCCGGCCCCGAGCTTGATACCGCCGAAGTACCGGGTGACGACGGCCACGACATAGCGCACCTCGCGGCGCACCAGCATCTGGAGCATCGGGACGCCCGCGGTACCGCCCGGTTCGCCGTCATCGCTCGCCTTCTGGATCCCGCCCTCGGCGCCGATGACGTAGGCGAAGCAGTGGTGGCGGGCGCCGGGGTGCTCCTTGCGGACGCACGCGATGAAGTCCTGGGCCTCGGTCTCGGTCGCGACGGGCGCGAGCGCGCAGATGAAGCGGGACTTGTTGATCTCGGTCTCGTGGACACCCGCGCGCGCGAGGGTCCGGTACTGGTCCGGCATCGCACCAGCCTATGCGGCCCCCGGAACGGGTGGACACCGGCCGCCCCGCCGCCGCGCCGCGCTGCGGTGTCCGCCGTACGGGCGCAGTCCGCGCGGCCAGGCGGCGTACCCGCGCGGTCCGCTCGGTGCGTCGGGACGACGTCCGTGCCGCTCGTGGGCACTGTGAGCCCCGGGCGAGGGCCTCGGCATCCGGCCCCGCTCACGTACGCAGGAACGGAACGGCGGTCTGGCGGAGGGCTTCATGGACAAGGACACACAGTCGGAGACGGCGGCGGGCGTTCCCGTGACGGGCAGCGCGATGCCCGAACCGCCGCCGGAGGTCGTCGAGGCGGCCCGGCAGGCACCCGATCACTGGCTGGCCATGGTGGATCTCACCTGGTCCGGCGAGGGACCGCCGCCGCACTGGGCGCTGATCGGGCAGTGGCGGTCGGGGCCGACCGGTGAGATCGAGGAGTGGCAGGACAATCCGGAGTACCGGCCCTCCCCGCAGATGCTGGACTGGCCTGATCCGGCCGACGCGGTCGACAGCGCGGTCCAGTTGGCCGCCACCGGCTACGGCCCGGCGCAGGACGTTCCGGCGGCGTTGGCGCGCGCGGAGGTCTCCGTCCTGGTCAGCGCGACCGGGACACCGCTGACCGCGGCCTCCCCCGAGGGCACGCCGGTGGTGCCCGTCTACACGTCCGCGGTCTATCTGGAGTCCGTGGGACGTCTGCTGTACGACCGGCGGCCGGTGGCCGAACTCGTCGACCATCTGCCGCCGGGCCATGCCCTCTACCTCAACCCGACCGGCCCGGTGAGCATGCTGGTGGAGACCGAGCAGCTGCGCGCCGCGCTGGCGGCCGTCGGCACCGGGCCCGCGGGGCAGGCGGGCGAGGCGGCGGAACCGGCCGCCCCGGGGACGCTGCGCCCGGGGACGGCGGCGGCCGGGGCCGAGCCGGTCGGCAGCGGGATGGCGATCGGCAAACCGGCCCGCGCCGCGGCCGGAGCCACCGTCGTGGGGGCGGGTATGGCGGGCAGCGGGATGGTGGGCGGCCAGGGCTGACCCGCCGCGCAGGACTCGTCCCGCCCGTCTTCCCCTTCGGGCGGGGCGTCTGCGTGTCCGGGGGCGGGGTCCGGCCGCGCCCGGGGCCCGGCGGCTCCCCCGCCGCCGGGCCCTCCCCGGTCGGCGCGGGAATCTCCGGACGGTCTTGTCCGTTGATCGGCACAGGACCCATCCCCTCCGCAGGAGGCAGCACGTGTACGGCGACCCCCGCACGATCCGCAGGATTCTCACCGAGTCCGGCGAGACCTGGGCCGTGGTCGGCCTGTCCGGCAACGAACGGCGGGCGGCGTACGGCGTGGCGGAGCTGTTGCAGCGCCACGGCAAGCGGATCGTGCCGGTGCACCCCAAGGCCGAGACGGTCCACGGCGAGCGGGGGTACGCCACGCTCGCCGACATCCCGTTCCCGGTCGATGTGGTCGATGTGTTCGTCAACAGCGCGCTGGCGGGCGCCGTCGCCGACGAAGCCGTGGCGATCGGCGCGAAGGCCGTGTGGTTCCAGCTCGGGGTGGTCGACGAAGCGGCGTGGGACCGGGTGCGCGGGGCCGGTCTCGACATGGTGATGGACCGCTGTCCGGCCATCGAGATACCCCGCTCGGGGTTCCGCCCCGAGTGCGTCGGCGCCCGGTCATGAGCGCTCCGCGTGCCGCCCGCCCCGAGGACGCCGCCGAGCTCGTCCGGCTGCGCCGCCTGATGTTCTCCGCCATGACCTGCCGGGACGAACCCGGCGGCTGGGAGCGGGACGCCGAGGAGATGGCGCGTCGGCAGCTGACCGGTCCGGATCCGGTGCTCGGCGCGTTCGTGATGGACGGTGACGCGGCCGGCATCGCCCCGCATCTGGCGGCGTGCGCGGTCGGGCGGATCGAGGAACGGCTGCCGGCCCCCGGCCACCCCACCGGCCGCTTCGCCTTCGTCTTCAACGTCTGCACGGACCCCCGCTACCGCGGCCGCGGCCTCGCGCGCACCACGACCGAGGCCCTGCTGGCCTGGTTCGGCGAGCGTGGCGTCACCCGTGTCGATCTGCACGCCACCGACGACGCCGAGCCGCTCTACCGGAGCCTGGGCTTCACCGAGCACTCCACGGCCCTGTCGCTGGACCTGCGGACCCGCGCGCGGCCGGAGCCCCCGGCCGCCCCGGCTCCCTGACCGGTCCCGGCGGTGGCGTCAGGCGACGCCCAGCCCCGTCAGCACGGTGACGCCGGGCAGTTCGGCGAGCGCCTTGCCCGGCACGATGAGCTTGCCGCGGCGGCCGCCGCTGCCGATCAGTACGTACGGGGCGTCGGCGACGGCGGCGTCCACCAGCAGCGGCCAGCCGGCGGGCAGGCCGATCGGGGTGATGCCGCCGTACTCCATGCCGCTGTCGCCGACCGCGGTGTCCATCGGCGCGAACGACGCCTTGCGGGCGCCCAGTTGGCGGCGGACCACCCCGTTGACGTCGACGCGGGTGTGCGAGAGGACCACGCAGGCGGCCAGGCTCACCTCGCCGCCGCGCTTGCCCGCGACCACCACGCAGTTCGCCGACTGTTCCAGCAGCCAGCGCCCGTGGTGCTCGACGAGGGCGTCGGTGTCGGCGATCGCGGGATCGGTGTCGACGTAGCGGATCTCCTCCACCGGTACGGATCCGCGCCAGCCGCGGATCGCGGCGGCAACGGGCTCGGTCAGCAGATCCAGGCACGCGGCGGCGGGCCGGACGTCGTCGAAGGCATCCATGGGCACGGGCATGCGCGTCAAGCTAACAGGTACCCCGAGCGGTGCGGCGGGCGGTCCCGGCAGCACGGACCTGGTCAGCGGGCGGGCGGAATGATCACGGACATGGTCATCTCGACGGGCTCCGCGGCGTCGTTGCGGTAGCCGTGCGCGACCTTGGCCTCGAAGGTCGCCGAGGTGCCCGCGGGAACCGTGTACGGCGCGCCGTCCACGATGAGCGTCAGCGTGCCGGCGCGGACATGGATCAGCTCGACACTGCCGGGCGGATGCGGATCGGACACGCTCTCGTCGCCGGGCATCAGGCGCCAGTCCCACAGTTCGAAGGGCCCGGGTGCCTCGGCCCCGACGAGGAGGGTGGTGTGGCTGCCCGCGTCGGTGGACCACATCCGCACGGCCTCGCCCGGCGCCACCATCCGCACCTGCGGCCCCTGTTCGTAGTCCAGGAGCGTGGTGATGCTGACGCCGAGCGCGTCGGCGATCTTGACGGTGGTCCCCACGCTCGGGTTCGTACGGGCCTGCTCGATCTGGATGATCATGCCGCGGCTGACGCCGGCCCGCGCGGCCAGCGCGTCGAGGGTGTAACCGCGTTCGGTGCGCCAGCGCTTGAGGTTGCGGCCGAGCGACCGGGTGAGCTGTTCGAGGTCGGTCACGGTCCGTCCCGGTTCACTGTGTCGAATGCCGTAGCGGAGCGCGTCGCCGCACTACGGTGTGGTGCACTTCCGCGTGCAGCTCACTGTACTGCGTGGGGGCACCGTGACCGCCGGTGGCGCCGCACGGCTGACGGCCGCTCAGGAACCGCCCGGCGCCGCGTCCGCCGCCGAGCCGTCCGGGAGCGCCCGGTCCGTCTCCCCGGCCGCCGCGTGCTCGGCGAGCGCCAGCAGCTGCTCGGGGGTGACGCCCTCGGGCACCGGCACCGGGGGCGGCGTACGCAGCGGCGGCTGCCAGCCCGTCTCCCGGTCCCAGGTGCGGACGATCCTGGCGGGTGCGCCGGCCACCACCGCGTGGTCGGGGACCGGACCGCGGACGACGGCGCCGGCCGCGACGACCACGTTCCGGCCCAGCCGGGCGCCGGGCAGGATGACCGCCCCCGTACCGATCCAGCTGCCGGGGCCGATGCTGACCGGGTCGGTGCGCGGCCATTGCTTCCCGACCGGCACATCGGGGTCGTCGTAGCTGTGGTTGGTGGTGGTGACGTAGACGCCGGGGCCGAAGAAGCAGTCGTCGCCGATCGTCAGCCGGACATCGGCGATCACATGGCTGCCGCGGCCCAGCACGACGCCGTTGCCCAGCGTCAGGATCGGGGCGGGCCCCAGGTCGAGGTCCGGCATCATGCCCGCCGTCAGGGTCACGTCCTGGGCGATGATGCAGTGGTCGCCGATCTCGATCCAGGGGTCGCCGAAGACGGTGCCCTGGGGGTAGGCGAGCCGGGCGCCGGGGCCGATCCGGCGGAAGCGGTACGGTCCCGGCCGCTCGGCCGTGACCGCCGCCGCCTGCCGCACCCAGCGCGCGCCGCGGTGCACGGCGCGCGACACGGCCCGGCGCCGCCAGGCCGCGACGGATGAGAACACGTTCTGGTTCGTCGGCACCCGCACACCGTACTCAGCGCACCGCGCGCCGTCCGCGCGATCCGCTGTGATCTTCGCCCCACCACCGCCTTCCCCGGTCGCCCGGCCGCCCCGGTGCCCGTCGTCTACGGTGCTGTTGACGCGGCGTACCGGGCGGCGACGGCGAGGGGAGAGCGGAATGTCGGGGCAGGCATTGATCTCAGCGGTGGGCGGCAAGGAGCCGGTGGTCGATCCGGAGGCGTTCACCGCACCCACGTCCGTGGTGCTCGGCGAGGTCACCCTGGCCGCGGGCGCCAGTGTCTGGTACCACGCGGTGCTGCGCGCCGACTGCGGCCCGATCGTGCTCGGCGCCGACAGCAACATTCAGGACAACTGCACGGTGCATGTGGATCCCGGCTTCCCGGTGACCGTCGGCGCGCGCGTCTCCGTCGGGCACAACGCGGTCCTGCACGGCTGCACCGTCGAGGACGACGTCCTGGTCGGCATGGGCGCAACCGTACTGAACGGTGCGCACATCGGCGCCGGCTCACTGGTCGCCGCGCAGGCGCTGGTCCCGCAGGGCATGCGGGTACCGCCCGGTTCGCTGGTCGCCGGGGTGCCGGCGAAGGTCAAACGGGAGCTGACCGAGGAGGAGCGCGCGAGCATCGAGCTGAACGCCGCGATGTACCTGGAGCTGGTCCGGCGGCATCGGGCGGCGGCGGCCGGCACCGGGGGCTGATCCGTACCGGCCCGTCGCCGGTCCGCGTCAGGGGCGCCGCGCGGACTCGGCGGCCGCCAGCACGGACGTCAGCAGTTCGGCGTCGAAGAGGGTGGCGTCCGCGAGGCGGTTGGCGCCCGCGTACGCGTTCAGCATCATCTTGGCGCTCCGCAGGGCCGCGGGGGACCTGCGGACCAGCGGCCCGGTCCACTTCGCTATGACGTCGTCCAGTTCCTCTTCCGGGACGGCCTTGTGCAGGAGGGACAGCTCCGCCGCCTTCGCCGCGTCGAAGCGCTCGCCGGTCAGGATCAGCTCCCGGATCCGGGCGGCGCCCGACTCGTTCAGCAGCCGTGGCAGGACGCCTCCCCAGGCGGGCGGCAGCCCGAGCGCGAGTTCCGGCAGCCGGAAACGGCAGGTGTCCGCACCGGCCCGCAGATCGCAGAAGACCGCCAGCGCGATCCCCGCGCCGTCCACCCGGCCGTGCAGCCGGGCGATGGTGACGGCGTTCGCGGTCGCGAGCGCATCGCACACCCGCCGTGCCTTGTCGCCCATGCTGCGCAGCCCCGCCCCGGTGCCGTCGGCGGCGAGGAACCGGGCGAACTCCCCGCGGTCGCCGCCCAGGCAGAAATCCGCCCCCGCACCGGAGAGGATCAGCACCCGGATCTCGGGCGCGTCCTGTGCGGCGCCGAGCACGGTGAGGAGGTCGTCGAGCATCGGCACGGAGAGTGCGTTGCCGGATTCCGGGCTGTTCAGCCGGACCGTGAGCACGGGCCCCTCGTGGGCGACCTCAAGGGTCTTGAAGCTCTCGCGCACGGTGTTCGTCATCGGTACCTCAGGGGTTGATTACGGGCAGCGTCACCAGGCGCCGGAAGGCGACGCGCGGCGCCCATTCGGGCGCACGGCCGAGGCGCAGCCCGGGGAACCGCCCGAGCACCGCGGTCAGCAGCGTGGTCGCTTCGAGACGGGCCAGCGCCGCACCGAGGCAGTAGTGGATACCGCCGCTGAAGCTCAGATGGGTGGCCTTGCGGCGTACGTCGAAGACATCGGGGTCGGTGTGCTGCGCCGGATCGTGGTTGGCGGCGCCGACCATGAGGTGCACCATCTGGTCCTTGGGGACGCGTACCCCGGCGACGGTGATGTCCTCGCCCGCGACCCGGCTCACCACATGCGTGGGGGCGTCGTGGCGCAGCACCTCCTCGACCGCACCGGGAATGTCCTGCGGATGGGCGCGCAGCCACGCCTGCTGCCGCGGGTGTTCGGCGATCAGCCGCACCGTGGTGGACAGCAGGGTCGACGTGGTCTCCAGCGCGGCCAGGACGACGAAGAGCGCGAGGCGGTAGACGGCCTCGTCGGCGGCGTCCCGGTCCGGTTCGAGGCCGTCCCAGGTGCGTATCCACACCGAGACCGGATCGTCACCGGGCGCCCGGCGCCGTTCCTGGACCAGTGCGGTGAAGTACTCGCGCAGTCGCCGGGTCGCGGCGTCGGACCGCGCGAGCTGGCTCGCGGAGGGCAGCAATTCCTGTGCGAACACCTGGTCGTGGGTGAGCGACCGCAGCAGCGGATAGTCGGCGGGCGGCAGTCCCAGCCATTGGCCGATCGTCGCCACCGGCAGTTCATCACTGACCACGGCACCGAAATCCGCTTCGCCGTCCCGCAGTTGTTCCGCGAGCTTGTCCAGGAGGTCTTCCGTTGTCCTCTCGACGGAATTCTTGAGGATGTCCAGGGTTTTCCGATCGAACATGTTGCCCACTGAACGCCGGACCCGCGTGTGGTGCGGCGGGTTGAGTCCGGGCAGTGTTTTGCTCATTTCACGCGACGAGGCCGCACTCCACCGCGTCGCATCACCTTGCCGGGCCCGCCAATCGCCGTCGGGTACCAGCCAATTTCTGTCGCGCACTATCTCGTCGCACAGGCCGTAGGAGGTCACCAGATGTCCGCCCCAGGGAGCCGGAACGAACTCCCCCATCGACCGGAGTTCCGCGTAGTAGGGCGAGGTGTCAGCTTGCCCGTCCGGTGTACGCAGGCGCGAAAAGAGCCTTACCACGGAACGGCGGTCGACGGTCGGGACCACGGGTGGGGCAACCACTGCGGCTTCCACGGCGGCGACTCCTTCGTTCAATACATCCGGGCAGATTGGCCTGATCTGACTACCCGTGAGGTTGAACGTTTATGTGACGGGACGTCACTTCACCCTGTTGTGAATGTCACACCTTCCACCAGGTCAGGAACGAACTCCACCAGCTACCCTTCTGCGGCGCTTTCTGCTGTTGCTGGGACGGGGCATTTCCGGCGGCGTTCCCGAACGCCGGGTACGCTCCGCCTGCCCGTTTGTCGGACCGTACCGGGGTGAAGCGGGCGGGCAGTGCGTCGAGTGCCCGGTGGAAAGGTCCCGGCCGCCAGGTCAGGTTTTCCGCGGGCGTGGCCAGGTCGATATCCGGCAGGCTGTTGAGGAGTTTCTCGATCGCCAGCACGGAAATCAGCAGCGCGGGATCCTTGGCCGGGCAGGCGTGCGCGCCCGCGCCCCAGGCGAGATGGGCCCGCTTGCTGAGCGTCTGCCGGCCCACCGAAAGGTTCGGGTCGGTGTTCGCCGCCGCGAAACTGACGAGTACCGGATCGCCGGCCCGCAGCCCGCTGCCGAAGAGGTCCACATCCTGCACGGGGTAATGCACGGCGTAGTTCGCGATCGGCGGGCTGTTCCACAGCACGTCGTTGATGGCATCGTCCACCAGCAGACCCGCCGAATGCGGACCGCCCGCGTACTTCTCGTCAATCAGCAGCAGCCGGAGCGCGCTGGTGATGATGTGCTGGGTGGGTTCCGTGCCCGCCGCGATGAGCGTGACGAGCTGATGAATCATTTCCTCGTCGGTAAGCCGGGACTGATGCTGCATCAGCCAGGACGTGATGTCCTCGCCCGGCGTCGCCCGCTTGAGCGCGACGAGTTCGAGCAGGGCTTCGGTGAGGACCTCGTTCGCCTTTTCCGCGTCGATTCCGTCGAAAATCCCGGAGATACCGAAGACCAGTCGGTCACCGATCTCGGCGGGGCAGCCGAACAGATCGTTGAAGACCAGAAGCGGCAGCAACTGCGCGTAGTCGGCCACCAGATCGGCCCGGCCCCGGCCGCTGAACTGGCTGATGAGATACGTGGCGACGCGGTCGACGTGCCGGCTCAGCCGGTGGGTGTCCACCCGGGCCAGACTGTCCGTCACCGCCTGCCGCAGCCTCATGTGTTCCGCGCCGTCGGAGAAAAGGCAGTTGGGCCGGTACGCCATCATGGGCAGCACTGGGCTGTCCACCGGAATGCGCCCCTCGTTCCAGGCGCGCCAGCGGCGCGAATCCCGTGCGAAGGCGTCCGGGTTCTGCAAGACATGCAGCGCCGCGGCGTAATCCGTGACGAGGGTGGCCTCCACTCCGGGGGCCAGCTCGACCGGTGCGCCGGCACCGTACTGCCGCATGTTCTCGTAGAAAGCCTCGGGAGCGGCGGCGAATTCGGACCCGTGCAGGGGCAAGCGCCCGCCACCGGTGTGCGCGGGGCAGCCGGGCGGCGCCTGGTATTCCGAGTGAGATTGCATGCCTGAACTCCTAGTTGAGGCGGGACTGGAGATAACGGACGAGCACGATCAGCGAATCGGCCGACGATCGCTGGTCACGCGCGTCACAGTTGACGACGGGCGTCTCGGGGAGCAGGTCCAGAGCCTCCCGGATTTCGTCGAGCGAATGGCTCGGTGTCCCGTCGAACTGGTTCACGGCGATGGTGTACGGGATGCCGTAGTGCTCCACCAGGTCCATCACCGGGAACGATTCTTCGAGGCGTTCGGGATCCACCAGCACCAGTGCCCCGAGTGCCCCCCGCGACAGGTCTTCCCACACCTGAACGAAGCGCTGCTGGCCGGGTGTTCCGAACAGATACAGGACCAACTTCTCGCTGAGTGTGAGCCGGCCGAAGTCCATGGCGACCGTCGTCGTGGTCTTGCCGGGCGCGCCCTTGGGATCGTCTATTCCCGCGCCCGCCTGTGTCATGACTTCTTCGGTGCGCAGCGGTGGAATCTCGGACATCGTCCCGATGAACGTCGTCTTCCCCACGGCGAAATGCCCGACCACGAGGATCTTCGCGGCGGTCTGCACCGAACTGCGCAGGTAGACACTGTCATCCAAATCGAGCCTGGAGCCCATTAAGCACCTCCTCAAGAATTTGCCTGTCGACGAGTTGGGCGCTGGGTATCGGCGCGCGAGTCGAGAGGTGTCCTTCCTCCGTGAGGTCGGACACCAGAATCTTGACGACACCCACCGGCAACTGCATATGCCCGGCTATCTCGGCGACCGAAAGGAAACCCCCCGCGCACAGCTCCAGCAGGCGGAGTTTCTCCGGGTCGAGAGGCTTTGTGCGGGGCGGCTCCCGGTGCATGGTGACCAGTGTGATCAGTGAGAAATCACTGTCATCGAGCAGGTCGCGGCCGTTCGTGATGACATACGGCCGTACCAGTTCCGCTGTTTCCTGTGCCAGCTCCGGTTCGTCCGAGGTCGTCATGGTTGGATGTCAGCCCTCTCGCGCGGGGGGCTGGTCAGTGCTTTGCCGAGTTGTCCGACCAGCTGCTGCATACGGAAGGTGATCTCCGCCATGTCGACATCGGGCGACGCCGAAACAGCGAGATAGGCGCCTTCGCCGGCCGAAATGAGGAAGACCCAGCCGTGGTCGAACTCGACCAGCGTCTGACGCCACTGCGGCCGCTCGTCGGGGCTGCCGCAGAAATCGGCGACCGTACGGCTCAGTGACTGCATACCGCTCATCGCGGCGGCGACGGTATCGGCGTGGTCCCGGCCGACCCCTTTCGAGCGCGCCATAAGAAGGCCATCGGCGGAGACGAGAATCGCGTGCTGCGCTTCGGGCACTTCCAGAGCACTGTCAAGCATCCACGAAAGATCGTAGTTCACGGAGTCTCATGCCCTTCACTGCTTGCATTGGTGGAACGACGGCCCGATTGTGTCCCGCGCTGAAAGGCGCCCATGACGGAAGCCGTCGTCGCGCTGTCACGGGCCGGGCTGCCCGCGCTCTCCGACTCGGTCGGCACGATCGATATCGCGCCTCGGCGGCGGCGCTTCGGCAGACCGCCGGCCGTCGTTACGGGAGCCGCCGGGCGAGGATTGTTCTCCTCCGGCGGCATCGGGGTGGACGCGGCCACGGCTGGACTCTCCTCGGGCTCATGCATGGACGTGAGTAGATCGTCGGGGAGCAGGACGACCGCGCGCACGCCACCGTAGGGAGAGGTGGAATCCACGGACACACTGAAGCCGTAACGGGCGGCGAGGACACCGATGACCGTGAATCCGAACTGCGGCGGGTTACCGAGGCTGGAGACGCCGGGCGAGTGCTCGCTCGACAGGAGTTCGGCGGCCCGCGCCTTCTCCTCCTCGTTCATGCCGACACCGGCATCGTCGACCACGATGCAGACGCCCTTGGGCACCGGCCGGATGTTGATCTCGATCATCGTTTCCGGCGCCGAGTAGCTGGTGGCGTTGTCCAGCAGTTCGGCGAGGGTGAGCGCGACCGGTTCGACGGCGCGGCTCACAATGGCGAAATTGCTCTGGGAACGGATCTCGACGCGCGTGAAGTGCCGGATGCGGCCCTTCGCGCTGCGGACCACGTCGTAGAGCGAGGCAGCGTTGCGCCGCCTGCCCAGCCAGCCGTCGCAGAGCACCGCGATGGACTGGGCCCGCCGGGCGAACTGCGAGTTCATGTGGTCGATGTCGAGGAGGTCCTGGAGAATCTGGTGTTCGCCGTACGCCCCCTGCATCTTGGAAATCGCCAGCTGCTGCTCACTCGCCAGGCCCTGAAGAGTCCGCATGGCGGCCTTCAGCGTGTTCTTCGTGGCCTCTTCAGCTCTGTCCTTGGCCTCTTCCACGGCCTCTGTGTAATGATTCTCCAGGTTGGCGTAGTGCTGCTTGAGCTCAGCTTTTTCGTTGCGTAGCTCCGTGATCTTTTTTCTGCCGCGAACAATCGCGGTGGCGGCGGCAGGGGTACCAACGATCAGACCCCAGAGCGCTGGATCCTGGAAGTATGGCGTCATAGGACTCTCTTCGGACGACGGAGCCACGAGCTGTCAAATATCGGGATGTTGCGTTCAAAATCAGTCGCGACCCCCGGACATACCTGAACGGCCACGCACGGTCGCCTGCCGGAAATCCGTCCACGGCCCGGCAAATGGCATAACTCTCCCCGGGGTGGCGTTTTTCTCAGGGCAATGCGCGGATTTTATTTTGCCATAGCAGGCTATTAAAGCGCTTGGCAAGTGCGATGATCTTAGCATCACGGGCACGCCCGGCGTCCACGCAGATCCGCTCCGTTCCGTGACCTGACGGAGATTCAAAAATGGTCCGCTTTGGTGATATTGGGGGCTGTTGCCGGACTCCGGGGCGACCCCGGCCGCGGTGTTCCTGACGGTCCGTGAGGCGAACCCTCGGCTTGGCGAAAGCAATGACGCCAACCCCGTTCCCGCCCACCGTCCCACCGCCCCAAGCGGCGGCAAAGCACAGGTCAAAGGCGCCTGGCCGCGCCCGCCCGCCGGTTCGCCGCCCGCTGCGGCGGCCGGTCCCCGTGTCCGACAACAGCGGTACCCCGGTCACTCGTGACGGTGCGTCACACAGCCGGGACGGGGCCCTGCATCCGCTCGCTGATCCAGTGCAGCGAATCGGCCATCCGCTGGATGTAGGTGTGGCCGCTGTGCACCCCGTCGGGTATCTCGAAGAGCGTGGCGTGGACCGGCCCGCCCGTGTACTCCTGGATGAAGCGCTTGACGTCGGGCACCGCGGCCTCCTTCGTGCCGAGCTCGAAGGCCAGATAGACCTGCGGCCCCCCGTGTGCGACCAGTTGCCGTGACAGCCACCGCGGGTCGTTGGCGCGCATCTCGGCGGGGTGCCCCTGCCACATCGGCGAATCCGGCGCCGTGTCCGGGCCGTTGGCGATGACGGCCTTGAAACGGTGCGGGTACTTCAGCACCGCCTTGAGCCCGGCGAAGCCACCGGAGGAGGACCCCATGAAGGCCCAGCCGTCACGGCTGTCGTAGGTACGGAAGTTGGCGCGTGCGAAATCCGGTACGTCCTGGGTGAGCCAGGTCCCCATCTTGGGCTGCCCCGGTATGTCGCTGCCGTCGTAGTACTTCTTCCCCGGGTTGAGCACCGGCATCACGACGATGAACGGCAGCGTCTTGCCCTGCTGCGACCACTCGGCGATCCGCTCCTCCAGCGCGAAGGGCGCGCTCGCCCAGTAGTTGGCCGGGTAACCCCAGGAGCCGGGCAGCGCGATCAGTACCGGAAAGCCGCTCTTGAGGTACTTCGGCTGGTTGTACTGCGGCGGTACCCAGGCCCATATGTCGCCGGTGAAGCCGGACTTCCGGCCGTGCCATCTGGTCTTGACGACCTGGGTGCCGTCGTCGCCGGTCGTACGGAACGGGGTGAAGGTGGCGCGCGGGCCGGTCGGCGGCACCGTCCGGGGCCTGCCGTCGCTGGCGTCCGCGGCGTGCGCCCGCAGCCGCGGTACGTCGGACGCGTCCACGGCGTCCGCGCCGTGACTGCCGCAACCGGCGAGCAGTCCTACGGCTGCCGCACACATCACGGCTCTGACGCGCAGACACTTCATCGGGACGTACTCCTCGGAGGCTCGGGACCGGGCGCGGGCGCCGCACGGTGCCACCCCGCCAGGCCGGACGAAGGACACCACAATAAGATCAACTAGAGGGTGCCAAAGACCGGCCCCGGCGACCGGCGGCCCAGCGCGCGCCACTGGCGGATGTGCCGGTGCCCGTATCCCGCACGGTCACGGACGGGGTCCCTGGGACCCGCGGCGAGCGGCTGCCGGACGGCACCTCCGAGTGTCACGCGGCGTGACGGTGCGGGTGCGTTCGGGGTGCGGCCGCGGCGGACCGGGCGCACCCTAGGGGAATGAACCGCGCCCCGGTGATCGTCCATCCGCCCTGCGCCGGCGGTCGCCGCGTCACGCTCCACGGACAGGATCTCGGACGGGCACGGCGCCCCGGCGAGGTCGCCGCGATCCTGCGCCGGGCGGGCTTCTGCGCCGCGGACCCCCCTTGGGACGACGCCGGTCTCGTCGAATGGCGCGACGGCGGGCCCGACATCTGGTCGATGCCCTGACGCGGATCCCGCCCCGTACCCGCGCCACCGTCCGGACGGCACGACAACGGCCCGGCAGCGAGTGCTGCCGGGCCGTAGCTCCGGGTGCCGGCCGCCCGACCGGGAGGGCCGGGAGGCGTGGTGTCCCGGGCCGTCAGTCGGCCGCCGTGGCGACCGGGGCCTCCGCCTCGTGGGCCGCGGCCGCCTTCTGCGCCCGGCGCTTCATGACGAGGAACGAGCCGACACCGAACAGCAGGGCGGCGACCAGCCCGAGCCAGGAGAAGCGCTTGAGCCACGGTTCGGCGACAATGCCGACGCTGTAGATCAGCGCGGTCGTGCCGCCCGCCCAGACGATGCCGCCCAGCACATTGGCGATCAGGAACTTCCAGTACGGCATCTTCAGTACACCGGCGAGCGGGCCGGCGAAGATCCGCAGCAGGGCGACGAAGCGGCCGAAGAACACCGCCCACATCCCCCACTTGTCGAACTTCGACTCGGCCATGGCGACATGATCGGGGCCGAAGTGCTTGGGGAACTTACGGCCGGCCCAGTCCACCAGTGGCTGGCCGCCCTTGCGCCCGATCAGATAGCCGATGGAGTCGCCGATGATCGCGCCGGCGGATGCGCAGGCGCCCAGCACGACCGGGTCGATGTGGTCCTGGGTCGCGGCGAGGATCGCCGCGCTGACGAGGACGATCTCACCGGGCAGCGGAATGCCCAGGCTCTCCACCCCGATGACCACCCCCACCAGGAGGTATACGCTCACGGCCGGTACTGATTCCAGCCACTCCTGGATGTGCAACGCCGCTTCCTCCGCATGGTGTCGGGCCCCGTGGGCCATTGCCCGGCGGCACCGGCACCGGTGCCCGTCGATCCCCCGGGCGCGCCGGAACAGCGCGCCCGGGAAGCCTACTCGATGGCCGCGGCCGAGCGCTGTTCTCCGTACCCGGCGCCGGGCCCGCCGCGGCCGTCACCGGAGGCCGGGGCGGCTCAGGCGTTGGGGCGCAGTGTCCAGATGATGCGCAGCTCGGCCGTGACGGCCTCGTCCGCGCGCCGGATGGCGACATGGACCGGGAATTCGGGACGCCGGCCGGCGTCGAGTTCGGCGACCACCTCGGCGACCGGACGGCCGAGCTCCGCGGTCGCGGTGACCGGTCCCATGGCCAGTTTCTTGTAGTCGATCTCCGCCCGTACGGCGAGCGGCACAGCGCGCGAGAGCTGGTCGCCGAACGCCCCGATGACGATGGCGCCGCTGGCGGACTCCCCCAGCGTGAACATGGCGCCGGCGTGCGGGCCGCCGACGTGGTTGTGGTAAGCGCTCTGGTCGGGCAGGCGCACCACGGCACGCTCGGCGGTCGCCTCGACGAACTCCAGATTCAGGGTGCGGGCCATGGGCACGGTGGCCAGAAGCATCTCGCCGATGTTCGGCAGGGTCTCAGACATGGCCAGAGGTTACCAGCGGGTAGCAAAGGAGGGGAAGGCCGGATCTTCCCCTCCGGAGGACGGGGAAGCCGCAGCTCGGTCGGTGCGCACGGGGATCCCCGTGCGGAGGGGACACAGCTGTACGGTCCGCGGGCCGGCCCGCCTATCGTGGACGCCCATGTGGCCAGAACAACAGCACACCGGGGACGTGCGGACCGCACACCCGGCACACCGGGCGACGGACGCCCCGTACCCCGCCACCACCCGGTCCGCCGGGGCGCCGGCCCGGCCGGTGTGGTCCTGGTGAGGGCCCGTCCCGCCTGGGCGGGGCGCAACTACACCCTGCTCACCGGCGCCACGGTCCTCTCCGGCCTCGGCAGCTCCGGGGCGCTGATCGCGGCCGCCTTCGCGGTGCTCGGGGCCGGCGGCTCGGCCACCGACGTCGGGCTGGTCGCCACCGCCCGTACGGTCCCGCTCATCCTCTTCCTACTGGTCGGCGGCGCGCTCGCCGACCGGCTCCCCCGGCATCGCGTGATGGTCGCCGCGAACGCGCTCAGCTGCGTTTCCCAGGGCCTGTTCGCGCTGCTCGTGCTGGCCGGGGAACCGCGGCTGTGGCAGATGGCGCTGCTGGCCGCGCTCGGCGGCACCGGGCAGGCGTTCTTCGTCCCGGCGGCCGAGGGCATGGTGTTCGCCAGCGTCTCGGGCGAACACTCCGGCCGCGCGTTCGCCGTCTTCCGGATGGGCATGAACGGCGCGAACATCGGCGGCGCGGCGCTCGGCGGCGCCCTGGTCACGGCGGTCGGCCCCGGCTGGGTGCTGGCCATCGACGCCGCCTCCTTCGCCCTCGCCGGGGCGCTGCGCGCATTCCTCGACGTCAGCGGCGTCCCCGAGCGGGCCCCCGGTGGCGGGATGCTGCACGATCTGCGGGACGGCTGGCGGGAGGTGGCCGCGCGGCCCTGGCTGTGGGGCGTGGTGGTGCAGTTCGCCGTCGTCAACGCGATGGTCGCCGCGGCCGAGGCGGTCTACGGGCCGGTGGTCGCCGAGGAGCAGCTGGGCGGCGCCGGGCCCTGGGGGCTGGCGCTCGCCGCGTTCGGCGCCGGCACGGTGGGCGGTGCGCTGCTGATGACCCGGCTCACCCCGCGCCGTCTGCTGCTGACCGGTGTGCTCTGTGTCTTCCCGCTCGCGCTGCCCTCGGCCGCGCTGGCGGTGCCGCTGCCGACGGCCGGGCTCACCGCGATCATGTTCGGCACCGGTATCGCGGTCGAGGTCTTCGCGGTGACGTGGATGACGGCGCTGCACCAGGAGATCCCCGAGGAGAAGTTCTCCCGGGTCTCCTCCTACGACGCGCTGGGTTCGCTCGCCCTCGTCCCGGTGGCCACCTCGCTGGCCGGCCCCGTACAGGATCTCGTCGGCCGCACGGCCGCGCTGTGGTGCTGCTCGGCGCTGATCGCACTGCTGACGGCGGCCGTGCTCTGCGTCCCCGATGTGCGCCGGCTGACGCGACGGGCGACGACGGGCACGGTCCCGCAGTCAACGGCGCCAACGCCGCAGACACCGCCGACGCCTCGGACCTCCCAGACGCCTCGGACAGCCCGGACCACGCGGCCGTAGTCGCCGTCGCACCTCCCGGCCGTTGCCGCAGCCGCGTGGGTCACCCCGGTCCCGCCTACCCGGTCTCGGTCGTCACGGCCGCAGGCACTGCCGTTGTACGCGCCGTCGCTAGCGCCGTCGCTAGCGCCATCGCCATCGCCATCGCCATCGCCATCGCCATCGCCATCGCCATCGCCATCGCCATCGCCATCGAAACGGTGGTCACACGCGAGGGCGGGCCGCCAGGGCGACCGCCACGGTCCGGGCCGGGTCAGCCGATGCTGAAGGCGCCGTCCGGTGGTACCGGGGACGCCACCGCCTCGGCGTCGGGTACGGGAGCGGCGTCCCCGATCAGCCGCCGCAGTGCCGCGCCGTGCTCCACCCGGGCCGGGAACGCGTCACCCGCCGCCCGCCGGGCCAGCGCACCGAGCGGCAGTTCCGCGTGCGAGGCGAGCAGCACGGCGTTGCCGAAGCGACGGCCGCGCAGCACCGAGGGCTCGGCGATCAGCACGAGATGGCCGAAGGCCGTGGCGAAGTTGGCGAGTTGGCTGCGCAGGAAACCGAAGGGCGCGCTGTCGGCGAGGTTCGCGGCGTAGACGCCGTGCGGCCGCAGCACACGGGCGGCGGCGTGCGCGTACTCGACCGAGGTGAGATGCGCGGGCACCCGCGAGCCGCCGAAGACATCCGCCACGATGATGTCAGCGCTCTCCGCCGGTGCCGCTTCCAGGGCCGTACGGGCGTCCTGCGCCTGCACGTCGATACCGGAGCCGGCGGGCAGTGGAAGGTGTTCCGCCACCAGGGAGAGCAGCCCGCGGTCGGCCTCGACGACGGTCTGCCGGGAGTGCGGACGGGTCGCGTCGAGGTAGCGCGGCAGGGTCAGCGCCCCGCCGCCCAGATGCAGCGCGTCGAGCGGGCGGCCGGGGGCGGCGGCCTCGTCCAGCACGTGGGCGAGCCGCCGCACGTACTCGAACTCCAGGTGCGTGGGCGCGTCGAGATCCACGTACGACTGCGGCGCACCGTCCACCGTCAGCAACCAGCCGCGCGGACGGTCGACATCGGGCAGCAGCTTGGCGGTGCCGCAGTCCACGTCCCGGGTGACGGGGATCGGCTCGGGTGCCGCGTCCAGGGTCCGGGGGGCGGCTATCGGCTCGGGTGTTTCGTCCACGGTGCCATTGTGCCGGGCGGGGCGGGGGCCCTGTTCGGGGCGGGGTCCCTGCTCGGGGCGGGGTCCCAGTTCGGGACGGGGTCCCAGTTCGGGACGGGGTCCCAGTTCGGGACGGGGTCCCAGTTCGGAACGGGGTCCCAGTTCGGGACGGGGTCCCAGTTCGGAACGGGGTCCCAGTTCGGAACGGGGTCCCAGTTCGGAACGGGGTCCCTGCTCGGGACGGGGTCCCAGTTCGGGACGGGGTCCCAGTTCGGAACGGGGTCCCAGTTCGGGACGGGGTCCCAGTTCGGAACGGGGTCCCAGTTCGGAACGGGGAGCACCCGGCCGGGCCGAGGGGGCTCCCCGCCGCCGGGCCGGGTGCCGTCCGGTCCCCGCCGAGGCGCCGCCCAGTCGCGGCCGGGCCTCGGCCCACTCGGCCCGCCCGGCCCCAACTCCGTCCGCTCAGCCCGGAGCCCTGCCGCGCGCCACCCCGGGCCACCGGCACGGCAGGCACGGCACGGCAGGGCCCGGCAGAGCAGCGCTCATCACGCCGACCAGACCCGCCGGATCTCCGCCACATGCGCGGCCGCCTGGCGCCGCCCCGCACGGGCGGCGTCCGCGCGCTTGGCGGGGTCCAGGACGTTGCGGCCGAACGCCGCACCGGCCTCACGGTCCGGGTTCACCACGCACACCCGCGCGCCGGCCCGCGCCAGTGCGTCGCCCTGCGCCGTCGGCGAGGCGATCGGCCCGCCGCTGACCGCCATCGGTGCCACGACCACCACCCGGCCGTATCCGGCGGCCAGATCGGCATTGGCGCTGGAGTGCACACCGCCGTCGATCCACCGCCGCCCGCCGATGGTGACCGGCGGAAAGACGCCGGGCACCGCGCAGCTCGCGCCCACCGCGTCGATCAGCGCCACCCCGCTCGTGTCGTCGAAGGCGGTCCGCTCCCCCGTCGCCGCGTCCACCGCAGTGATCACCAGGCGGCGGGCGGGCCAGTCGGACGAGGACAGCGTGCGGGCGATCGCCGCGCGCTGGGCGGCCTCCGGGACGGTACGGGCCGCCAGCGCGAGCCGCCCCATCCGCGCACCGAACGACACCGTGTCCCGGGAACTCAGGGCGATGGCCGCGAACCGGGCCATCGCGGCCGGCCCCATCCGGCCGGACGCCCGGCTCGCGGGCGCGGCCAGCTGCCGCTCGTACATCTCCGCCGGCTTGAGGCGTTCCGCCGTGAGATGGGCGCCGACGATCGATCCGGCGGAGGTGCCGATGACGATCTCCGCGTCGGTGAGGTCGATGCCCGCCTCCGCGAGTCCGGCGATGATGCCGATCTCCCAGCCGATTCCGGTGAGCCCTCCGCCGCCCAGGACCAGTGCCGTACCCGTCATCCGACGTCCCCTTCCCTCACCGGCCGCCCGCCTAGGTCACCGTCGCGGCAGGGTCAGCCGCATCGACCGGCCCGGCCGGGCCAGCAGTCTCGCACTCCGCCCGACCGGCGGAACAGCACGCATACCCCGCGCCACCGCGCCCCGTACCTGTGCGAGGTACGGGGCGCGGCGCTCACGTCAGGGCCGGGTGCGCACCCCGTCTCACTCCTCGACGGTGCGCACCGTGCCCGCGCCGACCGTCCGGCCGCCCTCGCGGATGGCGAAGCCGAGGCCCGCCTCCAGTGGCACGTCACGGCCCAGTTCGACCGATACGGTCACCGTCTCCCCGGGGCGGGCGACGGCCCGCTCGCCCAGGTCGAGGTCGCCGACCACGTCCGCGGTGCGGATGTAGAACTGCGGGCGGTAGCCGGTGGACAGCGGCGTCCGGCGGCCGCCCTCCTCCGTGGACAGTACGTACAGCTCCGCGGTGAAGCGGCGGCGCGGTGTGACGCTGCCCGGCGCCGCGACCACATGGCCGCGCCGCACCTGGTCCCGGTGCAGACCACGCAGCAGCAGCGCGACATTGTCCCCGGCCTCGGCGGACTCCATCGGTTTGCCGAACGTCTCCAGACCGGTGACCGTGGTCTCGGTCTCCGCGCCCAGCACGGCCACCCGGTCACCGACCCGCACCGTGCCGCGCTCGACGGCACCGGTGACGACCGTGCCGCGACCGGTGATGGTCAGCACGTTCTCCACCGGCAGCAGGAACGGCGCGTCGACATACCGCTCGGGCATCGGGACATAGGTGTCCACGGCGTCCAGCAGCGCGTCGATCGCCTCCGTCCAGCGCGGGTCGCCCTCCAGCGCGCGCAGCCCGGAGACCCGTACGACGGGCACATGCTCCCCGTCGTAGCCGTGCGCGCCCAGCAGTTCGCGCACCTCCAGCTCCACCAGGTCGGTGAGCTCCGGGTCGCCGGCGTCGGCCTTGTTGAGGGCCACGACGATGTGCCGTACGCCGACCTGCTTGGCGAGCAGTACATGCTCGGAGGTCTGCGGCATGATCCCGTCGAGCGCGGAGACGACGAGGATCGCACCGTCGAGCTGCGCCGCGCCGGTGACCATGTTCTTGATGAAGTCGGCGTGGCCGGGCATGTCCACATGGGCGTAGTGCCGGGTGCCGGTCTCGTACTCGACGTGCGAGATGTTGATGGTGATACCGCGGGCGGCCTCCTCCGGGGCCCGGTCGATCCGGTCGAACGGGACGAACGTGCCGCTCCCCCGGTCGCTGAGCACCTTGGTGATCGCGGCGGTCAGCGTGGTCTTGCCGTGGTCGACGTGGCCCATGGTGCCGATGTTCAGGTGCGGCTTGGTGCGTACGTATGCCGTCTTGGGCATGGTGTTCTTCCTCGCAACAATGCGGTGAGTACGGCGACTTGACGCCGTGGGAGCCCCTGAGCCGGTCCGACCCTCCCCCTGTGGGGCTCACCGGACGTTCCGGGAAGGGTCAGCTTCGGGCGCCGCCGGCCGCGGGCGCTGCCGGGGCAACTGCTGCGGGGGCAGTTGCGGCTGCGACTGCGACTGCGGGGGCAGTTGCCGCTGCGGCAGCGACTGCGGGGGCCACGGCAGCCGGGAGAACTCCGGCCGGCGCCCGGTCGGCTGCGGCGAGGGCCGCGAGAGAGCAGACGGCAGCCTTCGGCTCGTCCGCGACTGCGGACGAGAACGGAAGGAAGGCGTGCCGGAACATGTGTCACAGCGTGCCCGCCGGGCGGCCCTGCGTCGAATGAATTTCCCGCCGCTCGTTCACCGCTTCCGCCGGCACCGCCGCTACCGACCACTGGTACCCGACCCCGACCCCGGCCCCTGCCCCTGCCCCTGCCCCTGCCCCTGCCCCCGACGATCTGACGGCCCGCCATATGTACCGTCGGCGCCACCGCGCCTACCCCACCCCCTCATCCACTACTTCACCTGCCATCCATCCACGCCCCCGCCCGCTTCCCTGCCTCCCCGGCTTTCACATCTCCCCCTCTCCCCGTTTCCCCTCCCTTCCCCTCCCTCTTGAAGGTGTCGGGACCGTGCCGCGGAGGGACGGCGACCAGTTGACACGCTTGTCGGTTAGGCTCCCGAAATGCTCGAACCCGCCGCAACGCCCGACGGCCTCGCCGCGCGCTGCACGCGTGTGCTCTTCTCCCCCTGGTCCCGGCTCACCCTGCTGCTCGTCCTGCTGGCCTGCGCCGCCATCGCGATGCTGCTGTGGCAGCCGCAGCGTCTGCTGGCCGACGGCTGGCCCGCGCAGCTGTCCGGCCCGACCGCCGTCGTGCTCTTCGCGCTGGCGTATGGCGTGTGCACCACCGCCTTCGTACCGCGGCCGGTACTGAACCTCGCCGCGGGCGCCCTCTTCGGCAGCCAGGCCGGCTTCGTCTCCTCGCTCGCCGGCACGGTCCTGGGCGCCGGCCTGGCTTTCGGGCTCGGCCGGCTGCTCGGCCAGAACGCGCTGCGCCCGCTGCTACGGGCCCGCTGGCTGACCGCGGCCGACCGGCAACTGAGCGAACACGGCTTCCGCTCGATGATGGCCATCCGCCTCTTCCCGGGGCTGCCGTTCTGCGCCACGAACTACTGCGCCGCGGTCTCTCGGATGGGCTGGCTCCCCTACCTCCTCGCGACGGCGCTCGGCAGCGTCCCGAACACCGCGGCATACGTCGTCGCGGGCGCGCGGGCCTCGTCCCCCACCTCACCGGCGTTCCTCATCGCGACGGGCTTCATCGTCCTCAGCGGGCTGGGCGCGCTGGCCGTGGCCTGGCGCAAACGCAAGGCGCTCCGCGGCCGCTGAACGGGCGCGGACACCCATCGCCGTACGGAGACCGGCGCGACCGCCGTTGCACACACCGGATCGCCCGGGACATCGTCAGCCCGGGGCACTGCACGGACGCGATGCGGATTCGCGGCTATCGCGGATGAACGGCGGACGGCCCGCGGACTGACAGACCGCCGGACCGCCTGACCGCCTGACCGCCTGATCGCCGGACCGCCGGACCGCCCAACCGATCGTTGAACCGATGGACCGTTGAACCAATGGACCGTTGGACCGGCCGCGGACCGCTGGAGGGGGGCCGACGACAGATCCGCCACCGAACGGGCGCTGTCCGGCCAGAATCCTTTGGCTTTCCTGACACCTTTGGCCACTACTCTGCCCCCGTCGGCCGATGATCACATCCGCCGCACGGCCTCAGCTGTCCCCTCGTCCATCCCCTGGTCCCCGTCTGCGCCGGCAAGCGCTTGATCACCCTTGGATTGCGTACTTTCCATGACTTGGTTTGAATCCTTCGTCCTCGGACTCGTCCAAGGGCTGACCGAGTTCCTGCCCATTTCGTCCAGTGCGCATCTCCGGTTGACCGCGGCGTTCGCCGGCTGGCACGACCCGGGAGCGGCCTTCACCGCCATCACACAGATCGGCACCGAGGCCGCGGTCATCATCTATTTCCGCAAGGACATCGCACGGATCATCTCGACGTGGGCCCGTTCACTCGTCAACCGGGATCTGCGCCACGACCACGATGCCCAGCTGGGCTGGCTGGTGATCGTCGGATCGATCCCGATCGGCGTCCTGGGCATCACGCTCAAGGACGCCATCGCGGGCCCCTTCCGCGACCTGCGGCTGATCGCGACCACTCTCATCGTGATGGGCATCGTCCTCGGCATCGCCGACCGGCTGGCGGCCCGCGACGAGGCCGGCGGCCGACACCGCGCCGTCCAGCAGCGCAAGTCGCTCACCGACCTCAACGTCAAGGACGGCCTGCTGTACGGCATCTGCCAGGCCATGGCGCTGATCCCCGGTGTCTCCCGCTCCGGCGCCACGATCAGCGGCGGCCTGCTGATGGGCTACACCCGCGAATCCGCGGCCCGCTACTCCTTCCTCCTCGCCATCCCGGCGGTGGTGGCATCGGGCGCGTACGAACTCAAGGACGCGGGCCAAGGCCACGTCGCCTGGGGCCCCACCATCTTCGCCACGGTCATCGCCTTCGTCGTCGGCTACGCCGTGATCGCGTGGTTCATGAAGTTCATCTCCCACAAGAGCTTCATGCCCTTCGTCATCTACCGCATCCTCCTCGGCATCGCCCTGTTCGCCCTGGTCGGAGCGGGCGTACTGAGCGCCGACGCGGGTGAATCGGCGGGGTGATACGCCGGGTTTCGCGGGACTCGGCGGCGCGGAAGCTCGTGGGCGCGGAGGCCAGGGGCCGTTGGCCGGAGCCCATAGTGTGGGATCGGGCTCGGCCGTGGCACGGGGCCTTTCGGACAAGTGGGCAGGGCCACCACCGCAGCCGGAACGACGTGGTCAGTCGGCGGGTGCTTCGGAGACCTTGCTGCCGGACGGGGCTCTTCCGTCTCCGTCGTTCAGGACCCTTCCGACAGGTTCAGCCCCTCCGCCGTCTTGGTGAGGAAGTCGGAGTTGGCTTTTGCGTCGTGTCCGAGGATCACGGTTCGTGTGGGGAGCGCTGTCAGCAGTTCGCGGACGGCTGTGGTCTGTGAGCGGGTGTGTGTGGTGAGTCCGAAGATGTCGGGGTAGCGGTCCTCGGTCTTTCCGGTGAAGAAGTCGTCGTCGGTCAGTGCGGACTCCGGGCCCGTCTCCGGGGCTGTTGCGCTGGGGGTGACCTGTGGGAAGAGCAGGGCGGCTGCGGTGCCTTCGGTGGCGAGGGTCAGGCCGAGCCAGGTGTGCAGCTGGTCGGGGAAGAACTGGGGCTTGAGTTCCTTTCCGGCGTTGTTCCACAGCGGTTCGCGCAGGCCGGCTTTGAGTGCGTCGGTGACGCGCTGGTGCTGGGTGGGGTGCAGTTCGTCGCCGTCGAGCACGCGTTGGCGCACCGGGGTGTAGAGGTCGAGGGCGTCGAGGAGGCCGAAGCCGATGGCGGCGGCGGACGGCCAGGGCAGTACGCGCACGCCGCCGTTGTTGTCGGGGCGGGCGAAGACGCGGTCGTTGGCGAGGAGTGCCCATCCGGCGCGGGCGAGGAGGAGGGCGGTGGTGGTCTTGCCGGCGCCCTTGGGGCCGAACGTCAGGAGCGTCTGGCCGTTCTGGACGACGGCGGAGGCGTGCAGGATGCTCCAGCCGTCCCGTAGTAGTTGGCCGCGGATCATTTCACGGGCCAGGCGGGCGGCGGCCAGTGCCAGGGGCAGGTCGTGATGCCCGGAGATGGTCAGGCGGCTGTGGTCGGGTGCGGCGTCGTAGGAGAGTTGGTCGGCGGGCTGTGCTGCGTAGAGGTGGCCGTCGTGGTCCTGGCCGACGAGGGTGCGGGTGTTCGCGTAGGTGGTCTCGTCGTGCTGGAAGTCCTTGACGATGCCGGCGACGTGGGCTGCGTGTCCGGGGTCTACGTTCGCTACGACAGTCTGGGCCGCTTCCTCGGTGGTGGGGGCGGCGTTCCACCAGGGGCCGAAGTAGCGGCGGGACCATTCGGTGACGGCCGGGCGGTTGCTGGATACCGTCACCTGTGCTTTGCCGGTGGTGATTCGGGTAGCGGTCGTTGTCATGAGGGGCCTCCTGTGAGGTGGCGGTAGGCGGTGTGGAGCTTGCGGGCTGCGGCGGCCAGTTGTCGGGCCTCGCCGGTGCTGAGCTGGGGAAGGCAGACCGTCAGGGTTGCGGCGGTGAAGTGCAACGGGATTCCGTACCAGTTCCCGTCGTGGTTGACGGACAGTTCCTCGATGCCGTCTTGCAGGCCAAGGGTTTTGCGCAGGGCGGCGAGGACGGCTCCGGCCGGGCCGGAGCGGGTGCGGCCGATGCCGGCGTTGATCCGCTGGCGAGGGTGAGGCGGTATCGGGCGGTGTCGGTGTTGGAGCCGACTCCGATCGGCGAGCACGACAACGTCGTCATCTGCGCGTCGGCCACCACCATCAACGGCAAACCCGCCACCATCCCCGTCGAACAGGTACGCAAGGAACTCACCGACCGCCCCCACCCTTCGGCAGCCGGAAGTCTCGGCGAAGAGGCGGGTGAGGATGTCGACCGGATTGGTGACCATCACGGCCACCCCCGCGTAGCCGGTGAATCTCCGGGGGCACCGATCTCTTATCCGGGTGCCGTCCCGACCGGCCGCCAGTACGGGGCCACGGCGACCGGTCGGGAGAGTGCTCACTGGTTCTTGAGGCGGTCCGCGAAGCCCTCTGCGAGGTCTCGCGCGACTTCTCGCTCGCTGTCCGAAAGGCTTGGGTCGTTCGATGCGTTCGTGGCGGCGCCCAGTCCCGCGATCAAAGAGAGGTCACTGTCGTCATCGTCTTTCTGAGCTGGCATGGCACCTGTCCTTTTTCTGTGTCGGTCCCGGCCCGATTGGGCTCGGGGCGGCCTTTCCGTCGCGACGGTGTTGTGATCCGGGCCGGTCTCGGGTCCGGGCGGCGGGCGGCAGCGGTGTTCGACGATTCGGCTGCCGTGACTTGTCACGTCGCTGCTCCGGGCGGAGCGTTCGGGGGCTTCACGGCGATGCCTGCGTAGGCGCCGGAGACATGTGGTGTGCGCTGGGCATGCAGGTGATCGGTGTGCCAGCGCCCTGTGGGCACGACTCCGGGTCCGAGCTGGGGCCACCCGGCGAACAGGGTGCTGATGTGGTCCCGGCTGCGCGGCCGGTAGGCGATCCGGGCCTGGCGGTACAGGGCCGTCACGGTGTCCATTGCGGCTGGGCTCAGGTCGGCTGTGGCGTGGGTGATGGACAGTGCGCTGCCGGGTGGCAGCCATGCCCGCAGCGTGGCGAGGGCCTGGTCGACGGCGTCGTCATCGGCGATGTAGGGCAGTACATCGTGGCTCAGGACGGCGATGGGCCTGTCGAGGTCGAATTCCTGGATCGCCGGCGCGGCCAGGAGGCGCCCCATGTCCGTGACATCTCCCTGGAAGCACGTCCACGTGCCCAATGAGCGGAACAGGGCTTTCCCGTGGGTCACGACGCCCTTGTTGCTGTCCACGTAGACGACGCGGGCACCGGGATGAATCGCTGTGGCCACCTCGTGCACATCCGGCATGTCTGGATCCCACGAGGGATATCCGCAGCCGAGGTCGAGGAACTGGCTGAAGCCGAGCCGGGACAGGCAGGCGGTGGTCAGGGCCCCGTGGACGCGGTTGATCCTGACAGCGGCCGGCAGCCACGGCACCTCGTCGAGCAGCTGGCGGACGAGTTCCCTGTCCTCGGCGTAGTTGTCACGTCCGCCGAGCAGGGCGTTGTAGACGCGGCACCCGTCCGGGGCGATCTCATACCACTCCATGAATGCTCCGCAGCTGTTGGGCGAGTTGCATCGCCGTCGGGCGCCGCGTCGCCTCGGCGGTGAGCACCGTGCGCAGCACCGTCGTGAACGCCGGCCAGACGTCGGTGGTGGCGATCTTGAACCGACGGTCGGCGATCATCTGGCGCAGCACTCTCGCCGCGAAGGCGTGGGGATCTATGGCGGCTGCCTGGTAGTCCAGCGGAAACTGGCCGGTTGCCGCCCACCAGAGCCCCGCGGCCAGGGCGTAGACCTCGTCTCGTTGTGAGGTGATCGCCGGGCGGGCCGCGGCGACGGATGCGGCGGCGAGTTCCGGCGACAGCAGATGTGCCAGTCCGCCGACGTGGACATCGGACGGGGGAAGGTCGCGGGCCCACGACCAGGAGCAGCCGATCAGCTGCACGGGGCCGCCGTCGGTGTGCAGGCTGTGGTGCGGCTGGAGATCGCCGTGTACCCAGCCGTACCAGTGCATCGAGCCAACGGACGTGCACAGGTCCACTGCTGCGTTCAGCGCCCGCTCGTGGCTGTCGGGCTGCCCGTCCCGTATGGGCTGGAAGACCTCCCAGGTCGTCGGGCCGGCCAGCCACGGCCGTATCAGCCAGGCCATGCCCTGGGTGCACCCGTGATGGGTGGTCTTGCCGTATGCCGTCGCCGGGACGCCGGCGGACCGCATGGCCTCCAGCGCTGCGGTCTCGCGCGCCACCACGGCAGCGGCGGGGCCCGGCCCGGTCTTCAGCGCGACGTCCATGCCCGGTCCGGTCACCTGCCACACGGCCTCGCCGCCGCGCCGGCCGACTACGAGCCGCCAGCTCGCCGGCGACCCCGACAAGCGCTCGGCTGCCAGTCGTGCCTCGTCCGGGCACCCCGTCAGATCGTTCATGTCCATCCTTCGCGGTCCTGTGTCGCTTCCGTGCTCGAACGGCGGCGGGTCTGGGTCAGAACTGGTGGCTGCGGAGCACCCCAACGCCGACGACGACCGTGCTGGTCAGCAGGGCCATTGCGGCTTTGAGCGCGACCTTCAGCTGCTCCTTGCGGCGTTTCGCGTCGGGCGGCTTCACGGGCTGCGGCATGGGCTTTCCCATCAGAGAAAGAAGGAGGGAGGGAGGGAGGGAGGGAGACGATTTGGGAGTGGTGGCCGGCCGCCCTCCCGCCTGGGGGGAGGGCGGCCGGGGCGCGCTGCTCGCGTCGTCTGACAGGGACGGCACGGTGGCGCCGCTCCTTCGCCCGCGGCACCCGCGGGCCGGCCCGTGCGACACCTCACGGTGGCCTCGGCGGAGAGGGAGGAGCCCGTCTGAGGTCACCTCCCGGCGCGGCGGGGTTGGGCGCGCCGGGAAGTGACCGGTCAGGGGCTGCGGGTAGGCGGGTTCAGATGCGGGCGGGTGTCGATGCCAGCGTCAGGGTGACGACGCCGACCGCGATGAGGACGACCAGGGCGATCACGGCCAGGCGTTCGCTCACGAGTGGCCCTTCCACAGTGGGCGCCGCCCAGTCGAGGGCCTGCTCGATGGTCTCGGGCACCACGCCGGTCTCGGGAGTGGTGGTGTGGTGTTGGCGGGGCGGCAGGCCCGGCGGAGCAACCCACACCCGCCCCCGCCCCCCGGGGTTCGGCGCGGCCCCGGGGAGCGGTGAGAGCGCGCCCGGCTGGCGCCGAGGCGTCGGCAGCTTCGCGTGATTCATACCGGCACGTCCATCTGATGCAGGAGGTGGACGGTGCAGACGACGAGGTGGTGAAGGTGCGCGGCCGGCCTCGTCCAGGTCTGGTCGTCCAGGCAGTGACGGGCGCTGCTGATCGCCGTCGCGAAGAGGGACCACTCCTGACTGCCACGGTTGAGGCGGTCGGCGCGCTGCTCGGAGACGGGCAGCACCTCGGCGCGCAGCGTCTCCTCGACCATGTGGATCAGCGTCTGCGCCTCGTCGTCCCACACCTGACCGCTCTTGCTGCGCACCCGGGCGAGGTGCACGGTTCGGGCGGCCACGGAGAGGTCGACGCTCACGTCGGCGCTCATTGCACACCCTCCTGCCGGGCGTCCGCGGTCGAGGTGCCGGCCTTGCCTACCTCGGCGAGGTACTCGGTGCTCACTCCTACCGATACGGCCCACGCGGCGAACTCCCCCTGCTCGCCGGGCGTCTCGGCGATGTGCGCGACGGACGGAGCCACCACCCCGTCGGCACCGTCCTTGCGCAGTATCTCGGAGACCGCGAACCACCCCGGGCGCTGCCGACGATGGCGACCGACGCGTCCGACGTCGTGGATGGACCGGACGACGGTCCACAGCCGCGCCGTGGCGTACTCACGCAACTCACCCATGACCGGCGGCGCCTGGTCGGCATCGGCGACATTCGCGTAGAGGACGACCCGCTTACGACGCGGCGCCTCCACGGTGCTCGCCGCAGAGCCGTCTGCGGTAAGCAGAAGCGGGGCCGGTGGGTGGGGCTCGTCGTCGAGGTAGACGGCGAAAGCGTGCACTTCCCGTAGCCAGTTGCGTAGTTCTTCGCGCTCGTGGTCCGTGCCGGCGATCTGCGCGGCGCTGCGGGCCATGAGGCCGTCGGCGCCGCCGTTCGCCGCGTCCGTGGTCAGCAGCTTCGCGGCTTCGCACCAGCCGGGGCGCTGGTGGGGCGGGAGGGTTGTGGGGCCGACGTCGATGCAGGTGGCGACGATGGTCCAGTCCCTCGCGGTGGCATGGGCGGTCAGATCGCTCGTGACCTGGTCCCGGTCACCGTTGGGGACGTTGGCGTAGATGACGACCCGCGTACGGCTCCGGCTGTAGCCGGATGCCGCGTCCGCAATGTCGCGGCGACGCTGCTGGTCTTGCTCGGTCCGGTACGTCATACCGAGAACGTAGGAGCCCGTGAGGTGCCTCTCAATGGCACTTTTTCATGGCCAGCCTTCGAAGTACCAACGCTGCTGCGGCCATTCCCTACAAGGGCACAGCCACAGCATCGGCGAGCAACCGCATCTCTGGAGTCAGAGTTCGCCGCTTCTTCACCACGACGGACACAATGTCGCGGGCATACCTCTGGTTGGCCAGCCACTCTGGGGCCGCTGTATGAACATCTGTCAGGACGCCAACTGCATCGCCGTACTGCCGCATCATCGTGTGTGCCTTGGCTACGTCGAGCCGGTGCCGGTGATACTCAGTGCTCGCGACCTGGCCACCGTTGGTCATCCGGTGAGCTGTCGTCAACACCTTGTCGGGCTTGTCCAAGATGACGTAGCGCTCTGCGTACTTGTAGCCGACGGTGACAGGCCCCCAGGTCGTCAGTCGATCCCGGCCACGCGGCAGCTCCCGCCCCGTCATGACTGCCACTGAGCGCGCCAGGCGCATCGTGTCCTTGGCTTCTCCAGTCCGGTTGTCGCGCAGATTTGCGGCGGACGCCTGGAGCAAGAGCCACCCCCACGCGGCGAGGTCTTCCTGCGTCGCTCTCGACACGCGAGGCTCGACATCGTCGGCCCACCGCGTCGCCAACTGGCGGGCCTCATCCAACCGGCCCTGCCGAAGCAGCAACCAACTCCACGTGGTGACGACAGCAGCGGCACGCAGTCGATCCGGCGCATCGTCCAGGGCACGTTGAAGAGCCGTCTCCGCAGCCTCGAACTGGCGAACCTGAGTCAGTGTCGACCCTGCGATTTGCAGGAGGTGCGCGCGCACATCCCTGGCGCCTGTCGTGTCTCCCAGAGCGTCGGCGTCCCGCAATAGGGGCGCGAGGAGGCCCGAGAGATCGGCCAGGCGGTTGTCAAAATAGGCAGCGCGTACGTCTGCAAGCGAGGCGCAGATCCCTTCGACGGTCGGCGCCTCGGTCGATTGGCGCCCAGCGACCTGGACGGCGAGTTGCACGGCCCGCCATGGCTCAGAGACACCGGTGGCAGACTCACTGTCGCGTTTCAGCAAACTGGTGGTGGGGAGCCGTAGCGCCACTGCCAGGCGTCGCGCCGTCTCCATACGCGTGCCTTCGACTTCGCCCTGCTCCAGTTTGCGGATGAGAGACAGAGACACCCCCGAGGCAGCTGCCAACTCCCGTTGCGACAGGCCGCGGCGCTTACGTACGTCGCGAAGGCGCGGCCCGATGTGCATGTCAGCGTGCTCGTGCATACTGGACTCCGTTCTGACCTCGACACTCAGAACGGTACCCCCGGCTGGCCCGAGGGAGTACAGCGAACGGCCCTCGCCATTGACGAGGGCCGTTGTGTGTCATGTTCTTGGGGTGTTGGACGAATTCCATGGGCGTGCCGTGTCCAGGACAGTGTCAGCTCTACCGTGACCTCCTGCGGTATGACGAAACGCCCCGTCGCCTGCCGAAGCAGGCGACGGGGCGCAGCCGTACTGGCCGGATAGCCATCAGGCCAGGGAACAACCCCGCGGGCGCGGGGAACACAAGGCGATCCGGGAGCGGCGGCCAGCCCCAAAGGGACCATCCCCGCGGGCACAGGGACCACAGATGGCAATTCATCGCGGACAGGTATGCCGCAGGACCATCCCCGCGGGCGCGGGGACCACGGGGCCGATCAGCCGGTGCGCGAGAGCTGGGAGGGACCATCCCCGCGTGCGCGGGGACCACATGAACCTCGGCCGGCTGCCCTCGGAGGACGGGGGACCATCCCCGCGTGCGCGGGGACCACGTCGGCTCTGCCGCATGGCCGGAGGCGCCGGAGGGACCATCCCCGCGTGCGCGGGGACCACCACCTTTCCCGGGCTGAAGGTCGCCGCCAAGGCGGGACCATCCCCGCGTGCGCGGGGACCACAAGGCGCGACCTGCGACTTTACCGTGGGCCGACGCGATTTTTGAGCACTTTCACGAAATCCGACCAACGGGACATAGGGGATACGTGCGTGCGCTCCTCCGACCAGCGGAGTGGGCGCGGCCGAGCTAACCGAATATCCATGCACCGAGCCTACCCTCGTCCCTTCCAGAGCGACGTTCGTAGAAAGGCACCCGCCAACGACGCGTGCCATCGGCTGCCCAGAGGCGGTGGGGGCTCCAAACTCGGCTCCGCCAGCGGATCCATCCACCCGCCGTCGACGAGAGCGCCAACGTCCCCAGCTGTCTCGTCCACCCGCGGTGTCACCGGCCGAGCGTCAGGTAGTTCCCGCATCGTCACCATCCCTATCAGGGCTCACCAGCCTCTACTTGGCGACCACGGCCCACACGGAGATCGCCGCCGCGAGAAGCCCCATCAGCACCGGCACGACCACCTGGTAGAGGCGGACCTGCCGCTCACGTTCGCGCCGGTCCCGATCCGCCAGCTGGTGCGCCTCGAACTCCCGCTCCAGGACACCGCGGGCATCCCGCTCCTTCTGCACATCCCGACTCAGATCGCTGATCCGCTGATCGGTGTACGCAGACTGGAGAGAATAGACCTCGGTCGACACCATCTTGTCCAACCGGGCGTTGATGCCCTGCCCCATCGCCTGGACCTCTTGGCACAGCGCGACGACGGTGCGCCCGATCTCACCAACCGACAGCTCATCGGACACAACCGCCTCCGCTCACATCGCAGTTCAGTTCAACCCGGGGTCAGACGCCCTTGGCGAGGGATGCGCTGTTGCGGATGTCGGCAAGCCGGGCCACGAGGCCCTTGGCGAGGGACAGCGCGGCGTACCACATGGAACCGTCGAGGGGCTGGGTGACGGCGATGCCGCCGATGAATGCCTGGAGGAATGTGGAGAGGATGCGTTCGACGAGGTCGCGGCCGAACGTGCCGGCCGTCTTGAGGACGGTGTCAGCGGACGGCAGGGAAAGGGGATCGCTCATGGGGTGTGCCCTTCTCAAGAGGTGGTGGTGAAGCCATGCGCCGTGCCCAGACGGGTCAGTGACGTCACGCCGGGGATACCGTCGGCGTCGCGACCGCTGTAGCCGTACCGGCGCTGGAGCGCCGCGAAGGCGGCCACGGTCTTCGCACCGAACGAGCCGTCCACGTACGTGGATGCCAACAGCCCCTCCGCCGCCAACGCCTGCTCCACGCGCAGCACCTCGTCGCGGTAGGTGATGTGGCCTTCCGCCGCCGGCGGGTCCGTGCGGGCCGCGGCGACGACATGGGCCAAGGACACCGTCGGCCGGCCGGTGCCGCCACCAGGCGGCGTGCCCGCACCGCCGGATGCCCACTTCCACAGCGCAGCCCGGTCCGCGAACTGACCGACGTTGGTGTCGAGGGGCCGGTCGGTGTGCTGGTGGAACAGCCACTGCGCCGTGATCCGGGGGCGGCCTGCGGTGACGTAGTCGGCGATCCACAGGGCGTCGCCAGCGTTGCTGGTGTGGTCGCGGTTCTTCCAGTAGTCGAGGTTGCAGTAGAGGCCGACGCGGTGCGTCGAGCCGCGGAGCCGCTTCACCTCGGCAAGGAACGCGTCCTTCTGCGCGCAACTCACTCCGGAGTCCTCCCAGTCGGCCCAGAGCGGGTCCCCCCCGACGGACGCGCAGCGCTCGACTCTAGATGATCGATTCCAAGGGGTAGCTGCGGCTGTGGGGTGACCGATGAGCCTTGCTGATTCCTGTGACCGGCGACCTCCGTGGTGACAGTCGGATCCGGTGGACGGCCCTTGTCTGGGGACAGCCGACGGGAGTAGATACTGGCCCTGAATGCAGGCACGGATGAGGAGCACGGCCAGTGACCAGCGACAGTCGTATAGGACCGCCCAGTTTCGGAAGCGAACGCGACATGCTGCGGGCTTTCCTCGACTACCACCGCGCGACCCTCGCCATGAAGTGCGAAGGGCTCACCGACGAGGAGCTGCGGCAGCAGTCGATGCCGCCGTCCACGCTTTCGCTGCTCGGTCTGGTACGGCACGTGGCGGAGGTGGAGCGTGCTTGGTTCCGTCGAGTGTTCGAGGACAACGACGTGCCCATGGTCTGGTCCGACAAGATCGACTTCCAGGCGGCGTACGACGCGAGCGCGTCGACCAGGGACGAGGCGTTCGTAGCCTGGGAGGCCGAGGTGGAGAACTCGCGCCGCATCGAGCGGGAGGCTGAGTCCCTGGACGTGGCCGGGTATCAGCCAAGATGGGGCGAGGAGGTATCACTGCGGATGGTGATGGTGCACGTGCTCCTGGAGTACGGCCGCCACAACGGCCACGCAGACTTTCTGCGTGAGGGTGTCGACGGAACCGTGGGCGCCTGAGTCCACAGGAGTCACCGATCTCCAAATGCTGATCTATTCCAGAGAATCGCCCGCATGTCCGGAAGGACCGAGCCCAACCTCGGTGTATGAAGACGGAGTTGGACCACCTCGCCACCGCACTCTATGTGAAGACCGATGATCTGCTGAAGGATTCGCCGCAGTTGGCCCCGTGGCGGCCGGCCGTGGGCATCGCGCCGCGGCTCAGCGACGCGGAGCTGGTGACGCTGGCGATGATCCAGGCCATGCTGGGGTTCACCTCCGAGGCCCGGTGGCTGCGGCACGCCCGCGCTCATCTGCGGCACCTGTTTCCCTACCTGCCCCAGCAGCCCGGCTACAACAAGCGACTGCGCAAGGCCGCGGAGCTGCTGCGCCGGGTGGCCCGGATGCTGGCCGTCGACACCTCGGTGTGGAGCGACGACGTGTGGATCGTGGACTCCACTCCAGTCGAATGCGGACGCTCACGGAAGACCGTCAAACGGTCCGACCTCGCCGGATGGGCCGAGTACGGCTACTGCGCCAGCCACAGCCGCTTCTTCTGGGGGCTTCGGCTGCACCTGGTCTGCACGCTCCAGGGGCTGCCGATCGGCTTCGCCCTGACCGGCGCGAAGGCCGACGAACGTGAAACGCTCCTGGACCTGCTGGCCGCCGAGGACGACCTGGTCGCCCGCAGGCCCGGGCAGACGCTGATCGGCGACAAGAACTACTTTGGCCGCGCCTTCGAACGCGAACTGGCCGAGCGGAGCATCCAGCTGCTGCGGCCGACCCGCAAGGGAGAACCGGAACGCTCCGGCACCCCTTTGTTCAAGCCGTTGCGGCAGATCATCGAGTCGGTCAACGAGTCCTTGAAGGGCCAGCTCGCCCTGGAGCACCACCGCGGCCGCACGCCCGGCGGCGTCATCACCCGCGTCATGCAGCGCATCCTCGCGCTGACCGCCGCGATCTGGCACAACGACCAGACCGAACAATCCGTACTGAGGTCACTGACCGCCTACGAGCACTAACCACAGACCCCTTGGAATCGATCATCTAGGGACCGCATTTCCGTGAGCACTGGTTCCTGCGGTGATGGCGTTTTCCGCACGCGCTGAGCACTGCTCGCGGGTGGGGATCATGAGCAGAACGGTTGATTGGGATGCCACCGGTGGTCGCTCTGCGTAACGTCTGATCTGGGCATGCCGCCGTCGGGCGTGAGGGCGCTGACAGGAGCGTATGGCGGGCGGCTTGGGCACGAGGGCGTCCTTCCGCGAACTGAACGAGCGGCGATGGAAGGACAATGATCCGGAGGATCCCCGGTTTCGCTAACCGGGGATCCGGTGCTAAAGGTGGCAATGCGTGCGCAGGAACGGCCCAGCAGCAATGCGCTTCGGCTGCCCGACCATTCCTGCTGAACTCCCTTATTTCGTCGCAGAGGTAAGCGTGACGAGGGGGATCGCCCTCATGCCCTGCGCTGGAGTTCTCCACGCGCTCGATCTACGGACCTCTTCGACGATCCGCGCCCAGGTCTGACCGGTTTGTCGGCCGGGTCGGCGAGGTGGGTCCTGGTGGCGGTCCCGCGGGGGATCTGTGCGTCGAGATCCCCTGAGTGCTGGCGCGCCATTCGATGGGTCAGGGTAGTTCGGATTCGAGGCGGCGCTGCAGCTCACCGAGGGTCTCGCGTGCGAGGTTGAGCCTTTCCGGGTCGAGACCTTCGGTGGTGCGCAGGGCCAGCTGGGTGTAGGCCGCCTGCATCCTGTGCAGTGCGGCGCGGCCGGTCGGGGTGACCTCGAGCAGCTTGGCCCGCTGGTGCGCGGGATTGGGCCGGTAGCAGGCGAGTTCGTCCTCGACGAGCAGGTCCGCGACGCGCTGGACTGCCTGTCGCGTGTGGCCGAGCCGGCAGGCGATGGCCCCGACCGGGGCGGCTTCGTGTTCGACCTCGGCGAGGACCTGCCAGCGCGCCAGACTCTGGCCGGTCGGCCGGGCAATGCCGTTGCCGATTGCCTCGACGACGTCGGCGAGTCTGCCGACCTGGTCGATCAGTGCGCTGTAGGCATCACAGGCCCGGTCGCCATCCTTGACAACATGTTGTCGTGTAGCTACCTTCTCGGACATGGCAACATGTTGTCATGTTGCGCTTCGGGCCGCAATGAGCGAATGAGGAGTACCGCATGTCCTCCGTACCCCGCCCCCTCTTAATCTCACGCAGCATCGTCATCGCCGCACTGCCCTCGGCGGTGTTCTCGGTGCTCGCCGATCCGCACCGCCACGCCGACTTCGACGGCTCAGGCACCGTGAAGAACGCGGTCTCGGGACCCGACCGCCTGGGCCTGGACGACACGTTCAAGACAGCCATGAAACTGTTCGGTGTGCGCTACCAAATCATGAACAGAGTGGTCGAGTTCGAGGCGGACCGGCGCATCGCGTGGTGCCACTCCGGCAAGCACCGCTGGCGCTACGAACTCGAAGCCGTCGACGGCGCCACACGGGTCGTCGAGACCTGTGACTTCTCCACCTCGCCTGTGCGCGGGCTGCTCCTGCGCACACCGTGGCCCCGCTGGAACGCCGAGGGCATCGAGAAGACCCTGCCGCGGCTCAAGGCCCTAGTCGAGAACGGCGCCTGAACCGACAGCCGGGGGCGCAGCCCGACCCACCTGCCGCGGCCTGCCGCAGTCGACCACACACCGTACGGTCACCCCGGGTACTCGGACTGCCGGGACCATCGCACCACTTCGACATGCTTCCGCGGAACGTTCGCATGTCGCCGAACCACGGCGCGCAGAGGCGAATGCTGCCGCGGGCCCAACACCACCCTCAGCGGCGTGCCGCCGCAGTGTGCACTGCACAACCCAGGAGAGTCGCATGGCATCCGAACCCCGCCCCTTCCGGATCGACACACCCGAAGAAGATCTCATGGACCTCGCGGAGCGCCTGGACCGCACCCGCTGGCCCGATGAGCTGCCTGGGGCCGGCTGGTCCCATGGCGTCAACAGGGCATGGCTGCGGGACCTGGTCGGCTACTGGCGCGAGGGCTACGACTGGCGAGCGCACGAGGCGGCGCTCAACGCGCACCCCCAGTTCACCACCAAGATCGACGGGCAGAACATCCACTTCCTGCACGTCCGTTCCCCCGAGCCGGACGCGACACCCCTGATCATCACGCACGGCTGGCCCAGCACGATCGCCGACTTCCAGGCGATCATCGGACCGCTCACCGATCCCCGCGCACACGGAGGCGACCCGGCCGACGCCTTCCACGTCGTCGCGCCCTCCCTGCCCGGGTACGCCTTCTCCGGTCCGACCCGCGATCGCGGCTGGGGCGTCCACCGCACCGCCCGCGCCTGGGCTCAGCTCATGAGCGACCTGGGGTACGAGCGCTACGCGGCCCAGGGAGGGGATTTCGGCAGTCTCATCGCGCCCGAGCTCGGCCGGGTTGCCGCGGAACGGGTGATCGGAGTGCACGTCAACGCATTGGCCTTCGCCGCGTGGCCCATGTCCCCCGACGAGCTCGACATACTCGGCGAGGCCGATCGCGAACGGGCGCTCACCCACGAGCGCTGGTGGTACGGGCGTTCCGGCTACATGCACGAGATGAGCACCCGCCCACAGACGATCGCCTACGCGCTGAACGACTCGCCGGTCGGTCAACTGGCCTGGAATTCTGAGTGGTTCGTCGACTACGACCCCACCGCGACCAAGCACACCGCCATCGACCGGGACGCGATCCTGACCAACGTCACCATCTACTGGCTGACCAGAACAGCGGGCTCGGCCGCACGCCTCTACTTCGAGGCCGGGACCGAACTGCCGGCGAGAAGGCCGTCGCCGTCGGGCGTCCCGACAGCGGTGGCGAACTTCCCCGGGGACCACGCGATCCAGGACCTGGCGAAAAGGTCCCACATGATCACGCGCTGGCGAGAGTACGAGCGAGGCGGGCACTTCCCCGCCCTCCAAGCACCCGAGCTACTCGTGGCCGACATCCGGGAGTTCTTCCGAAGCCTGCCCGGCAAACCCTGACGCAGGACTGACCCCACCAACAACGTAAGGAACCACTGTGCAGATCGGCATCGGACTTCCGAATCAGGTCCGCGATGTCACGGCGTCGGCCCTTCCCCGCTGGGCGGTCCGGGCCGAGGAAGCGGGGTTTTCCACCCTCGCCACGACCGGGCGCTACGCATACCCGGGCGTGAGCGACACCGTCGCGCTCGCGGCCGCGGCCGGGGCGACCACCACGATCGGACTGCTCAGCGCGGTCCTGCTGGCCCCGACGTGGCCCGGTGCCCTGCTGGCAAAGGAGATCGCGGGCATCGACGGTGTCTCCGGCGCCCGTCTCACGCTCGGTGTCGGCGTCGGGTCGCGCGAGGACGAGTTCACCGTGCCCGGGTACGACATGCACGGTCGTGGCGCGCGGTTGGAATCCGACCTGGCGACGTACCGCGAGATCTGGAGCGGGGCGCCGGTCGGCAACGGACCGAACCCGGCCGTGCCGTCGGGCACCCGGCAAGTCCCCATGCTGTTCGGCGGGTACTCCGCTCGTGCGCTGGACCGCATGGTGCGCTGGGGAGAGGGCTACATCGGCGGTTCGCTGCCTCCGGCCATGACGGCGCCCAGCTTCGAGGCGGCGAAACGGGCCTGGCGGGAGGCAGGCCGCCGGGGCGCCCCGAAACTCGTCGTCCTCACCTATTTCGCACTGGGCGACCCCGAGGCCGGACGGGCGAACATCGAGGACTTCTACCGGCTGGCCCCCAAGGACATCGCCGCCAACGCGGTGCTCCGCACCACCCGGGAGACGATCGAGCGGTCCATCACGGAGTACACCGACCTCGGTGTGGACGAGATCATCTTCGTTCCCGCCACGGACGACCTCGATGAGGTCACGAGGCTCGCCGACATCGCCACCTGAACAGCTGTCAGGAGCCGACCTTCAGCAAGACCTTCAAACGTTCTGTGAGCATCACCGAAAGTGACGAGTGAGGGTCTGCCTTCTTGGGTGGGTGTGCGCCAGTCAGGAATGGTCCGAAGAGACTCCCTGAGGTCGCTCAGGGTGCACAGTGTGCCAGGCATCCCAGATCTCTTGGCGGAGCCTGCCCCGTTGCGAATCGTCGAGGTCTTGGCGGCGAGCTCAGGCTCGGACTTCCGCGATGGCTGGCACCGGCAGTTGTGCAGCATCGGCCTGCCCGGGGCGAAGTCCGCACACAGCTCCGCGTCCAGTGCCAGCGCAGCGTCGCCGAGCCGGTACCGCTGCCCATGATCGCGCGGAAATGCTCGAACAGTGCTCGTGATCACGCGGAGGTGTTCACGAAACCGCGGAACCTAGATCGACGAAGTACGCGGCCTGCGCCGCCATGTCGCCCGGCCGCAGGAAGTGGTAGAAGCCGACGACCAGCCCGTTGCGGCGCGCGTGGGCGGCCTGGGCGGTCATCCGCGGGTTGATGTACGAGGTGCCCTCGGTCGCCTTCACGAAGACAAAGTCCAGCCCCTTCGTGCTGTAGGCGGCCGGTTGGTACGACGATACGTCGATCCCCTTGACGGTCATAGTGGTTGCCTCCTGGCATGAGAAAACGCCCGGTGCGGGGGCACGCGGGCGTTGGGTGGGCGGTGGTAGGTCAGGCATCGTCGTCCGGGGTGACGCAGAACATGAAGGGGTGGCCGTGTGTGCCGGTCAGGGGGCAGGGCCGACGGCGGCCGGCACGGTTGTGGGTACGCCAGTTGCCGATGTCGAAGCCAAGCCCCTCATGCGCCCGGGGCGGACTTCGTGACCTGGGGTTTCAGAAGGAAGCGCCGCCGCTGAACAGGGCCTGGGCGAAGCTCGTCCGAATGTGCCGGGAAGGAGCGCGCTGAGTGGGCGGGCCGCTGACTGCGGTTGCCCTGGCCGTGCTGCCGCTCGTCGAGGAGATCGGCGGGCGGCAGTGCGCTCCAGAGTGGTCCACTGAGCGCCTGCCGTGTCGTGCCCGTGGGTTACTCCTCGAAGAACTCCCGTACCACGCGCTTGGCTGCCTCGTCGGCTGCCGCAGCGGGTGACAGCTCGCTGAGCGTGTCCAGGTCGGTGTCCTCGCTGAGCTCGGTTTCCCAGGCGGCGGCCAGCTGTTCCTGTCGCTCACGCGGCTGCGCCCGGACCTTTTCGAGATGGGCGGGGCTGAGGGCGGCGAGAAAGCGGGTGAGTTCGTCGTCGACGGGCATGGGGGCCTTTCCGGAGCAGGGGTGCGGGTTCACCAGTAGCTGTTCCAGGGGGACGGACAGGGTGCGCGGAGTAGGGGCGGGCACCACCCGAACGGGGGCCCGGCCGCCCCCCCCGGGAACTCGGGGCGGCACGCGATGCGCCCGTCCCGCCGACCGGCATGAGCGTGCCGAACCCTGGCGGCGGTGCGGCGGGCCGGTCGTCCTGGCCGTGGCCACCGACCGGAAAGGACGCTGGTGGCGGGCCATGAAGTGGTTGGCCATGGAGTGCTTGGCCGTGGAGTGCTTGGCCACCAACCGATTCTCGACGTGTTGGTCGTCGTGAGCCGCGTACGCCCGGAGCAGGAGCGTTCGACGATCCGCCGGCACGCGGCCGGTCGCCGTCACAGCCCGAGGATCAATTCGCGTACGGCGGCCGGCTGGGAGAGGAACGGGTGATGGCCGGCGTCGAGTTCCACGACGTTGCCCGCCCTGTCGGCGTACTCGCGTTGCAGCTGGGCGGGGGTGCCTCTGTCCTGGGCGCAGACGAGGTATGTGGAGGGCACGTGCCGCCACGCCGCCGCCTCCACCGGCTGCTGGAGAACCGCCAGGCTCTGCTGGGCCGTCCTGTCCGCGGCCTGTCGCTGAATCTGCGGATCGCAGTCCTGGAGGAACGTCCCGGCCAGTGCGTCGCGCCGGACGGTGAAGGTGCCGGCCTCCGGATCGATGTCGAGAAACGGGGCGGGCTCCTCGCCGCCGAACGAGGAGAGGCTCTGCCCGACCTCCGGCAGGTAGCTCGACACGAGCAGCAGGTGGTGGACGGCGTCGACGCCCGCGGCTGCCTCCGCGGTGACGATCCCGCCGTAGCTGTGGGCGACCACGACGGTCGGCTCGTCGTTCGCGGTCAGTACGCGCCGGACCGCGGCGACGTCCTCGGCCAGCCCGGGTCCTCCCGCGCCCGCCGGCTCACCCGTCTCGCCGCAACTCGGCAGGGCAGGCGCCTCGCTGGCGACACCCCGCTCGGCCAGCAGCTCACCGGTTCGGTGCCACCACCACGAGCCGTCCTTGACGCATGCCCCGTGCACGAAAACGACCCTCATCATGGCCTCCTCGTCCTCATCGATGTTGTCTCCTTCACGAGATCGGGCGGACCGATGCGCAGTGGCCAACGAGCAAGGCAGCTGAGCTGATTTGACCCATTCTGGGCGTAGTGTCGTAGGGGTGGGGCTGCGCCACAGGGTAACGCCGTGGACTCCTGCTCGGCTGTCCATCACGTCACCTCTCCGGCGAGCTCCTGGGCCCGATGCCGGGCGCAGGAGCTCCCGGTCGGAAACGCCCGACGCCGCACGACGAAGCACTCCCCCGCGCCTTCGGCGGAGCTGAGGCGTGCCGTACGGAACCATCCGGAAGCCCGAGGCGCTCGCCCAGGCGGAGAGGCTCGCCGAGGACGACCCTCAGGGAGTGCGCCAGGTCTTCACCGCCGTCGCCCACCTCGCCGACAGCCCCCGGCCCGAGGGCGGGCAGCCCGCACCCGGCCTTGCCGTACGCCTGGTCGGCAGCATGAAGACGTGGGCGGTCCGGCGGAGGTATTCACTGGTGGAGGGCTTCGCGGAGGGCCCGCACCTGGTCGGCCAGGTTGCGTTCGCTGATCCGGGCCTTCGGGAACAGCACGTCGAAGCCGTGCACGGCGCCGGGGGCCTGGATCAGTTCGGTGGTGACCCCGGCGGCGCTCAGCCGCTCGGCGTAGCGCCGGCCTTCGTCGCGCAGTGGGTCGACCTCTGCCACGACGACGAGGGCGGGAGGCAATCCGCTGAGGTCGGCGGCCTCGGCCGGGGAGGCGTAGGGCGCAGGGCTGTTGCCGCCGGTGTAGTGGCGCCAGGCCAGCTCCACCGCGGCTCGGTTGAGGACCGGTGTGTCGGTGCATTCCCGCAGCGACGCACTCGTCATGCCGCCGTCCACGGCGGGGTACAGCAGCAGCTGGAAGAGCAGCCGCGGTCCGCCGAGATCGCGGGCGCGCAGGGCGGTGGCGGCAGCGAGGTTCCCGCCGGCGCTCACTCCCGCGACGGCGATGCGATCCGGGTCGCCGCCCACCTCTGCCGCGTTTCCGGCGAGCCAGGTCAGGGCCGCGTAGGCGTCATCCGCCGCGGCCGGATACGGGTGTTCGGGCGCGAGGCGGTAGTCGACGGAGACGACGACGGCCTCGGCGTCCCGCGCGTACCGCAGGGCGTGCTCCTCCTCGGCCTCGGGAGAGCCGTAGGTGAAGGCGCCGCCGTGCAGGTAGAGGACGACGGGCAGGGTGCCGTCCGTGGCGGGCCGGTAGACCCGCAGCCGCAGCTGCCCGCCGGGGCCGGGGATGAACAGGTCCTCGGCCCGCACCCGGTCGTCGGCGGGCGTCTCGGGGCGCTCCCGCAACGGCCGGTACCGCTCGGGAACGGCAAGGACGGAATCCAGGCCGTAGAGGGGGAAAACCCCTGCGTCGGACGTGTCGAGCAGCGATTGGATCTCGGGATCGACAGGGGGAACGGGCATGACGGGACGCCACCTTTCGTGGGGAGGAATGTCGTCCGCGGAACTGCGGAACCGCGCGACTGCCGTCAGTCTCTTGCCTCCACGCGCACGGCAGAAGTGGCCCAGGGGCCACTATCTGCAACTATCGGGCCATGACTGTTGCAGCCCCTCATCAGGTGGTGGTCCTCGCGATCGCGCCGGTGGTCGCCTTCGACCTCAGCATCCCGGCCCAGATGCTCGCCACGGTCGCCTCACCTGGGCCGGGTGCGGCGTACCGCGTACGGACGGTCACGCCGGACGGCGCCGCGGTGCCGACGGCGAACGGGTACGACGTCATGCCCCAGGGAGACCTGTCCCTGCTGGCGCACGCCGACACCGTGATCGTTGCGGGCACCCGCTCTCCGGACCTGCTCGACGACGGCGTACTGGACTCCCGCATCGCGGAGGCGCTGCGGTCGGCCCGGCTCCGGGCCCGGATGGTGTCCCTGTGTACCGGGGCGTTCGTTCTCGCGGCCGCCGGATTGCTGGAGGGGCACCGGGCCGCGACGCACTGGCGCTACGCCGATCAGTTCACGCGGCTCTTCCCCGCGGTCGACCTCGACATCAATCCGCTGTATGTCGCCGATCGCGGGGTCCTGACGTCCGCCGGCGGTGCGGCGGCCATCGATCTGTGTCTGCACCTGGTCCGGGAGGACCACGGCAGCTCGGTGGCGAATCAGGTGGCCCGGTACAACGTCGTCGCGCCCATGAGGGAGGGAGGGCAGGCGCAGTACATCGATCAGCCGGTGCCGCAGGACGCGGGAATATCGACGGCCGGGGCGCGGGCGCTGATGACGGAGCACCTGGACCGACGGCTGTCCCTCAAGGACCTCGCAGCGCACTGCCACATGAGCGTACGGACGTTCACCAGGCGGTTCCGGCAGGAGACAGGTCTGTCCCCGGTTGAATGGTTCGCCGCCGCCCGCGTGAAACACGCCCGTTACCTGCTGGAATCGACGGACCTGCCCGTGGATGACATCGCCGCCGAGACCGGCCTGGGCAGCGGCACGAACCTGCGGCAGCACATGCGGCTCGCCCTGGACACCACCCCCTCCGCCTACCGGCGGGCCTTCCGCTCGACCACCGCCACGCGCGCGGAACCCCGGCCGTGAAGTGCACACCGTTTGCGCGGTGACCGACCTTCGTCACCGCCTGGACGGGGCCGGCGGGTCCGGGCGCGGCTGCGGCGAGGATGCTCTCCCACCGGGCCAGGATGCTGTCGTCGGCGGCCGGGGCGGCAAGTCCGGCTCGGCCGTCATCGGGGTGATCGCGGTGCCGGGTCCGAGCGGGTCGCGGTCGTCCCGCCGCGCCGCCTGGGTCCGGGCCCGCTTCTTCAACTTGCGGGGGGGCGCCGTTCGCGAGGGCCACCGTTCGCGGGGGCCACCGTTCTTCTTGGCCGCCTCCCGGGCCGCGACCAGGGCCTGGCGCGCGAGGTCGGCGGCTGCGCATCCGATACGGATCACTTCTCTCCCCCACGGCGCTGCACCGTCGTTTCGGGCGGGGTCCGAACCATTGCCCGTGCCTCTGCCGGGTGCCAGCATTCCCGCCATGTCCGCTTCATTCAGCCGGGGGTTGCCGGACGTCACAAGGGCAAGCATCAGCCGACGTCACAGCGGCACGAGTGGTCACGCGGCACGAGAAGTCGCAGCGATGAGCAGCAAAACGGCACAAGGGGAGGGCCATGTTTCACAGCGAGTTCGGCGGTGGTGGGGGTACGGACGAGGACGGTGGCCGTACGGGCGGAGAGGGCGCGCTGGAGCGCGGCGCCGATGGCGTCCCCGGGAGTGCGGGCGCCACCGGAATGGGCCGGCGGACCGTCGCCACGTCGGCCGTACTGGCCGGCGCGCTGCTGCTCACGGGTGGCGGCGTCGCACAGGCGCGGGCACGGTCCCAGGCGCAGGCACGGTCACAGACACAAGCGCGGTTACGGGCACGGGCACGGGTCACCGACGGTGTCACCGTGCGGCTGCCCGCGCCGACCGGTCCGCACCGGATCGGGGTCACCACGCTGCACCTGGTCGACCGCTCCCGGCGCGACCCATGGGACAGCGGCATCACCGTCCGGGAGGTGATGACCACGGTGTTCTATCCGGCGCGTGACGTCCGCGGTCACCCGGTCGCGCCGCAGCTGACCGCCGGGGCCGCGGAGTGGTTCGCGCGGCTCGACGTCCCCCTGCACCTGGGGCTGCCGGTGAGCGGGGTGGACTGGGCGGCCACCATGACCCATGCGCACACGGGCGCGCCCGCGCAGGCCGTCCGGCGGCCGGTGGTGCTGTACACCCCCGGAGGCGTCGACCCGCGCACCCTCGGCACCGGGATCGCCGAGGAGCTGGCGAGCCACGGCTACGTGGTGGTGACCATCGATCACCCCGGCGAGACCAGCGAGGTCGAGTTTCCCGGCGCGACAGGGCAAAGGGAGAAGATCCGCTGCACCGTCTTGCGGGGAGAGCCCGGCCCGGAGACCTTCCGCACCATGATCGACACCCGGATCGCGGACACCCGGTTCGTGCTGGACCAGCTGGCGGTGCTGGCCGCCGGGCGCAATCCCGACGCGGAGGGACGCGCGCTGCCGCAGGACCTCGGGCGTGCGCTGGATCTGCGGCGCGTGGGCATCTACGGCCACTCGGCCGGCGGCACCGCCGCGGCCGAGGCGATGTACGAGGACCGGCGCATCGGCGCGGCGGTCAACCTGGAGGGCTACCTGGACCACCCGCCGGAGCAGCCCGGCCAGGACGGTGAGCTGTTCCCGGTCGCCCGGTACGGGGTGGACCGGCCGCTGCTCCTGCTGGGCACCGACGGCTTCCGCGACGCGCGCTTCGACCGTTCCTGGTCGGCCATGCTCGCCCACCCACGGGGACACACCCGCCGACGGCAGCTCGACCACGCCACACACTGGGTGTTCACCGACTACGCCGTCATCGCGCCCCAGCTGCAAGCCGCCGGACTGATCCCCGCCGCCGCCCGGAACAACCTGGTCGGCACGATCTCCCCGGCAGTGTCGGTGCCCACGGTGCGGCACCACGTCCACACGTTCTTCGCCAGACACCTGCCACGACGCTGACCGGGAAACCAGGCAAAACCGAGCGCCGGGTGAACGAGAGACTCGATCACCCGGCGCTCGGTGCGCCTGCTCAGAGCCGCTGCCCGCAATGCCCGCGCCCCGCGGGCCGGTCCCCGGACGGGCTGCCCGGATGCGCCACCGGCGCGGAAACCGCCACCGCGCCCGCCCACTCCGCCGTCCGCGGCTCCCAGCACTCCACCGACCGCGCCATCGGCGAGAAACAGGCCGGCCTCCGCGAGGAAGCAGTCGCCACGCTCCTCAAGGCGGCGGAAGAAGCCCCCCTTGGGAAGTCCTGCGCCGCCCCCGGACCAAGCAGCTCGTCGAAGACCTGCGCCTGTCCGGCTTGGCGGTGATTCCGTTCTCACCTACGCAGCCAGCGGGAGTTTCGTAACGTGCACTCGACGGCGGTCTGCCCGGCGGCCGCACCGAAACTCTCCCACCCGGGTCCCGGACGGCATTCCGGCTCGAAAAAGGTCGTACCGCTAGAAGGCGGGCAGGTTCGGCACGAACGGCGGTGCGCTCGGGCCGCACAGGGCCTTCTCGTGCTGCATCTGCGTGAGGCGGCGTACGAAGAGGATCGCGAGGATCGCGGCCACGATGTCGAGGGCGTCGGTGAACAGCATCGAGCCGAGGGCACGCTGGATCTCTTCCGGAGTCTCGGCGCGGGCGTACTGACGGCCTGCCGCCCACCCGATGAACTCGGTCATCAGCCACAACGCCCACCACCAGTTGAGCAGCGCTGCGCCGCGCCGGTTCTCGACCGCGCTGGCGTTCCAGATGTCGAGGGCGATCCGGCGCGGGAACCACAGGTTGGCCACCGGGCAGATCCAGCCCCAGAACGTCCAGCCGCGCTTCTTCTCGTGGTACTCGGGGGCGAACACTTCGGCGTTGACCCGCGCCCGGTGGAACCAGACGAGGAACACCACGCAGGTCGCGATCAGCGCCGCGCTCTGCACGATCCCGGCCAGGCGGTACCGCAGGTCGGCGCTGTCGATCTCCTGGCTGGTGACGAAGCCGAAGTCGGACACGAGCCGGTTCAGCACGTCGAGCGACCGGTAACCGGCCCACACCGCGAACATGTCGGTGACGATGACCACGGCCAACAGAATCGAGACGGCCTTCGCGAGTCCGACAGGAGAGCGGAGAACGGCTCGCGGAGCGGGCTGGTACTGGTCGGGCGGCGGCGGTGCGACGGGAATGCTGGACATGCGGAAACCCCCACGGGTCTTGGTCAACTGATGCTTGCTGCGCACCGGGCCGCCTCTCCCGGAGCGGCCAGCACGCCACCGGAATTTATGTGATCCACATTCGTCGCGTCCAACGCAAAAACTACGAAAAACGCCCAGGCCGGCCCAGCTCTTCCGGCGGTTTCCCGAACCCCTCCTGGAAGGAGGACAGTTGTCCCATGCCCTTCCGGGGCGAGCAGTCCAGCGGAGTCGGCGGCGCAGCGGCACCCCCCGCTCGCCCCCGCTCCCCCGCGACATGTGATCCCCTGATAACGATTGCCCTTGGCGCCACCGCAACGACGCCACTACCGAGCAGCCCTGGCGCCGGGCCCGGCCGCGACCGGTAATTGCCTCGATCACGTTCCCAGCGACGGCGGAGCCGGTCGCGGCGTCGAGGTCCCACCCGGTCGCTGGCGCCGACTGGCTGGCCCCCGTCACCTCCGCTGTTTCCTGCGTGTGCGCAGACCAGCGGCCGCTCGTACACAGGCTCATCGAGCCGCGTCACGAACCACCCGGGGCAGGAGATCGCCCACCGTCGCCGCCCCGTCGGCCGGTCGGAGCCAGCGGTGACAGCGATCGGACGGCCGGCCACCACCGTCGCGGCCACCGCCCGCACCGGGTCGGTGTGCCTGGGCAGGGGCCTCCGACGGCCTGGCAGGTGGTCAGGTCCGACACCCGTCTCCCCGTGGGGCCGGAGGAGATACGGCCGAGACCCACATTTCATAGGCGATGAGTAGTGGGGCGGTTACGCTTGGGTGCCGTTGGTGGGTTCCGTTGACGTTCGGGGCTTTCAGCTCTGGCCGGTGACTGGCGGCCTGTCAGATGATCTTCTCCGAGATCGTGGTGTTGGTTCTTGGAGTGGCGGACTGTGGCGTCGGTGGAGCGGACGGCGTATCCGCGCTTCAAGCGGGTGGTATCGGCACGGGAGCTGGCGGAGTTTTTCACGCCGTCGCTGGAGGAGACGGCGTGGGAGCGGTCGCGTACCCGGTCGCCGGAGGGCTTGCTGGCTTTGGCGCTGTGGCTGAAGTCGTGCCAGCGACTGGGCTACTTCGCCGCGCTGGCCACTGTCCCGGCGGCCGTCGTCGATCACGTACGGGCCCGTCTGGGCCTTGGTACTGAAGTTATGCCGAGCGCGGGTGTGCGCGCGGGGGAGAACTACCGTACCTGGATACGGGAATGTCTCGGATTGGTGCGGGATCCGGCGCGGGCGCGGGAGATCGCGGTGGCGGCGACGGAGGCGGCGGCGCCGGTGAAGGCACACTCTGCGGATCTGGTGAATGTGGCGTTGGAGGAGATAGTCCGGGCGGGGCTGGAGCTGCCAGGGTTTTCCACCCTGGACCGGATGGCGGCCTCGGTGCGGGCGCGGGTGGAGGGGAGATCTGCGCGGGGATCGTGTCCCGGATGAGCGGGGCGGCCCGCGCCCGCGTCGCTGGTTTGCTTGAGGTGGCGGATGGTGAGTGCCGGAGTGCGTTCGATGTGATGAAGGAGCCGGGGCGACGGGCGACATGGTCGAAATTCCGTACACACGCGGAACGCGTGGATGCTCTGGGTGATTCTGGCTGTGGGTGGGGAAGGTGGCGTCGGCGAAGGTGGCCTCGCTGGCCGCGCAGGCCCGCGTGCTGAGTGTGGGTGAGATGAAGGACATCACCGAGCCGCGCCGGACGGCCATGCTCGCCTGTCTGGTCGCGGAGGTGCAGACAAAAGCACGGGATGAGTTCGTGACGATGCTGTGCAAGCGCATGGCCCAGCACGTCCGGCGCGCTGAGGAGGAGCTCGCGGAGATCGAGAAGCGGCAAAAGGAGGTCACCGAGCAGCTGCTCCTCGCCTACCGGGAAGTCCTCTCCGTGCTGAAAGACCCCGCCGGGAACGGCGGGAGCGCTGAGAGTTCGCTGGATGACGTGCTGGCGTTGAAGCTGGCGCGGGAGGCGGTCGAGCGGGCGGGCGGGTTCGATGCCCAGCTCGGTCAGATCGAGGCCCTGGCAGCGCACCACGGTAATAACTTCACGCCGCTGGTGGAGCGGTTCTTCCGTCCGGACCGGCCGACGATGTTCGAGCTCGCGCGGAAGCTGATGTTCGTGGCGACCTCGCAGGACCGGTCGATGCTGGACGCCCTGGAGCACGCGCTCGCACACCAGAACCTGACCCGCCCGATGATCTCCGACACCCCACCGACCCCGGTCGTTCGTGACGCCGCCGACGGGACCGCGGTTGAGCCACCGGGGCCGTTGGACTTGTCGTTCGCGTCGAAGAACTGGCTCAAGACCGTCTATGCCAAGGACCAGCCCGGGACAGTTGGTGCGCCGACACTTCGAGACGATGGTCTTCGCCTACCTGGTGGAGGAGCTGCGGTGCGGGGATATCGCGGTCATCGGCTGCGAGGAATACGGCGACTGGACCACGATGCTCCTACCCTGGGACGAGTGCGTGCCCAAGCTCGCGGCATTCTGTGAGGAGGCTGGATTGCCGCCCACCGCCCAGGGCTTCACTGCCCGTCTGAAGCAGCACCTAACCGAGGTGGTCCATCGGGTGGATGACGGCTATCCGGACAATGCTGACCTGACGGCCGATCCGCTAACGGGGGTGCCCTCGCTCAACGCGCGCAAGGGCACGGACCGTACCGCCTCGGCGGAGGCCGTGGATGCCGAGTTGTCCGGGCGTCTGCCGGCCCGCTCGGTGCTGGATCATCTGGGGCGGGCGGCGCACTGGACGGGGTGGTGGCACCGGCCGGGCCCGTTGTCCGGGTCGGACCCGAAGCTTCGGGATCCGCTGTCCCGTTATGTAGTTACCGCGTTCACCTATGGATGCAATCTCGGCCCGGCGCAGGCCGCCCGCCATATGCGCGGCAGCGTGACCGCGCACGAACTCGGAGCGATCGCGCAGCGCCATTTCACCACCCGCAATCTCGGCAGGGCCGGGGCAGATGTCATCAACACTTACACGGATCTCGACCTCACTACGGAGTGGGGGGGACGGTTCGGTGGCGGCGGTGGACGGTACGATGATGGATACCGTCATCGACAACCTCCTGGCCGAAACCAGCATTCGCTACGGGGGTTTCGGCGGGATCGCGTACCACCTTGTCGCCGACACCTATATCGCGCTCTTTTCCCGATTCATACCCTGCGGGGCCTGGAAGCGGTCTATCTGATCGATGCGATGCTCGCCAACGAGTCGTCGGTGCAGCCCGGTGCGGTGCATGCGGATACGCAAGGGCAGTCGTTTCCGGTCTTCGGACTCGCCTAGCTCCTCGGTATCGATCTGCTCCCGCGTATCCGGAACTTTCAGGATCTGACCTTCCACCGCCCTGATCCCGCGGTGCGCTATCGGCATATCGACGCCCTGTTCAGCTCCGATCCGCGCACCGCGATCGACTGGGCGCTGATCGAGAAGGGCTGGCCCAACCTCCTGCAGGTCGCCCTCTCGGTCAAGGAGGGCACCGTCTCCTCCGTCACGCTCCTGCGCCAGCTGAACAACCGCTCGCGCAAGAACCAGGTCTACCGGGTGTTCCGCGAGGTCGGACGCGCCGTGCGTACGGTCGTGCTGCTCAGGCACTTGTCGGAATCCGGACTGCGGGAGCAGATCAGCAGGGCGACCAACAAGGCCGAGGCCTATAACGGGTTCACGAAATGGCTGGCGTTCGGCAACCATGGCCTGCTCACGTCTCGTGATCCGGAGCAGCAGGAGAAGACGGTCAAGTTCCTCGGCCTGGTGGCTTCCAGTGTCATCTTCTCCACGACGGTCGACATGACCACCGTCCTGCGGCAGATGGCTGCCGAGGGGTGGAGCGTGTGTGGCGAGGATCTCGCTGTGATCAGCCCGCACCGGCGTGACAATGTCCTGCGCTTCGGTGACTACGACACCGAAGGTCTCCATGTCCCACCCGGCGCCTATGACCCATCGCTCGACTGGGGATCTCCTGCGTGAGCAGGCCAGCCGCCGTACGTGGGCTTGCAGCGCTGTCAGCGCTCGGGGGCCTCTTCCGTCGCAGCGTCAGCCCCGAGCGTTGGCTGCCGACTTTCTTGGCCAGCTCGGCGAAGGTCACCTTGGTTTCGAGGATGTTGACGCCAACAAGAAGACCGATCTCGTCGCGCTACGGGACCGACGACAAGGTCGCTTGCTCGCGTCAGCACAGGGGCTCCTCCTGGCGATGACTGGAGCTGTGTCAGACGCCCGCCGCCCAGGAGGCATCCGGCTATCCGTCAGGTGGAAATGAATGGCGCGCAAGATCCGTCCGCCGTTCGGCTTTGTCGCGGGCGTTGCTGCGCCGCCGGGCGTGCGCACTCGCCGCGCTGAGAGACGGTCGCCTGGACAGGTCGAGCCCCCAGAAGCAATCCTCGTAGAGATTTTACAAATCTTTTAATGCAGACGGCAACAACCATGACTAATGGTGGCATACCTCACAGCAAAAATGACCGTTTTGCGCGTCATGTCGCTCATTACTGGATGGATCTTCTTTTGCCTTTCATTGATACTCATTGGCCGGTGATCAACCTGTGAGTCTGCGGGTGCCAGCCCGCGGTGGGGGGTGACGCACCACCTGGTGGGTAAGCCCGCAGCAACTCGACGAGCTTTCAGAAAGAGAACAATGCGCCGACTGGCAAGAATTGGGTTGCTGAGTGGTTTCGTTTCCGTGCTTGCGCTTTCCTTGCTGCAGGCCATTCCCGGGGAATCTCGCGCTGCGCCGAATGAGCAGCCCGCGGGAGATGACATGCCGTACGCAGTGGAAGACTTCAACTACCCGAACGCCGACAAGATTTTTGCCGAAAAGGGCATAACGCTGAAGCGAGGGGACGGACACATTACGCTCGCTTCCTGTGTAAGCGAGCAGGGACTCCTTGAGGTCTGGTCTCGGAAGAATGAAAAGGTCTGCTTTCGCGTCACGGGGAACTCGGGCTACTTGACTCTCGAAATACCGCAGGTCTTCGGCTTCAAGGGCAATGACTACCAAACCACCGTGGATATGACCGTTGTAGATACCGGTGAAGAAAAGTCGTTCGACATCAGGAAGAACACGTGGACTCCGGTAGGCGAGACTGCGGATACCGGCGGCGACAATCACACGCTGGTAGAGATATCGACCAAGAAATAGGACGCGCTCTACTCTCTCCGGTGGCGCAGTGTGCATTTTGCTGATCTGCGTACGGTGGCGGCGCGGTCAGGGAGATCCATGCAGCCACTGGCAGTCCTTTCCGGCGACCACTGCGGGCATTTTTGGCCACCGGGTTCTGCTGACGCTGGACGGCAGAACCCGGTGATGCTCAGTCTTCTTTCTGACGGCCATGACTAGACAAGGTTTTTTCGTGCAGACAACGTTCTGGAACCGTCGTCGTTTCGTCGCCGCCGTAGCGGCCACTGCGGCTGCCTCGTCGACGCCCTTGCTGTTTACTACGCCAGCCCGGGCCGCCGGCAAGACCGCGGACACAGTTCCCCTGGCCCTGCCGGATACGGACCGGGCCAAAGCGGTCAAGGCATGGGTCACGGGCGGAAAGGCGGTCAAGGAGGCCGCCGCCTACGCCCTCAGTGGCACCGACAAGGACATCACCGTGTTCCTCACCGAGCAGTTGCCCAAGGCAACGCTGGAGGACAACCGAGTCGCCGTTCTCACCTACCTCGCCCACGGCGGCAAGGGGACTCGTCGGGACGCGGACGAGGCCCTGAAGACCGGTGACGATGCCATCGCCGCCTTTGTGAAAGATGGGTACCGCTCGTCCATCACCGAGGACATGCGGGTGTCGACCCTCGCCGTGATGAACACCGGCGGTGTTGCCGTCAAGCGGGAGGGCAATGCTGCACTGAACGCCGAGACGGACCAGGCTCTGGAGAAGTTCCTCACCGCCGGCCAGTACGAGGCCCGGCTGGAAGACTTGCGCGTGGAGATCACCCGCAGTCTCAACACTGCCGGCCCCGAGGTGACAAAGTACGCGAACCGCGCGCTGAGCGGCACTGCGGACGACGTCCAGTGGTATCTCGACACCGGCCAGCACATCGCACGGGCAAGGGACCAGGAAGCAGCCACGATCGACCAGCTCGTCGCCATTGTGACGCACGAGGCCAAGCTCACCCGCGAGAAGACCGACCTGGCTGTGGAAGCCTCCGAACGGGCCACCACAGCCGCCGAAAATGCCAAAAAAGCGGCCGAGGAAGCCAAGTCGCAGGCCGAGAAGGCGAAGGAAAACGTCCAATTGTCGGCCGACGCTGCCCGGAAGGCCGCCGCCGCCGCCAGCGGCGCCGCCTCCGCTGCCCGGACCGCCATCCGTGCTTCCACCGCCGCAGTCACCGCCTCGCGCCGGGCCTCCCTGGCCGCCACCGCCGCCTCGCAGGCCGCATCCGCGGCCGGATCCGCCGCATCGCGCGCCTACAACGCCGCGATCGCCGCGTCCAAGGACGCCTCGAAGACCAGCCAGGCCAAGGACGCCGCCATCGCCGCCCGCAATGCGGCAGCCAAGGCTCGCTCCGCGGCCGCAGCCGCTGATCAGGCGGCCATAGCCTCGGACCAGGCAGCCAGCGCCGGGCAGTCGGCTGCGTCCGCTGCGCGCAACGCCTCCGCCGCCGCCAATGCCTCCGCCCAAGCAGCCGCTTCGGCAGGTGCGGCCCAGTCGAAGGCAGCTGAGGCCAAGCGGCAAGCTGCGATCGCCTCATCCGCCGCGAACCAGGCCACCAACGCCGCCTCTCGGGCCCAGGCCCTGGCCAGCGCCGCCGCGACAAACGCACGTACCGCCCACAAGGCCGCCAATGCCGCCGCCGAGCACGCGGAGAAGGCCGCCGACGCGGCAGACGAGGCAGTCAAGTACGCCGGACAGGCAGTCGACTTCGCCAACAAGTCCACCGCCTACGCCGAGGAAGCCGTCAAGGCAGCCAACACCGCCACCCAGGCCGTCGAGGATGCCATCAAGGTGGAGCAGAAGGCCCGCGAGGCGGAAATGGCCCGCCTGGAGGAGGACCGAAAGCAAGGACTAGAGGAAGCTGCAGTCCTCGCGAAGATCGATGCGACCGACCGCGCGGCCACTGCGAACAAGCGCACCCAGGAGCAGCAGACCGACCAGGCCATCAAGGACCTCATCACCAAAGCGGAACAGGCACTCGCGCGCGACGATCTCAGCGTCGCCGCGACGCTCGGGCGCAAGGCGGCCGTAGGACTGCTGGACACCAAGGGGACCTGGACCCGTGAGGCCGCCCGCTTCGCCCTGTCCGGGACCGACGACGACATCCTGTCCTGGATCGACCTCGACCGGCAGATCGCTGCCTCCCAGGACGATCGGGAAACCACCCTGTTCATGGCACAGGTTTCCGAGCCTGCCGTCGCAAGTGCTGCGGCAACCGCGCTGGCCAGTGACCGCCCCACGGGTGACTTCAACACCTCCGGTGTGATCAAGGCCCGGGAGATGGAAAACCGCGTCAACATCTTCCGCGTCCTGTCCACCAAGCCCGGCAAGGCGGTCACCGCCGCATGCAACAAGGCAATCGACACCGACACGCCGGAAGCACTGCAGAAGTTCTTCGACGTCGACCTTCCCGCAGCGGTCGAGGAGGACGACGCCGTCACCACCTTGACGATCATCGCCCACGGAGGCGCCTACTCCAAGGCATACGCCGACGTCGCCGCGGAAGGGCCGGCGTGGATGCGCCGGAAATTCGTCGACTCCATCCAACACCTCGCCGCGCAGCTCGACTTCGACTCCCTGTGCCATGCCTCCGCCATGAAGGCGTCCATCGCCACCGCGGCCAAGATCGCCCAGGAAGCCCAGCAGGACGCAGCACTGGCTACCAAGGTCGCCAAGGAAGCCCGTGGCAAGGCCGCCGAGGCCCAGCAGTGGGCTCAAAAGGCGATCAACTCCGCCAATGCCGCCCGCGGCTACGCCGACGAGGCCCGGAACAACGCTCAAGCGGCCGACAAGTCGGCCGCCGACGCGAAAGCCTCGGCAGACAAGGCCAAGAACGCGGCCGCCACCGCCCGAAGCGCCTCCCGCTCGGCGAACTACTCAGCGAACCGCGCCATCGATGCCGCCCGCAGCGCTCTCGCCTCTTCCTACAGCGCCAGTGCGTCCGCTGCCAACGCGCGCCAGTCCGCAGTCACCGCCGGCCGAGACGCGAAGGCTGCGGCCGTCGCCGCCAGTGAGGCCCTCAAGACGGCTGCTGATATGCGGGCAGCTGAGCTGGAGAAGGCCGCCCGGGAGGCTGCGCAGGAGTCGCAAAAGGACCGGGACAACAAGCGCAACCCCTCTGATTCCGGGACCAACGACGAGGTTAACCCGAAGGGGACCGAATCCGGTAAGAAGGATTGGTGGAAGGATCCCAAGTGGTGGGCCGACACCGCCGACACGGTGAGTGTGGCAACAGGGCTCCTCGGTACCGGATTCGCGGTCGCGTGCGTGTTCTGGCCGGCAGCTCCGGTCCTCGGCAGCATCTCCGCAGTCTGCTTCGGTATCTCGTTCGCAGCCGCCGGCATCAGCGCCATCGCCACCGGTATCGAGCACGGCTTCACGAGCGGGGAATTCGTCACTGCCATTGGCCGCCAAGCACTGCAGGTCATGACGCGAGGCGCGGGGAAGGTCGCTTCCGCCGTGAAGCCGGTTATCCGAAAGGTCGAAGAAGTAGCCGAAGACGTCATATCCCCCATCACAAAGATTTTTTCTTAAGCAATCGAAACATGCACCAGGCCGCCCTCAACATCCTTGCGTGAAAAGCAGAACGTCATGCATTTCCTTCGATTAGTGAAGTGTCGCGCTTCCGATCACGAAGGAAATGCACCGCAAGTGAGCCGTGCTGGTCCCCGGGGTCCGCGGCGTTCGAATGTCATGAAGCACCGTGGCCCCGTACAGCCCAGCCGCTGGCCCCCCCTGCAGAGCTCGGCGCCCTCGGACTGACTTCACGCAAGCCCCTTCACTCAATGCCAAATCGCTCGTAGACAGGAACATCGACATGCGTGCCAGACGCTCTCGCATCGGCCTTGCCTCACTATGTGCCACTGCCGCCATCACAGCCAGTCTGATAACTGCTCCGATCGCTAATGCAGTGGTAGGCGCAGCCGCAAAGGACGGCTCTTACCCCGCGGCGAACCTCGACATTGGCGGCATCCGCAACTGCTCGGCCGTGCTCATCGATGAGCAGTGGCTGCTCACCGCTGCCAGCTGCTTCGCCGACAACCCCGCCCAGAGCCTGAAGGTCCCCGCGGGCGCGCCGAAGTTGAAGACCACCGCCACTATCGGCCGCACGGACATGACCCAAGGCGGCGGCAGCGTCACGGACGTCGTCGCCCTGGTCCCCCGCAGCGACCGGGACCTGGTCATGGCCAAGCTCGCCAGCCCCGTCACCGGCATCACCCCCGCCACCCTCGGCACTACTGCCCCGCGCCAGGGTGAGAGCCTCACGGCCAGCGGCTACGGCCGTACCAAGGACCAGTGGGTGCCCGACCGCCTGCACAGCGCCCAGTTCTCCCTGCAGAAGCTGCAGGACACCTCGGTAAGCATCGCCGGCACCTCGGACGGCGCCGCCATCTGCGCCGGCGACACCGGCGGCCCCATCCTGCGCGAGCACGACAGCACCTACGAGCTCACCGGGGTCAGCAGCCGCTCCTGGCAGGGCGGTTGCTTCGGTCATGAGGACGAGAAGCGTACCGGCGCTCTCATCACCCGCACCGACGACATTGCCGACTGGATCCAGACAGTGCGTCTGACGACGAAGTTCCAGAATGTCAGCGACGTGATCACCTCGGCCGACTTCAATGGCGACGGCCGCACCGATGTTGCCGCCGTCATGAACGACGGCAACCTGCACGCCTTCTACGCCAAGCCCGACGGCACCCTGCAGTACGGCCGCGAGCTGTGGACCCACGATGGCACCTGGAAGGGCTACCAGCAGATCATCGGTGGCGACTTCAACGGCGACGGCCAGGGCGACATCATCGCGCGCGGCGACGACGGCCAGCTCTTCCTCTACGCCGGCACCCCCAACGGCAAACTGAAGCCGCGCGTGGAGGTCTGGTACGACAAGTCCTGGAAGGGGATGTCCCAGATCGTGCGCTACCGCGCCGATGACTCCGGACGAGATGGCCTGGCCGCCGTGTGGGGTGACGGCTCGCTGCACGCCTACACCACCAAGGCCGACGGCACCCTCAGCGGAGCCAAGCGCGACCTGTGGTACGACAAGTCCTGGGACGGCATGCGCATCCTGTCCAGCGGTGACTTCAACACCGACGGCAGAGACGACATCGTCGCCACCGACCCCGACGGCGGCTTCCGCCTCTACACCGGCAACGCCCAGGGCACCGTCACCCGCGCCCCTGACCTCTGGTACGACAAGTCCTGGCGCAATATGCGCGCCCTGCTCGGCGGCGACTTCAACGGCGACGGTAAGGCCGACATCGCCGCCCGCTGGAGCGACCGCAGCCTGCACCTCTACACCGGCAATGGCAAGGGCACCCTGGCCGCCGGGCCCGCCATGTGGCCCAGCGCTTCCTGACCAACTGGACTGCATGCACGACGTGGTGAGCGCCGGCCTTCGCAGCCATGCGCTCACCACGTGAGCAATGTCCGCTTCGCCACGCCTCCACGGAGATGTGGGGCCGTGAGTCTTCGGCATTTTCCGTTAGGGCCTGTGCGGTCGGGCGCAGCCCGTCCACCGCTGCCCGGGGGCACCGCATGTCCGGTATATCCGCCGCCCCCTCCACCAAGACAAAGAAGAGAGATCTGACGAACATGCACGAGATACGCCCCAGAGGCGCAGCCCGAAGACGTGCCCGGTCGACCGTACTCGCCGTACTGGCCGCGGTGACGCTGGGGCTCACCACGACGGGCATGGCCCCGGTGCGACAGGACGCGGACGAGAAGCCGCGGCAGATCGGCAAGGTGGACCAGACCGACCGGCCCGACGCTCCAACCCCCGCCACCGAGACCAGCTCCTTCCCGAAGGAGTCCGGGGAACGCTGCGAGCCCACGAAGGCAGGCTCGAAGGAGCGCCGGGTGGGCGCCGTCAACGCCTGTGTGAGCGTCAGCCCCGCCCCTCCCCGCCCCTCCCCGGCCCGGCTTGCCTCGGCCCGGCTCGCCTCGGTACGGCCGCTCGCCGCCGGCAGCTGCGACATCACCAATCCCGGCAGCTACTCGTACGAACGCTTCAGGTACTGCGTGACCGGGGTGAACGTCCTCTACACCCTGCGCGACGGCAACGCCAAGGAGATCGGGCGCGGCACCCTGGAAATCTCCACCGATGCGTCACTGTCCGCGAAGAAGAAGACGTGGGACGAGCAGGTCACCGTGAAGATGACTGGTGCGAGCGGGGATGTCACCGCCCTCAACGCCAAGTTCCGTGCCTCCTGCACGACCGGCTGCACAGCAACGAAGACCGCGCCCTGGTACGGCGGCGCCCTCACTGTGGGGCAGTCCGTTACCGGCTCCGTCTCCTACTCCTCGGCCCCCGCGGCGGGCGCCGTCGCAGAGTTCAACACCTCGTACAAGCTGTACGTGACGTCCCCGGGCGCTACGGCCGTCGACCCGAATGCATCGTGGGACAATCCGCGCAAGATCCGCTGTGACGATGCGGTCGGGGGCACCTCGTCGGCCGGCTGCGCCGTCCCCTCGATCATGCCCGTCGTGCCGATGAGCGCGCAGAGCTCGGACCCGGGCGGCGCCGTGGCCGCCTACCAGTGGGCCCAGAAGAACCTCAACGACGCCTGGGGCAAGGGCAAGCCACTGACCCGGTCAACGAGCGACGTGGCCGACCGCAAGGGCCGCACCTGCGGAGGCTTCGATGGGCTGCCGGAGCTCGTCGACACCGACACCTGCGGCGAGTTCCCCTTCGCCGAGGCGAAGGAAGGGGGAACCGACGGCGCCCAGTGCGTCGAGGTGATCCCCAACCTCGGCAACCGCGAATGGGACACGTACGTACTGGGCGAAAGCCGCGATCTGGACCGGACCCGGCCCTGTGTGCGTGCCCATGTCTCCGCCGCCGACCAGCAGTTCGCCGAGGCCAAGCTCACCGAGGGCTTCGCGGACCAGCGAGTGATCGACGCCGACCAGTTCGAGGTGAAGTTCACCACGCCGGACACCGGCCCGCACGGCCGCTGCCTGAACACCACGCCGGCCGGTTCGCTTCCCAACGGCGACGGATGGATCCTGAACAGTGCCGAGCCGGTCCCGCACGTCAACAAGACGATCACCCCGATCGGCCTGGCCGGCGCCCGGCCGACCCAGGCGCAGGCGTGCCTGGGCAGGGCGACGGTCAAGGGCACCGCTGCCTCGGGTGACATCACAGGCTGGAGGGACGCGCAGAAGTTCAACACGGACAACCCGCCCACTTCCTCGCAGGCCCGGTGCCACCTGATCGCGAACATCCTCGGCGGAAAGGGCCAGATCAGGGACGGCGGTCAGAACAACCTCGTCCCCTGCTGGCAGTCGGGGATGAACACCGGCACGCCCAGCATGCGGACCTACGAGACCATGGCGCAGAACATGATCAAGGGTGATGTCGGCCTCTTCGGAGCGGACGACGCGATCTTCTACCAGGTGACGCCCGTCTACAAGGACGCGACGAGCACGATCCCGGTGGGAGTCACGATGAAGGCTAATATCGAACGGGCGAACGGGGCCACTGAGGAGCTGTTCCCCAACGTCTACGTCCCCAACACCAAGGGCAACACCGGGTTGCTCAACCTCGGTAACTGATCAACCAGTTCGCGCCATCGGGAGTCAGCATGAGTTTCACCACCCCGCCGCGGCCACTTGACGTGACCTCGCTCTTCCCTCAACTAGCCCCGCTGGCGCGAACGGCGACCCGGCTGCACCCGCGGCCCGGGTCTCCGTCCGTGCACGACAGCTCCGTTGGCGGGCCGCTGCTGTGGCCCGCCAACGAACCGTGGCCCCACTGCGAAGGACCGCACGACAGTCGCACGGCGAGCGTGGTGCACTCCCCGGACGACATCCGGCTCCTGCGCCGAGGCCGCGCGGCGGCGGCCGAGCGGCAGCTCCGCGATCCCCAGGCACCCGCGGCCATGCCTGAGGAGCGGGAGACCGCGCGGAGGATCGCAAAGGGCCGCCCGTGGTTCGACGGCCCGATCCCCATGCTGCCCGTGGCCCAGCTCTACGCCCGCGACGTCCCTCTCCCGAGCAGCCCTCCCGACGCCGATCTCCTCCAAGTCCTGTGGTGCCCCTTCGACCACATGGAGGCACACCCCCGGACCGCCCTCTTCCGGCGGTCCTCCGCCACCGTCACCGACGTGCTCGACGCACCGCCCGAGCCGCCCGTGATCCAGTTCGACTGGTACCTCCCGGAGCCGTGCTTGCTCGCACCAGAGCAGGTCACCGAGTACCCCAACCCCATGCAGCTGAGCGAGGAGTTGCAGGATCAGCTGGGCGACCTGAGCCGGTGGGAGGCGGCCGGATCCGCGTGGGACAGCTCGTACGACGTCGCCCCGCAGGAGTTCTACCTGAACATGCTGTCCCACTCCCCCGGCTGGAAGACCGGCGGCTGGACCCGCTGGGGCCTCACCGACCCCATGCCCCGCCCCTGCCCGGAATGCGGCACCGAGGCGATGCCGCTCCTCACCATCGCGTCTGCGGAATGGGACTCCAGTAGCGAGAGCTGGGCCCCCGAGGAGGAACGGACGAACCCGACTCCGCTCCTCCTCGGCACCCCGCCCGCGAACTTCACTCTCATCGACATCGCCGGCGGCTACGACCTGCAACTCCACGCCTGTCCGGCATCCCCGGGCCATCCGCACATTGAGCTGATCCAGTAAGCAAGTCTGACGCTCACAAAGCCGCTGCGCACACAGTCGTTTGTGTGGCTCGCCTCAATCCGGGTGAGCCGCACAAGACGCAGAAAATCAAATTCAATACGACAAGGCGCACCATGATTTTAGCTGATGAATTGGGTTGGACGTACGAAGATCTGGTGTGCTTCAACCTCGTGCGGGGACGTACTCCGGATGATGTTCTGAGGCTTTACGAGGCGGATTCTTCGCAGGCCCGGACCATGACGAGGGAACAGGCAGATGAAGAGTTCGACAGCCCTCCTGACATCGGGTCTGTCTTGCGCGTCGGGCTCGCAGGCTCCTGGTCGTTCTGCTTGGAAATCGCCTGGGAGCCTGAAGGGTTCGATACGGGTCTGCTCAAGCGCCTCTCGGCCGGAACTGACGCTATCCACTACTTTCGGAACCCCAAGGGGGGAGTTTTCGTCAAGCACTTGAGGGACGGAGAGATCCTGGAGCACTTCGATCTCGGCCTACCCGAACCTATTCCCGGGAAGGATGCTCCTTTGAGCCTTGCCGAGGACTTCCGGAGGAGGGCGAGCGCTCGTCCCTACGGCGATGACGGCTTCGACGAGATCTGGGCCGTCCTCAGCCACCTCACTGGTGTTCCGCTGGACGATGACCTCATCAACGGTCCGCTACCGACGGTGCTCAGGAATCCGTACGCATAGAAGGTACGCCTGACCAACGGTGCCGCATCGGCCGGGCGGCCCGGGAATGAGATTACTTGTGCCACCCGGCACTTCAGTGAGGCCATACCCGTCCGCCCCCGCCAGGAACGAGACCCAGACCCGGGGCTTCGTCGCCTCAGCGAGGAACGCTACTGGAGAACGTGCCTTGGCCGTGGCGGTCCCCAGGGGCCGGAACGCGGAGCTTGGGTGCGTCATGGTGTGGCAGAGCCGTGTGGTGCACGGCGATGGCCGTCCCTGAGAGGGGACAGGAGAGAAGCAGGGAAGGGATCGTGGACAAAGGCGGGGCGTCCATACCGGACGAGGAGTGGGAACGCTTCCTGCAGGAAGCTGAGGCGGGGACTTCGGGGGCGCCGGAGGAGCCGTCAGCGCGGGCCCGGATCGTGGCGCGGCAGCTGCAGCAGGAGCGCGGCCGGCCGCAAGGGTGGCGGACTTACCAGCCGGCCCGGCGTCAACGGCGCACAGTCTGGTACGTGGTCGGTGTGCTGGTCGTGGTCGGATTGCTGGTCGTGGCAGCGGACCCGGGCAGAGTGGCGGGCTGGTTCGGCGGCGGAGGTGGTGGGAAGGCGCCGCTCGCCGCGGAGTCGGACCGTCCGGGTGGGCCGAATGCGGCGGACGGACCGGCTCAGCTGCCCACCGTCGATGAGCCGTTCAGAGGGGCACCTGCCGAGCGATGGGGCAATGGCGCGGAGGGGATCCACCTGCCTGAGGCGAGGGCGACCGGCTGGATGAGCCAGGAGCAGGTCGCACAGGCCCTCGTCCGGACGCAGGACTTCCTTACCGGGGCCAACCTGGATCCCGGTGTGCTGCGTGGGGAGCGCCCAGGGAAGGCGATCGCGTTGATCAATCCGCATCAACGCGACGTCCAGGACTACCTGGCCACCGCGTTCCGTGCGCCCAGTCGGCAAAGTGATCCCCTGTTGTTGTTCAGCCGCTTCACGACGGCGAAGGTGCGGCTTGTCGGCAACGTGGTGAAGACTCGGGGCCTGATCACGTACCAGGAAGGGGAGCGCCGCGCACTCAAGGTGACTGCCGATGTCACGTACGTCTACCCGGTCGTGCGCGCCGCGGCGGGAAGCGACGAGGTCGCGCGCACCATTGTACGCCGCGAGATCGTGATGAGCTGGGACAACCCGGAGAAGGTGGTCACCGAGCCGGGAACGTTCTCCCTGGTCTCTTACAAGGCGGACACGACCAACGGCGGCTGCGACAACGCCACCGGCTACTTCATCCCCGAGTTCAGGACCGAGCGCGCCGTGACTGGCCCGGGAAGTGGCCAGAGGGTCGACCCGTACGACCGGAACAAGTCGATGGACGCGCAGATGCGGGAGGGCAGCGACAGGGAATGCCGGACCGCCACGCGATCGTGAGCCAGGCTGTTGGAGGAGATACGCCCGAAGGGCGCCCCCGCGGGGGCGCCCTTCGGGCGTATCTCCTCCAACAGCCCCCGTCGCCCGTGGCGGGTACCGGACGGCCGTCCAGCACCGCCACCGCGACCGCGACCAGGCCGTCGGCGCAGCGGACCAGGGGCGCGCCGACCGGCTGCCCGGTGGCCAGGTCCCGCACCCGCAGCGTCCTGTCCCCGCTGCCGGGCAGGACGACCGGCCGGCCATCGAGGACGGCCGTAGCGGCGCCAGGGCGTTGGGCCACAACAGACCGCCCAGGCCGGGGACTTCGGAGACCGGTAACCCGGTTGGGGTGAGTGGGCGGGGGCACTACCTGTCATCCGCGGGGGCGGCGGCGGTCGGGCCGACGTGTGACGCCGCCGAGCGGGCGCGGCGGGTCCGCGGGCACCGGGAGATCGAGGCGCTGCGCCATGTGCGGGATGTGGCGTTCGGGGAGGGCACATCGAAAAGTCCGCACCGGCAACGCACCACACGCGAGGGTGCGGCCACCGCCCTCGCCCGGTACGGCCGGGAAGCTCGCCCCTCACTGCTCATCGCGAGCGTTTCCGCTCGATTCCGTCCGCGGCGAGCACCGCGTCCACCAGCCCCGGATAGAGCTCGTCGAGATCCCGCCGACGCAGCGACAGGTAGCGTTCCCGCCCACGCACGCGGGTGTGTGTCCATCCTGCCTGCCGCAGGATTCGGCAGTGGTAGCTGCCGGTCGCCCGGGTCACCGGAAGATCCATCTCCGCAGCGGTGAGTTCCCCGTGCTCGGCCAGCAGCGACAGCATGTGCCTTCGCAGCGGATCGGCCACCGCGTGCAACACGGCATCCAGTGCGATGTCGGCGACGTCCGGCTGGTCCGAGTCGGCGGGGGCCGAACCCGATGAGTCTGCGACACGTACCATGTAGATAACTCTCTAACTATTAGATAGTCTTCTTACAGTTCGAAGTTCCTCTACGAATCGTACCGTCGCAACCCACAAAGGGGACCACCATGTCCACGCCCGGCCCGCTCCGCGTCCTGTTCCGCCTCTGGGTGACCCGCGAGTTCTACGCGGCCCCCGCCGAGGAGCAGGCTCGTGTCTTCCGCGCGCTCCCACCCGCCTTTGACCGGCTCGGCGAGCGCTTCGGCATCACCGTGCTCGGCACCCTCGACGAGGACGTACTCCAAGTCGGCACCGGCGCACGGGAACCGGTCTCCTACGTGCTCGCCGACGCGCCCGACCTGACCGCCGTCCAGGCCGTGTGCCAGATAGTGCGCACCGGGCAGGTCGGCGACTTCCCGCTGTGGAAGTTCCTGGAGATCGATGCGCGCATCGGCCACGAACTCTTTTTCGCCACCAACTGAGACGCCAGGGAGCAGAGCATGACCACCATCAACCTGTCGGGCAGGACCGCGCTGGTCACCGGCGCCGCGGGCGGCCTCGGCGCCGCCGTCGCCGAAACCCTCCACAACGCCGGAGCGCAGGTGGCCCTGCTGGACCAGGACAGCGAGGCCAATCGACACACCGCGACGCGCATCGGCGACAGCGCCGTCGCTATCACCGCGGACCTCGCCGACCTCACTCAACTCGATCGAGCCCACCGCGAGGCCGTTGAACGCCTCGGCACGATCGACATCCTGGTGAACAACGCGGCGATGGCACCCATGAACGGGCTGTGGGAGATCGAGCCCGCCGAGTGGGACGCCGTGTTCGCCGTCAACGTCCGCGCCTCCTTCTTCCTCACCCGCACTGTCGCTGAGGGCATGCGGACGCGCGGTTTCGGCCGCGTCGTCAACATCGCCTCGCTGTCCGGCCAGAAGGCCCGCCCCACCAGCGTCCACTACGGCGTGTCCAAGGCCGCGCTCATCGCCATGACCCGCAACTTCGCCCTCGACCTCGCCGCCCATGGCGTCACCGTGAACGCGGTCGCGCCCGGCATGATCGAAACGCCCATGGTGCACACCATCGGGAAGCAGAAGATGGCCGAGCTCGCTGCCGATATCCCCGTCGGCCGTATCGCCGAGCCGACTGAGGTCGCCGACCTCGTCTGCTTCCTCGCCGGCGATACGGGCGCCTTCATCACCGGTGCCACCTACGACATCAACGGCGGCGTCCTCATGCGGTGACCCCACCGGCACAAGCGGCACCCGGTTCGCGCCGAGACTGCGGCAGGGCCCCGGCAGGAGGTTCTTGCCGCAGGCAGGGGCAAGGTCCTAGCCTCCCGACTCATCCACCGCGCCCACAGCATCCGAACGGAAAACAGCGGTAGGCGCCGGATGATGGGTTCCGGCAGGAGATCCTGTGCCGCTTCCGACGCCTGATCGTCAGCTGGGGCGCTTGGCCATGACGACCAGACCCGGCCCGCTGTACTCCTCCGGAGGGAGCCGGAGTTCGGCGACCAGGTGCAGGCCGGCCTGCTCGATCAGCTCCACGAGTTGTTCCGGCCGCCATTTGTGTGTCGTCCAACGAACGGGTACGCCCCCGTATGCCTCGGTGCGCACCGCGTCTTCGTTGCCCATGTGTGTGCCGATGATGAAGTGTCCGCCTGGCTTCAACGCGCGGGCGAACAGGGCGAGAACCTGGGGAAGGACGTCACGGGGCAGGTTGAACAGTGACCACCACCCGAGCACGCCGCCGAGGGACGCTTCGCCAAGGTTGAGATCGGTGGCGGAGGCGACGCTGAAGCGGCATTGCGGATGAAGACGGCGCGCGTTCTCGATCATGCGAGGAGAGAGATCCACCCCGGACACGTCGAGTCCGCGTTCGGCGAGGTAGGCGGTCACCGTTCCGGGTCCGCAGCCGACATCGAGGACAGGCCCGAGCCCGCTCACGGTGTCGGCGAAGGCGTCGATCGCCGCCTTGAGCCAGGGATGGCGACGGATGTCGCCGACTCCCGTGGTCACCACCATGTGGGCGTAGTTGTCGGCCACGCGGTCATAGGACTCACGGACCACGTCGAGATCGGCCGGGCGGTCAATAGGGTGTGCACGCATCGGCCAACGATAGGACTGTGCGGCGGACTTGGGACTGGTAAGGCGGTCAACGCCAAGTTGTTGATCACGGCTCGGCTGTTCTCGTGGGGGCGTTGACGCGGCCCTCGTACTCGCGGCTGGCCTTGCGCGGTGCCGGGACCGCCGGGACACCTCGGACGCCGTCGAGGGGTTGGCGGCGAGCAAGGAGCCGGCGGTGGACCGCGGGCGTGGTGCTGACGCCAAGGGTGTAGCCCTGGCCGCGCCGTACGGTCACGCCGTGGTCGGGCGCGGCCCGCTCGGCGGGCTCCAGTTCGGCCGTGCGGAGGATGTCGGCGATCTTGCCCGGCATGTCGAGGATGACTGACAGCTCCGCGGCCGGGGCGTCCTCGCGATCAGCTGCGGTGCACTCAGGCACGAGGTCGGCAACGGCCGTACGAACGCCGCCGCGGCTGACGCCGTGCTCGCGGGCCGGGGCGGCGGCGATGGACCAGCCCTCCGGATACACCGCGCGCACAGCCTTGGCCTTCTCAGCCGCGATGGCCGGGCGGCGGCCGCCCTTGCCGCCCTTGGCCTCGGCTGCCCGCAGCCCGCCGTAGGTCAGCTCGCGCTGGAGGTCACGCTGGAGTTCGCCGACGCCGGCGAGAGTCTGCACCATGAACTTCACCGTGCACAGCAGTACCCCGGTGCGCGGGTGGCGCACGGTGAGGTCCATAGCGGAGAACGCGCCGTCGTGGAAGCGCAGGGCGAGACGATCAGGCGGAGGACGTCGAGCACATCCAGGACGTGCTGGGTCCCGCGCACGAGGCGGAACATCTCGGACCCAGGGCCGCGGACCTCCGCACGTTCAGCCAGGCCGACCTGGACGCCATCGCCGACGAGCTCAACCACCGTCCACGCAAGACCCACGGCTACCGCACCCCGGCAGAGGTCCACGCCGGCCTCCTGAACAGCGGTGATGCGCTGGCTGCTTGAGCTCGCCATCGATTGACGGCAAGGCAGGCGCGGGCGTGAGTAGTTGAGGTACCGGAAATCCAGGTGAGATCGATCCCGGTGGGCCAGCACACAGGCCGGGGGCTGCTGGGGTTCGCGGAAAGCCCGCAGTGTGGGCACCGGCGGCGGCTACGGTCCGGCTTCCGCTCGGGCGATCACTTCTCGAAGCGCCGCTTGCGTGCGTGGGTTCGCGCCTTCATTCGGTTGCCGCAGGCTGCCATGGAACACCACCGGGCAGTCCCGGGTCGGCTGTGGTCTATGAGGAACAGATTGCACTCCTCATTCGCGCAGGCCCGCAGCCGTTGCGGGAGTTCCGTGGTGACGCGCGACCACGCGAGTACTACGCGGACCGCAAGCTCCTCATCAGGCGCTGCCTCCAGTTGCCAGGACACGCCTGCGGGCGAGACGGCAGGGCGGAGTCGTGCCCGGTCGAGCGCGGAGGCAAGGCTGCTGACATCTGAGGATGTCCCCCGAATCAGTAGGTGCAGCGTGTCACGTACGAGGCGCAAAGGGCCGCACTCCCCCCTCGTGCCACACCCGCCCAGTGCTCGTATCCAGTCCGCCGCCCCGTCCCCGCTCAGGACGTCCGTGGGGTGCCCGTCGATCACCGGTGCGCTGTTGAGCACGGTGAGCAGCAAATCCTCGTCCTCGACCACGGCTCACTCTCCTTGACATGTCATTCAGTCCTGTGCATGATCAGCATAACCTAACCTGTTAAACCTAAATAAGAGGTTACCGTGGTTGCTGTTCATCACCGGACCGTGGACGTCAACGGCTTGACCGTCTTCTACCGAGAGGCGGGCCCATCGGACGCCCCCGTCCTCCTGCTGCTCCACGGCTACCCGACGAGTTCCCACATGTTCCGCCACCTGATCCCGGCACTGGCCGGTCCTTACCGGGTGATCGCACCCGACCACATCGGCTTCGGCCGCTCGTCGGCGCCCAGCACGACGGACTTCACCTACACCTTCGACGCCCTCACCGAGGTAACCCGCGACTTCCTGGCCGGCCTCGGCGTGCACCGCTACGCAATCTACGTACAGGACTACGGCGCGCCCATCGGCTGGCGACTCGCGCTGGCGTCCCCGGAAGCGGTCCTCGCCGTCGTCTCACAAAACGGCAACGCCTACGAGGAAGGGTTCGTACCAGACTTCTGGGAACCCATCTGGGCCTACGGAGCGCAACGCAGCCCGGAGAACGAAGCACGGCTACGGCCCGCTCTGGGCCGGAAAGCCGTCGAGTGGCAGTACACCCACGGCGTTCCAGACCCCAGCCTGATCGATCCCGACGCCTGGGAGCACGACCTGGCGCTTCTTGCCCGCCCCGGCATCGACCGCGCCCAACTCGCCCTGTTCGGCGACTACGCCAGCAACCGCACCCTGTACCCGGCGGTGCACGAGTGGCTGCGGTCGAGCCGTGTCCCCGTCCTCGCGATCTGGGGCCGCAACGACGAAATCTTCGCGCCGGCTGGTGCGGAGGCGTTCCGGCGCGACGCCCCGGACGCGGAGATCGTCCTGCTCGACGGCGGCCACTTCCTCCTGGAGAGCCACCCCGACTCGGTGGCCGACGCCGTCATCCAATTCCGCCCACGCGTACTCGGCGCGCCAGTCAGTGGGTGACAGAACGCCAGGCTCCGGAGCCGTTCGACCGACCCTGACGAATCAACGAGCGGCGCCCGTGAGCGGCTGTAACGGGCCGCCCTGCTCGTGGAGTTGGACGGGCACCCGCACGTGCGCCGCGACGAAGCCGGTGACGACCAGTGGCTGACCGAGACTGTGCGCGAGGGGCTGGTGTGGCTCCGTTCAACCTGTACCTGGGCCACAAGCGCCAGGATCACCCTGCTCCCGGCCCGCCTGTAGGGCGAGAGGTCATGCCGCCTGGCTGTAGCCGTCGGCTCCCGCCGGGCCGTCGCCGCGGAGCGGGCTGAAGTCGGTGCCCAGACGCGGACGAGGTGACCGCCGGCCCCGGCGGGGTGACGACCGATGACGTCGGCGTCGTCACCTGCGACCTCACCGCCACCGCCCGGGACGACGGCCGCGCCGACGTCACCGTCTCGAGAGCAGCATGTCGGCCGCTGTGTGCAGGGCCGTCGCGGTCACTCCGTCTCGCAACTGCGTGGAGATGCCCAGAAGGAAGCCGTGGATCATGGATGTCATCCCGTCGATATCGGTGTCGGTATCGAGTTCACCGGCGGCGACTCCCCGTTCCACGCACCTCTTGATGCGCATCCGGTCGGCTCGTCGGCGTGCCGCGACAACTGCACGCATGCCGACATGATCCTCCCCCGGCGCCCGCATGGTGCCGGACAAGGCGATGAGGCAGCCGACAGGGTGTGACGGGTCGGCCTGCATATCGATCGAGCCGTGCAGCAGGCCGGAGATGGCCTCACGGGGACTTATCGTCTCGTCCGCGACGATGTCGGTGGCGCTGCCCGGACCCTTCACATAGTGCTCGACGACCCGCTGGAACAGCCCCTCTTTCGACCCGAAGGCGGCGTACAGGCTCGCCGAGGACAGCTCGGTGGCCGCACGCAACTGCGACATCGAGGTTGCTTCGTACCCCTGCTCCCAGAACAGCAGCATCGCGGCCTCAAGTACGGCCTCCATGTCGAAGGCGCGGGGTCGCCCGGCGGACGGCACATGGACCTCCTGTGTCGTGAAACGAACGCTTCGGCACGGGGAAGCGCTGCCCTTCTCCTCCATTCTGGACCACGCGCTCCGTAACCCTTATCGATGCCCCTGCGTGACCGGCGACCGGGGCGGGTGGGGTCGGGTGACCCTCACCACCTTTGGATCGATCAATCCAGAATGCCTTGACTGGCATCGTGTCCGGTGTGAGGATTCTGGCATGAACGATCCACAATCCGGGTCGGGCGGTGCCGCCGCCCGGCCACCACTGCGCCGCACGACAGTTCTCCTGCTGGCCGTCGTGTGCGGCGCGACGGTGGCGAACATCTACTACGCGCAGCCGCTGTTGCCGGTCATCTCCCGCGCGCTGGGAGTCACCGAGGGTGCCGGCGGCCTGGTCGTCACCGCCTCGCAGATCGGCTACGCGATCTCGCTGGCCCTGCTCGTGCCACTGGGCGACGTACTGGAACGGCGTCGACTGGTGACCGTGCTTCTCGGACTGAGCGCCGTTGCCCTGCTCGCAGCGGCCCTCGCCCCTTCGCTGGGTCCGTTGTACGCCGCGGTCGCGCTGGTCGGGGTGACCTCGGCCGTGTCGCAGATCGTAGTGCCGATGGCCGCGTCGCTGGCCGCCGACCACGAACGCGGTTCGGTGGTGGGCACGGTGATGAGCGGCCTGCTCGTCGGCATCATGCTCGCGCGTACCGCCGCCGGGTTCGTCGCCCAATTCGGCGACTGGCGGCTGGTGTTCGTCTTCGCAGCGCTGCTGATGGTGGCACTGGCGATCATCCTGCGCCTGGTTCTCCGTCCGATACCGCCGTCCGAGAACACCCCCTACCACCGGCTGCTGCACTCGGTGCTGACGCTGGTACGTTCCGAGTCACTGCTGCGCCGGCGCATGGGCCTGGCCGCGGTCGGCATGGGGTGCTTCACCATCCTGTGGACCGCGTCGTCGTTCCTGCTCGCCGGCCCGCGCTACGGGTACGGCCCCGCCGCCATCGGTCTGTTCGGTCTGGCCGGGGTGGTGGGGGCCACCGCAGCGGTGGCCGCCGGCCGATGGGCGGATCGCGGCCGTGGCCGCCAGGTGGTGACCGGCGGACTGCTTGTGCTGACGGGCAGTTGGGGAGTGCTCGCCCTCGCTGACGCCGGTGGTGCCGGCGGCGTGATCGCGCTGGTCGTCGGCATCATGGCGCTCAACCTCGCTCAGCAAGCCTTGCTGATCAGCCATCAGAGCGCCCTCTACCGCCGAGTCCCGCACGCACGCAGCCGGGCGACAACGGCCCTCATGGTCGCCTCGTTCGCCGGCAGTACCGTCGCTTCCGCGCTGGCGTCGGCGCTGTACTCGCTCGTGGGCTGGGTCGGGGTGTGCGCGCTCGGCGCCGTGATCGCGCTGATCGGCGTTGGAATCTGGACGCTCGAACTTCTTCGCCCCAGCCCCTCCGAACCGTTCGCCGCCCCGTCGGCCACTGTGGGCGCCTGTGCTACCGCGACGGGAGTCGCGGCACGCACCGACCACGAGGACCCGTGCCCAAAGGAGCCCGTTCGTGCCTGAGATACACCGAGTGGCAATCCTGGACGACTACCAGCAGGTCGCCCACCGGTACGCCGACTGGAGCGCCCTGCCCGACGGCGCCCGCCTCAGCGTCTTCACCGAGCACCTGGGTGGCCCGGAGCAAGTGGTCGCCGCGCTGGAGCCGTTCGACGTCGTCGTTGCCATGCGTGAGCGCACCGCCTTCCCGGCCGAGGTACTCGACGGGCTGCCGAACCTGCGCCTGCTGGTGACCACGGGCCCGGTCAACACGGCCATCGACGTGACCGCCGCCGAGCGCGCGGGAATCGCGGTGTCCGGCACGCGCGCGGCAGGTCTGATCCCTACCGCCGAGCTCACCTGGGGCCTGATCCACGCCCTCGCCCGCTCCATCCCCACCGAGGACCGTGGCCTGCGAGAGGGCGCCTGGCAGCACACGGTCGGACGCGACTTGCACGGAGCCCGCCTCGGCGTCATCGGCCTGGGAAACGTGGGAAGTCGCGTAGCCCGAGTCGGACTCGCCTTCGACATGGACGTCGTCGCCTGGAGCGCCCACCTGGATACCGAGCGCGCCAAAGCCTTGGGCGTCACACCCGTCGGCAAGCACGAACTCCTCGCCACCTCGGACGTGGTGACACTGCATGTCCCGCTCTCCCCGCGCACCGCCGGTCTCATCGGGCGCGACGAACTCGCCCTCATGCGGCCGGACGCTCTCCTGATCAACACCTCCCGGGCCCGCCTCGTCGACGAGCAGGCGCTGCACGCCGCTCTCAAGGCGGAGAACCTGGGCGGAGCCGCTCTGGACGTCCACCCATCTGAACCGCTCCCCGCCGATTCTCCGTGGCGCAGCGCGCCGCGGACGGTTCTCACCCCACACCTCGGCTACGTCACCGCCGGGACCTACGAGACCTTCTACCGCGACGCACTCGACGACATCCTCGCCTACGCCGCGGGCCAACCGATACGCGTGATCGCGCAGTGAGCGAGTCACGCCACCACCACACGAAACACGAACGGAGAAAAGGACCGACCATGACGATGCACACGCCCACCACCGGCACGGCGCAGGACGACGGCACCGACAACTCGGGACGCCGGCTGCCGGGGCCGTGGACCCGCACCATCGGACAGCTCACCCTGAGCTACCTTCCCGACGCCGGCGTCCACATGATCCCGACGCGGGTCTACCCCACCACCAGGGACGAGCACTGGACGACGCACCGCCCGCACGTGACGGACGCCGGCCACCTGGCCATGGGCTGCGGGGCACTGCTCGTCGAGCGGGGCGGAACCCGCCTGCTCCTCGACGCCGGCCACGGCCGCATCTCGGGCGACGATCCGGAACACTTCCAGCACGGCTTCGACCACGTGCAGGACCTGCCCGACGCTCTGGCAAGCCTCGGCGTCGCCCCAGCAGCCCTGGAGACGGTCGCCTTCTCCCACTTGCACGACGACCACAGCGGCTGGGCCCGACCCGACGCGGTCGACGATGCGCACAGCCTCTTCCCCCACGCGCGTTGGCTCGTCGGAGAAGGGGAACTGCAAGGTCTGGACCCCGCGGCGGGCCCACGGCTGGCCGGGCAGAGTGAACGAACCACCACTGTCGCCGACGGGACCGAGATCTCCGAAGGGGTCCGCGCCTGGGCCTTGCCCGGACACACCCCCGGGCACACAGCCTGGATCCTCGACACCGGCGACGGGCGTCAGATCGTGGCCTTCGGCGACGCCATGCACTCACCCGTCCAGGTCCGGCACCCCGACTGGGAAGTCGTCCTCGACCACGACCCCGCCGAGGCAGAACGCTCACGGCGCCGACTCGTCCAATTCCTCGCCCGAGACGGGGTCTTCGGCTTCGGCGTCCACTTCGCGGACCAGCAGCTCGGTACCGTCGACGGTACCGGCCACTGGCGCCCGTGGAACGACTGAACGGACGTCCGATCCCCCCGCTCACACATCAACAACACGTACAACCAGCGCGGAGACCCGTAAATGAACTCCATGAACCAGCCCGCCACCGCGGCAGGCACCTTCCCCCTAGGCGCCGACCTCCCCGTCGTCCGCCTCGGCCTCGGCACCATGCAGATGACTGGCCGGGGGGTCTGGGGGGACCCGCAGGACCCGGACGAGGCCGTCCGCGTCCTGCGCCGCGCCGTCGACCTCGGAGTGAACCTCATCGACACCGCCGACTCCTACGGCCCTGTCGTCACCGAACCGCTCATCAAGAAGGCGCTGCACCCCTACCCGAAGGACCTGGTGATCGCCACCAAGGCCGGGCTGACCCGCCCGGGTCCCGACCAGTGGATCCCGGTGGGCAGGCCCGAATACCTGCGCCAGCAGGCCGAGATGAGCCTGCGCCACCTGGGCCTGGACCGCATCGACCTCTTCCAGCTCCATCGCATCGACCCCAAGGTGCCCCTTGAAGAACAACTCGGTGAGCTCCAACTCCTCCAGCAGGAAGGCAAGATCCGGCACATCGGACTCTCCGAGGTCTCCATCGAGGACGTTGAGAGGGCGATGAGGACCACCCCGATCGTGTCGGTGCAGAACCTGTTCAATCTCGCCGACCGCAAGGCCGAGCCACTGCTGGAATACGCAACGGATCACGGCATCGGCTTCATCCCCTGGTTCCCGCTGGCCACCGGAAGACTGTCGCTGGCCGACGGACCACTCGCCGGCCTGGCACGGCAACTCGGCGCGACCCCCGCGCAACTCGCCCTGGCGTGGTTGCTGAAGCGTTCGCCGGCTGTGCTGCCGATCCCGGGAACCTCTTCGGTCAAACACCTGGAGGAGAACGTCGAAGCCGCCGGCATCAACTTGCCGGACACCGGGTTCGAAGCCTTGGCCCAAGCCGTCTGACGCCGGGCTGCCCGTTCTTGTCGGCGTCGAGCCGGGGAGCCGGGGAGCCGGCGGCCCGTGACCGCTGCGAACAGCGGTCACGGATGACGTACGCAGGAAATCACCGATCGCCGGATGTGTCGGGCCATCAGAAATGTCGTGCACGGGATGTGCACCGCGCTGGCCTGGCGGTGGTATTCGCGCAGGTTACACCGGCAGTACGTCAGTGCTTCGGCAGCGGCTTGATCAGGTAGAGCCGGCGGCCAGGTCCAGACCGGTCAGCATCACGTCGGTGCCGTTCCAGCGGTACGAGCGCTGCCGCTGCCACACGGAGCTGTTGCCGCTCAGGGCGGCCCGGTGCGCGTCCACGACGACCTCGGACCGCTGGCCCCAGTTCTGGATCTCATCCGCGTGGCGGTTCACGGTCCAGTCCTGCCCGCCCCGGATGTGCTGGGCGATCAGCCCGGGGATCACCTGGAACCGCGCCACCTTCGGCCAGGGCCACGGCCAGCGTCTCGACGCTGCCCCGCAGATGGTGGTTGCTCGTGCCGGGGTCGGTGTCGAACAACTGGAGTACGGCGTCCCTCAGATGCCCCCGGCCGACTTGGATGGTGGGGAGGCCGCGATAGGTGACAGGGAAGGGGAAGCACGACCTCTGGGCCTGTGGGTACACATCCCCCGGGACCATGTCGTTGCCGTCCTCGGTGAACGTGTAGACGATCCGGCGGTTCTCGTGCTGCACGTAGAAACCCAGCAGATAGTTGTCGGACCGGCGGAAGAGTGAGCTGTACTGAGATTTGTGGAGTCCGTGATGCCAGGCTTACGGTCCTGGCGAAGGAGAACCACCAGCACCATGGCAGCACCCCGTAAATATCCGGACGAACAAAGAAGCCCTGTGTGGCTGGGTCCGGCAGGCCGAGGCCGACCGTGGCGAGCGGAACGACCGGCTCGCCACTGCCGAGCATGACGAGTTGAAGCGACTCCGCAAGAGAGTGGTGGAGCTGAGGCGGGCGAACGAGATCCGGAAAGCCGCCTCGGTGTTTTTGCCCAGGAGATCGACCGTCCCCGGACGAGGCCGAGCAGGTGATCGATCATCTGCGCGCGAACGGCCTCGGGGTCGATCCCGTCTGCCGGGTGCTGGAACTGTCTCCGTCGACGTACTTCGCCCGCAAGAATCGGCCCGCGTCGGCCCGCCGGCTCCGGGACGAACAGCTCATGCCGGTGATCGAGGAGATCCACGCCGAGTCGGGCGGCACCTATGGCGCCCGCCGGATCACGCGCGCTCTGCGGGGCAAGGGCGTCGAGGTGGCCCGCTGCACCGTTGAGCGGCTGATGGCTGAGCTCGGCCTGGAAGGCGTGATCCGTGGCCAGCGGCGCCGGACCACGATTCCGGAGCCGTCGGCGCCTCGTCCGCCGGACCTGGTCGACCGCGACTTCACCGCGTCCCGGCCCGACCAGCTATGGGTCACGGACATGACGTATGTCCGCACCTGGTCGGGGTGGGCGTATGTGGCGTTCGTCCTGGACGTGCACTCGCGGATGATCGTCGGCTGGCAGGTCGCGAACCACATGCGCACCGAACTCCCTCTGGAATCCTTGGAGATGGCGCTGTGGCGGCGGAAGATCAAGAAGGACTCCGGTCTGGTTCATCACAGCGACCGCGGATCGCAATACGTATCAATTCGGTATACCGAGCGGCTGTCCGACATCGGGGCTTCGGCCTCGGTCGGCTCCGTCGCGGACAGCTACGGCAACGCGATGGCTGAGGCCCTGAACGGCACGTTCAAGGCCGAGCTGATCGAGATGCAGGGTCCTTGGAAGGACGTCGACCAGGTCGAGCGGGCGATCTTCCAGTGGGTCACGTGGCAGAACGAAGAGCGTCTCCACTCCGCGCTCGACTACGTACCGCCCAGCGAGTACGAACGGGATTTCTGGCGGAGCCAAGAGCGAGTCCCACAATCCGCCTGAACCATCAAGACCGGACTCCGCGACCGCTCCACAAGAAGTGGATCAGAACCGCTTGCGGAGACCGCCGTCTGTGTCTGGAGCCCGGCGATCAAGGTCGCGGCCTGGACGGAAGGTTCATCGGCACCCGCAGGGTCGGGCAGCAAACCGAGGCGGAGGAAGGCTTCGTGCTGCCGGCTCCTGTCGTCCAGTGAATGCGCAGACGCGGCCCCGTTGATGCGGGGCCGCGTCGATTGCGCAGCTTGCGACCGGCGCGGGTACTACCGTGCCTGGTCGACGCCGCCGGCTGCTCAGCCTGTTGTGCGGTAGGGCTTAAGGAACGGGAACACGGCGTCGAGGAAGGCTTCGGGGGCTTCTTCGGGGACGAAGTGGCCGCAGTTCGGGATGACGACGCCGGTCACGTCGTCGGCCAGTGACCGGACCTCGGATTCCATGTTCTCTCCGCCGAGTGCGTCCCCGGCCACGGCGAGTACCGGGATTTCGAGCTTCTTCTGCTTCCGGCGGGTGCTCTGGTCCATCGTCTCGTCGATGGCGCGGTAGTAGTCGAAACTCGCCCGCAGCGCCCCCGGCAGACGCAGCGCCTGGACGTAGACCTCCACCGCCGAAGCCGGGATGGAGGTCGGTGTCGCCGCCTTGGTGGCGAATTGGTGACCGAAGTAGATGTCTTCGCGGCCCTCGACCAGTTGCTCGTTGACTTCGTGCGCCCGGTTGAAGTTGAAGTGCCACAGGAAGTCGCTCAGCCGTCGGTCGCCGAGGAGCGGAGGTGAAGGAGAGATGCCGGGGATGATGGCATCCACCAGGGCCATCCGTTCGATGGGGGCGGGACGGTCGGCCGCCATCGCGTAGGCCGTCCACATCCCTATGTCGTGCCCGATGACGGCGAACTTCTCATGGCCGAGCACGGCCATGAGTTCATGGAACTCACGGGCCGAGGTCGCGGAGTCATAGCCTGTCGCCGGTTTGTCGGACAGCCCCGTGCCGCGTGGGTCGGCCACGATCACGGTGTGGTGCTCGGCCAGCGGCAGCATGACGTGGCGCCACTGGTACCAGAACTGGGGCCAGCCGCCGATCAGCAGCAGGGCCGGGCCGGATCCGCCGGTGACGGTGTGCAAGCGCACGCCGGCGACATCGACGTACCGGCTGGAGAAGACCTCGGCGAAGCCCACAGGAAGATCGGGCACGCCGGTTACCGTGCCGAATCCGGTCGGCCTGGGGCTGGTCTGCTGGGATGTTGAGGTCATGGTGGTCAGAACTCCTTGTGCAGGTCGGTCACCGAGTCGGTGACCGCGCTCGGATGTGCGTGGTGGTCGGTTGGCTGTTGCCGGGGGGCCGGGCGGGAAGGCGTGCCGTCGGGAACTGCCGACGATCGTCAGGGCGATGGCGGCGAGTACGAGCAGCACCCAGGGGAAGGACCCCGTGCCCGCGGTCGCCAACAAGGCCCCGCCGACGGCGCCGCCACCGAAGATGGCGAGGTTCCACACTGCAGTGATCATGGCCTGGGCGACATCGGCGTCGGCTCCGGCGGCGTCGGCCGAGGCCGTCTGAAGCTGGGTTGCCGCACCGCCGAAGGCCAGTCCCCACACGACCGTTGCCGCGTAGAAGGCGATGGCGACGCCTTCGGCGAAGGCGAAGCCCACTGCAGCCAGACCGAACCCGCCAAGGCTGAGAAGCACCAGCCTGCGAAGGGCCCTGTCGATGAACAGGCCGGTGAACCAGATCCCGATCAGGGAGGTGAGGCCGAAGACCAGGAGGACGGCATCGACCCGGCCGGGGACACCCGCGTCGGCGAGGAAGGGTGCGGCGTAGGTGTAGAGGATGTTGTGCGCGAGCATCCAGGTGAAGACGACGGCGAGGACTGGACGGACGCCGGGGATCGACAGTGCGCGCAGCACGGGAGTGCGGTCCTCACGGGTTTGGCCGGGCCTGTTCGGCACGACCGCGAGCACCCACGCGACGAGTGCCACCGTGATGATCGACATGGCCGCGAAGGTCCAGCGCCAGCCGGCGGCCGAGCCGGCGAAACTGCCGAGCGGTGTGCCGATCGAGAGCGCCACGGGCGTCCCGGCCATGGCGACGGCCAGTCCCTTGCCGGCGATTTGCGGTGGCACGATGCTGCGGGCGTACCCGGCGATCATGCCCCAGAGCAGGCCGGAGAAGGCTCCGGCTATCAGCCGTGCGACCAGTGCGAACGTGTAGTCCCCCGCGAGGGCGGTGGCGGTGTTCGCCGCGACGAAGCCGAGGATGCCGGTGACCAGGACCGGTTTGCGGTCCATGCCCCGGGTGATCGCCACCGCCGGGACAGCGGCGATGACCGTCCCGAGTGCGTAGGCGCTCACCAGTTGCCCTGCTGCCGCTTGGCTCACTGAGAGGCCGTCGGCCAGCTGGGGCAGCAGACCGGCCGGGATCGTCTCGGTCATGATGATGACGAATCCGGTCAGGGCCATCGCGAGCAACGCCGGCCACGGCAGCCGCGGGCGGTTTCTGCCGCCTGGCGGAGGCCGGTCGTGCGGCAGCCGCGTCGAGTCTGCGTGCACTGAAGCAACTTGCTCCACACCGAGTTTTGGATCGGTCATGCCATAAGTCAAGGGCCCCGAAGATGCTCTTGTCAAGGATTTTTGGATCGACTATTCTTTAAATGGTGCGAGGAGGGAGAACCGCATGGCGCGCACAGGCAGGCCACGACAGTTCGACCGCGACGATGTCCTGGAGGCGGCGCTGAGGCTGTTCTGGGAACACGGGTACGCAGCGACGAGCCTGGCCCAGCTGCGTGAGGCCATGCGGATGTCGTCGGCGAGTTTCTATGCGGCGTTCTCGTCGAAGGAGCAGTTGTTCGACGCCGTCGTGGAACGGTACGCGTCGAGCTTCGGCCGGGTGACGGACGCGATTGCGGACGACGAGCTACCACCGCGGGAGGCGGTGGAGCGGATCTTGCGGCAGTCCGCTCAGATGCAGACCGACGCGTCGCACCCCAGTGGATGCCTACTGGTGTCCGGCGCGACCTGCTCACCGGCGAACGTGACGGTGCATGAGTTGCTCACGGGGCGACGGAACCTCGTGCGCGCCAACGTCGTGGCATGCGTCGAGCGGGCGAAGTCGCTGGGCGAACTTCCGTCCGGCACCGACGCCCAAGCGCTGGCGTCGGTCTTCGTCAGCTTCCTGTGGGGCCTGTCCACCGAAGCCCGGGACGGTGTCCCCGCGGGCAGACTCGACGCGGCAGTCGGCTACCTCATGGGAGTGTGGGACGCGACAGCTGTAGCGCACACGGGGAGCATTACGCCGCAGTCCACTTCCGTCACCTGACACCGCGGTGCGGGGACTTCAGGTGCAAGTGGCAGCTCCGGCCTTGTGGGTGCCGGAAAGCACATCCACGCTGGTCAGGCTGCATGTCGGTACTCGTGGAGGTTTCCGTCCGGGGCGGAGAGCCTCACTCCTACGCTCTCACTCATACAACGCAGCGCGAGATCGTCAGCAGGTTGGACGCAGCAGGCGTCGGTGAGGGCGGGGGCGTCCCGCCGTACACCCATGTTCCGCCCCGCTCGGAGTCGATGAGCCCAACCTGCTTGAGCAGCCTGAGGTGGTGGTAGATCGTCGGCTGGGACAGTCCCCTGCATGAGCGAGGGGCCTGGCTCGGTGGCTGGCCGCCAGGCCCCTCGCATATCAATGACGGCGACGTTGCCTGGCTAGCTGTGCCATCTCATGACATTGGTTCCTCGCGGTCAGGCTTGGCGAGCATAGGACGTGAGGCGATCGGCGAGCGCGGTGACGAGGTCGCGCAGTTCATCGGGGCGCTCGATGACGAACGGCCGGTCGAG
>NZ_JAJPWM010000015.1:0-246293 GCF_046549095.1 Streptomyces sp. x-80
GACGGGAGTTGAACGACGGCAGCAACGGAGCGGCCAGTCCCCACAGACCATCAGGAACCAGCCGCTGCGAAAGATCGACACCCACAAGCAGCAATGATGCCCCAGTTCACCACGTGAGACATCCTCTTAACCCCGGAAAATATTCCACCCCCTTCCGTTTTCGCATTGAGGGCCATCAGGGCCAAGGGTAATTCGGACTGGGATGGCTGCGGGAAGGGGTGGCCTCAAGATATATTTGACCTACCGTCATGCGTGACGGCGGGTTGGCCCGTAGTCTCGCCTCGATGTCATCCACCTGTTTGGTGTCTGTGCTATCGGGTCCCTTTTGTTGGCACATAATTCGATAGTAGGCTTGGGAGAAATCACTGCACCGCTTCTGCCAGAAGATTTCAATCAGGTCCGCCCTGTTTGCAGTCAGCATCTTGTCGTTGAACTTCGGAAGCACTCTTCCTGGCATTCCCGCGAGACTCGCCTGGAGCGCTCCACTTACCAGCTCAACGAACTTTCCCCTCGCTTCGAATCCCAGGTGACTAAAGGTGTTACCCGCTTGGTTTATGGCATTCATGTAAGCTGTGACCTGTTCCGTGTTGTTAGGCAGCGTTGATGCTTTCCTGCTAATCGCTTCAAGCGTTAGCTGGCGCCCATACGCCAGTTCGGATTCCAGCCTCTTCCACGCTTCGGTGAGAAGCAGCGATACATCCTTCTTCAGGCTGTCTCTGACGTCGTCCAAGAGCTTGGACCAAGCATTGCCTCGTGCTGCGTAAAGCTCCTCATAGACTCTACTTCTGAGTTGGTTGTTGCTGATTATGATCGCGGCTATCGACACCAAGCTCTTGGCGATCGAGGCGCCGATGTTGACTAGAGGAGCAACCATGACTGGCAGCGAAGAACCAACAAGTCCGATCGCGAACTTCGCTATTCCGACGGCAAGATCGACCCCATACAATATGATGTTAGCGGTATTGCCAGCGTAAATCGCTTCCTTCAGGTTGATCGCGCTGCCCACCTCTGAGGAGATGGCTGACCCCATAGTGCCGGCGGCGGCCTTCACGTCTCCCTTCAAGGCGGCTTCCACGCCTCCCTTTATGGAATCGAAGAAAAGCCCTGAGTGCTGATAGGACCGTGCGAACTTGGCAAGGAATCCCGCTTCGCCGAAAACTTCCTTCAGGAAGGGCGTGTAGGCCTGGCTGGGATTACCCAGAGCTTCTTTGAGATCGTCGGTGACTTCTGCACCGTTGAGGATTTTATCGAACTCCTGGCGCGCGAGATTCGCTATCTCCCGGTCGGACATCCCCACGAGTCCATCTGACGGTTTCGGCTGATCCTGAGGCCCTCCGGCCAACTGATTGACGACCTGTCGCGCCACCTGGAGCTGTTCGTTGTTCAGGCCCTTCTGGTCGAGCCTGGATAGCATCTGCTGTCGCTGCTCTTCGGTGATGACAGCCTCATCGGCACGCACCAAACCGCCGTTGGAAACCAACAAAGCGCCGCCTGCCCTCGGGCTGGCACCCGCAGATGAGGACCCGTCGAGGGCGTTAGCTGCCGGGAGTCCGGATACTCCCAGCATCGCGAGACACATTGTGATGGTTGCGGTAGGCTTCGCCGCCTTGCAGACGTACTTCATGAGAACTCATCTCGCTGAGTGGGAAGCGTGGGTGGTTCGGCTCCCTGCTCACGGAACCGAGGCTCCGAGACCATCCCGCCGCCGACGCGAGAAATGGAATATGCAGGACCGGAGTTATGACCCACAGGTGGATCCTGGCAAGTGGGCACGCATTCCGGAAGCTCTCCTCCTGAGACGTCGAACGACATCTCATGAGGAGAGGCAGGGTGTTGTTTGGTCGCAAGGCTCCTGGTGAGCCTCTTTGGTCCTGGTACTGGCAGGTCATCAGGGTGTGTACGGCTTTGATGGTCAGGCCGATGCGACTGGTTGGGCGGTGGGCTCGTCGTGGCCATGAGCGGGCTTCGAGGAGGGTGCAGGGCGCATTCGCCGGGGGCTCGGGGGCAGGCGTGATCGCGGTTGTACCGCTGGCAGTGGGTGGGGTGTTCGTGGTGTCCGTAGTAGAGGTGCGGGCGGTGGTGCCGGCACCCTGGTGGGCGCGGTTCGCGAGGGCGAGGATCTGGCAGGTGGGGAAGGCGTTGGGTGATGCCGTGGGCGCGGGCCGCGGTCAGATCGTGCGTGCGCCCGGAAGTGGCTGGCGAGAAGCGCAGGGGGTACCGTCCGGGGCGGCGATGACGAAGTCCCCTTCTCTCATGCCTGCTAGAACCTCACGCAGATCTGACACTGACGAGGCCAGGACCTCGACAGTCTCGTCCACGTCGCAGGCAGGCAGGTCTACGTGGAACAGGCTGCTGGGTTGCGGGAGTTGACGAACAGTCGGGATGTGCCTGCCGACGTGGCCACCCTGGCCCGGTACGCGGCTGTGTATACACGGCAGAGCCGTTGTGACGTGAAGTGTGTAGACGGTGGAGCTTGGCGTACTGGCTCATTCGCCGCGGTGCTGCTGTGCAGCGGCATCCCCATAGGGGTCTCCGGCAGGAGGCGTGTTCAAAGGATGCGTACAGGCACAGGTCAGAGCGCGCTGCACGTCGAGGCGATGCGGTGGAGGTCCGTGCAACTCGGACAGTGGTCCATGGATAACCGCCTCCTCCCGGCCGGGTGCATGCTTACAGTCGCGGGGATCTCGGAAATCGAACCACCGAGTCCGCCTGGCTTCGCGACACGTCAAAGTTAACAAGGTCATCAGCGAACGCCAGGGGTATAAAGTCCCGTCATCTGGGACCAAAGCCCCCAAGGAGGAAACACCGTTGGGGACGCACCGGGTGTCGTACGCGGAGTCCAGGACGGAGGTGAGGAAGCGGCCGGCGGCGCTGACGGAGGCCGGCGCGATCGGCTCGGTGTCGCCGTGGACCGTCACGCCGTTGATGGCCGGCCGAGCTCGCCCCGTACGCGATGACCGGCGTCGGCCGGATCTTCGAGGACCTGCGCGCAGGCGTCCTGGACGCCGACGACGAAGTGGCCGTCCTCCACACCCCCGACGGCCGGCCGCTGTCCGAGGCGCTGGTGAATCTGCGGACCGCCTACCAGCGCTGTGCCGCCGCCGGGCGGATCGGCGACGCCGACGCGCTCACCCTCGAAGGGCTCGCCCGCGCGCTGCCGTACACCCGCAGGTCGCGGGCCGCGCTCGGCCGCGCGGCCTACGCAGCCGGCGAGGACACCGCGGCGGCCTTCGACCGGGTGGACGGCTGGCGCCGCACCAACGCCTACGACCTCAAACGAGAGTACGCCGAGGACGCCCTGGTCCTGGTCGCCGCCGGCCTGCCGACCGCCCCGGACGCTGGGCCGTGGATCGAGGAGCCGTGCATACGAGCTTCGTCCGGTTCTGGCAGGCGACGTTCCGCCCGGACAAGCAGGGCCTGGACGGGGGTTCCGTTCCTCGCCGTCCTCCAGCACCAGCAGCTCTACGACCCCGCCTTCCCGGACCGCTGGCGCGCGCGGGTGCTGGCCGGTGTCGCCGGCCGGGCGGGCACTGCGGCGGATCCGGAGCGGGCCGCGCTTCGCATCGCCGCCGCCGAAGGCGTGGGCGTCGCCGGCATGTCCCGCCGTCAGCTGGCGTTCTGGCCCACCCCGCAGGAGATCCGGGAGTTGGCGCCGGACGAGATGCTGGTGCGGCTCATGGTCCGCTCGGCCCGCCTGGACGGAGGCTGGTCGCTGTGGCCGGCCAGCCGCGCCGAGGCCGCCGACCTACTGGACGAGCGGCGGCCACCGCCGAGGCGGTGGCCGCCGCGTTCGCCCTCAACACTGCCGCCGAGGCCGCCGATCCCCGGCACAGCACCGCGCACCTGGTGGCCGAGTGCATCGGCCGCCACTTCGCCACCGCCTGGGGGCTGGCGCCGGACGCCGGCCGGCAGGTGCTGGAGGCGACGGCCCGCGACCGGGCGTTTCGCGACTTCGCCGGTGCCGTCGAAGTCGCCCGCACCTTCTACCTCGGCACCCGCGCCGCCGCGACGGGCTCGCCGCCCGCAACCGGCTCCTGCTCGGCGGCCAGCGAGAGCCAGCGGACCTGACGGATCACCAGCGGGACGACGGCGGCCAGGGCAATCAGCAGAGCGCCGAAGGCCAGGGTGGAGCGGACCCCGAAGGTGTGGGAGGCCAGGCCCGCGAGGAGGTAGCCGAACGGGACCGGCAGGATCTGGCCGAGCGTCGAGTAGGACATGGTCCGGCTCAGCCAGTCCGACGGCACGCGCTCCTGGAGCAGCCCGGACCACACGGTCATGCTGATCGCCAGCCCGGTGCCGGCCGCCGCGGTCGCGGCGACCAGCAGCGGCAGCGGGGCGGCCAGCGCCATCGCGGCCAGCGGCAGCGCCATCGCCCCGGTGCCCAGGTACACCACCCGCCCGACCAGGCGGGGCTTCCACAGCAGCGCGACGCCGGCACCGGCCACCAGCCCGGCGGTGAATCCGGAGACGACCACGCCCCACGGGCCCGCGCCGCCCAGGAACTGGGCCCCGTAGACCGGGCCGAGCAACTGGTAGCCGGCCAGCCACACCGGCACGACAGCGCGGACTGGCAGACCATCACCCACAGCCAACGCCGTGAGCGGAAGTCCTCCCAGCCCTCGCGCAGGTCCGCGGTGAACCGGGCCCTCACCTTCACCGTGCCGGGCGCCAGCTCGATCCGTGCGAAGAGCACCGTGGACGCGGCGAAGGTCGGCGCGTCCCAGCGGATCACCCAGGTCGAACCGATTGCCGCGACCAGGACGCCGCCGAGCGCGGGACCGGCGACCTTCACCGTGTTCTGCCCGATCTTCAGCAGTGAGTTCGCCGCGTGCCGCATCTCGGCCGGGACCACTTCCACCACGATGCCGCCGGCCGCCGGGGGGAAGAACGCCGACGCAGCCCCGCAGGCCGCCGACATCGCGACCAGGTGCCAGACCCGGGCGGTGCCGGTCTACAGCAGCACCACCGCCAAGCCCTCGGCGACACGGTCGAGTGGGGCGTTCCGCCGCGCCGGAGACCCGCCAGGGTCCAGGGCGACCAGGAAACTCTTCGTCTCACCTCGTCTCACACAGCTCTCACAAACGAGAGCGCACGGGAGCACGCGAGAGCCTCTGACCTGGATATTCGCTGTCGCCACGTACCACAGCGGACCAGGTGGACATTACATAGGCTAGGAGCATGACCTACGAAATTCCGGTGACGCAAGCGCGGGCAGAGCTCGCGGATCTGATCAACCGCGTCGTCTACGGCGGTGAACGGGTCGTCGTCACGCGCCACGGCAAGCCCCTGGCCGCGCTGGTGTCCGCCGCTGACCTGCAACGACTCGAAGAACTCGGGCAGCGTGCGGCGGGCGCGGAGGAGCCGCAGGTAATCCGTACGGTCTCCGCGCTGCGGCCGCTGTCGTCCGCTGAAGGCGAACGGCAGCGGTTCGGTATCGCGGCGGAACACCGCGACCCGGCCGCCGGGGATCGGCGGCCGGGTCGCGAGAGCTGACCGTGCGGTGGTGCGGGAGGGTCAGGAGGTGAGCTGCCAGAGCGCGTTGGCGATGGCGTCGGTGTTGTTGTCCAGCGCAGTGTCGTCGATGTTCTGGGACGTGTCGCAGGCGGCGTGGTAGCAGGCGTCGAACGCCTGGCCCGCGGTGCCGCCCCACTTCTGCGCCTGGTCGGGGGTCTTGATGTAGTCGGCTCCGGAGAAGAGCCCGCCGACCGGGACGCCGGCGTCCTTGAAGGGGGCGTGGTCGGAGCGGCCGTCGCCCTCGGTCTCGATCTCGGTGGGGATGTTCTTGGTCGCGAACCAGTCCTTGAAGACCTTCTCCAGGCGGGCGTCGTCGTCATAGACGAAGTAGCCGGGGTTCGGTGAACCGATCATGTCGAAGTTCAGGTACGAGTCGACCTTCGACGTGTCGGTGCCGAGGGTGTCGAGGTAGTGCTGGGAGCCGACCATGCCGTACTCCTCGGCGCCCCACCAGGCGAACCGCAGATGCTTGGCGGGCTTGAGGCCCTCCCGGGAGACGGCGAGCGCGACCTCCAGGATGCCCGCGGAGCCGGAGCCGTTGTCGTTGATGCCGGGGCCGCGGCCGACCGAGTCGAGGTGGGCGCCGGCCATGACCGTCTGGTCCTCGCTGCCGCCCGGCCAGTCGGCGAGGAGGTTGTAGCCCTTGGCGCCGCCGTAGCTGAACTCCTGGAGCTCGGTGGTGAAGCCGGCCGCGTCCAGCTTGCCCTTGATGTAGTCGACGGACGCCTTGTAGCCGGGCTTGCCGTGGGCGCGGTTGCCGCCGTTGGCGTCGGCTATGGACTGGAGCTGGGCGAGGTCCGCCTTGACGGCGGAGACCGGGATGTCCGGGGCGGCGAGCGGTGTGCGGGCCGTCGCCTGGGTGGCTGCCGCGGTGCTCAGCAGGGCGGCGACGGCGGTGCAGGCGCCGGCGGCCAGGAGGGTGCGGCGAGCGCGGGGTGAGCGGGTCACGGTAGGGCTCCGATACTGGTGTGGGGGGTGGTGCGGAGCTGACTTTGTGCTGTCTTGACGCGTGCATGAGAATTGCGAGGGCTCTGCGTCACGTCAAGAGCGCATATCGGACAGGCGTGTTCGTGGAGCGGGCGCTGTCGCTTTTGGGGTGTTGCTGCGGGTTTGCCGGGGTCGTGATGCCGTGGCGTGGTCATCTGTCACGTGTGGAATGCGCCACTGCTCTCCGTGTGCGGCCGGGAGGTTCGCGCCCCGCCCGCACAGTGCCGGATGGCCGCCGCGCCGTCGCGGGTGGTGCGGGATGACTCGTTGCGTCAGGTGCGACAAGGGTGGCGCGGGATTTCCGTCGCGGTAACGCCGACGAAATTTCGCCGAACTAGCCTCCCGTCGCGGAGCTGTTGGCGGTCAGGCGCTGGAGGTTGGTTTGCCCCCTCTTTAAATACTGTGTGGTACATCTATCGATGCAGGTGTGTCAACGCCTGTGACCTGGGCGAATGAGTCCAGGCGGGAAGACTGTGAGGTGGAACGTATGCAACTGACCCCGCATGAACAGGAACGCCTGATGATTCATGTGGCGGCAGACGTGGCCGAGAAGCGTCGGTCCCGCGGGTTGAAGCTGAACCATCCCGAATCCATCGCCCTGCTGACGGCCCACATCCTCGAAGGCGCACGGGACGGCCGTACGGTCGCCGAGCTCATGTCCTCCGGACGCACGGTGCTCAGCCGTGACGACGTCATGGAAGGCGTCCCCGAGATGATCCACGACGTGCAGGTCGAGGCCACGTTCCCCGACGGCACCAAGCTCGTCACCGTTCACGAACCCATCAACTGACCACGGGAGAGCAGAAGATGATCCCGGGACAGATCCTCTACGCCGACGAGCCGGTGCGCCTCAACGAAGGCAGCCCGGTCACGCGCATGACAGTCCTCAACGCCGCCGACCGCCCCGTCCAGGTCGGCTCGCACTACCACTTCGCCGAGGCCAATCCCGGTCTCGAATTCGACCGCGCGGCCGCGCACGGCAAGCGTCTCAACGTCGCCGCCGGCTCCGCCGTGCGCTTCGAGCCGGGCATCCCCACCGAGGTCGAACTTGTCCCCATCAGCGGCAAGCGCATCGTCGTGGGGCTGCGTGGCGAGACCGGAGGTCCCCTCGATGGCTGATCTGACGCGCCAGGAGTACGCCGACCTCTTCGGCCCGACCGCCGGCGACCGCATCCGGCTCGCCGACACCGATGTCGTCATCGAGATCACCGAGGACCGCTCGGGCGGGCCCGGCCGGGCCGGCGACGAAGCCGTCTTCGGCGGCGGCAAGGTGATCCGCGAATCGATGGGCCAATCGCGCACCACCCGTGCCGAGGGCGCCCCCGACACCGTGATCACCGGCGCCGTCGTGCTCGACCACTGGGGCATCGTCAAGGCCGACGTGGGGATCCGCGACGGCCGGATCACCGCCCTGGGCAAGGCCGGCAACCCCGAGACGATGGACGGTGTCCACCCCGACCTCGTCATCGGCCCCGAGACCGAGGTCATCGCCGGCAACGGCAAGATCCTCACCGCCGGTGCCATCGACACCCACGTCCACTTCATCTGCCCCCAGCAGGTGGACGAGGCCCTCGCCTCGGGCGTCACCACACTCGTCGGCGGCGGCACCGGACCGGCCGAGGGCAGCAAGGCCACCACCATCACCCCCGGCGCCTGGCACATCGCCCGGCTCTTCGAGTCGATGGACTCGCTGCCGGTCAACGTGGGCCTGCTCGGCAAGGGCAACACCATGTCGACCGCGTCGATGCGCGACCAGCTGCGGGCCGGCATCCTCGGCTTCAAGATCCACGAGGACTGGGGCGCGACCCCCGCCGTACTCGACGCCTGCCTGGGCATCTGCGAGGAGAGCGGCGCCCAGCTCGCGATCCACACCGACACCCTGAACGAGGCCGGATTCCTCGGCGACACCCTCGCCGCCATAGCCGGCCGCTCCATCCACGCGTTCCACGTCGAGGGCGCCGGCGGCGGCCACGCCCCCGACATGATCGCGATGGTCTCCGAGCCGAACGTGCTGCCCGCGTCGACCAACCCCACGCGGCCGCACACCGTCAACACCGTCGAGGAACACCTCGACATGCTGATGGTCTGCCACCACCTCAACCCCGCCGTCCCGGAGGACCTCGCCTTCGCCGAGTCCCGGATCCGGCCCTCCACCATCGCCGCCGAGGACATCCTGCACGACCTCGGCGCCATCTCGATCATGTCCTCCGACGCCCAGGCCATGGGCCGGATCGGCGAGGTCGTGATGCGTACGTGGCAGACCGCGCACGTGATGAAGCGCCGCCGCGGCACGCTCCCCGGCGACGGCGCCGCGGACAACAACCGGGCCCGCAGGTACGTCGCGAAGTACACCATCAACCCGGCCGTCGCCCAGGGCATCGACCACCTCGTCGGCTCGGTCGAGGACGGCAAGCTGGCCGACCTCGTCCTGTGGGACCCGGCGTTCTTCGGCGTCAAGCCGCTGCTCGTCATCAAGGGCGGTCAGATCGCGTACGCGCAGGTGGGCGACGCCAACGCGTCCATCCCCACCCCGCAGCCGATCCTGCCCCGCCCGATGTTCGGCGCCACCGGCAAGGCCCCGGGCAGCAACTCCGTCAACTTCGTCTCCCAGCAGGCCCTTGAGGACGATCTCCCCGGGCGGCTGCCCCTGGCGAAGTCCTTCGAGGCCATCCGCAGCACCCGGGGTGTCACCAAGGCGGACATGCGCAACAACGACGCGCTGCCGCGGGTCCACGTCGACCCCGACACCTTCACGGTGACCATCGACGGCGACGTGGTCGAACCCGCGCCCGCCGCCGAACTTCCCATGGCCCAGCGGTACTTCCTCTTCTGATGCACCGCCGATGAACAATCCGGAGTACCACCGATGAGCCGCGCAGCGCTGCTCGTCCTCGCCGACGGCCGGTTCCCCGCCGGCGGGCACGCCCACTCGGGCGGCGCCGAACCGGCCGTCACCGCGGGACGCATCAAGGACGCAGCCACCCTGGAGAGCTTCTGCCGCGGGCGGCTGCACACCGCGGGCCTGGTCGCCGCCGGACTGGCCGCCGCGGCCGCCGCCGGCTGCGACCCGCTGCTCCTGGACGACGCCGCCGACGCCCGTACCCCCGTACCGGCGCTGCGGCAGGTGGCCAGACGGCTCGGCCGGCAGATGATGCGGGCCGCCCGCGCCGCCTGGCCGAGCGACGCACTCGACGCGCTCGCCGCGGCTCGTCCGCGCGGCGCCCACCAGCCCGTCGTCCTCGGTCTCGCCGCCCGGTCCGCTGGCCTGACCGCCCTCGACGCCGCGTACGCCGTGGCCTACGAGAACGTCAGCGGCCCGGCCACCGCCGCGGTCCGGCTGCTGAGCCTGGACCCCTTCGACGCCACCGCCGTCCTCGCGCACCTCGCCGCCGACCTCGACCAGGTCGCCGTCCAGGGCACCGAGGCCGCGCTGCGCGTCCCCACCGAGGGAGTCGATGTGCTGCCCGCGGCCTCCGCGCCGCTGCTCGACATCACCGCCGAACAGCACGCCGCCTGGCCGGTACGGCTCTTCGCCTCCTGATCCGCCCGCCGCGCACCCAGCGGCCGCTCTCACCACCGGAGTGACAATGCACCTCGACCACGGCGACTCCTTCCCCGAGCGCCACACCTACAGCGCCGCCGACCCGCACCGCGCCGACGGCAGCCGCCGCGCCCTGCGCATCGGCCTCGGCGGCCCGGTCGGCACCGGCAAGACCGCCACCGTCGCGGCCCTGTGCCGGGCCCTGCGCGACCAGCTGTCCATCGCCGTCGTCACCAACGACATCTACACCCGCGAGGACGCCGAGTTCCTGCTCCGCGAGGCGGTACTGCCCGCCGAGCGGATCGCGGCCGTGGAGACCGGCGCCTGCCCGCACACCGCGATCCGCGACGACATCTCCGCCAACCTCGAAGCCGTCGAGGACCTGGAGGAAGAGGTCGGCCCGCTCGACCTCATCCTGGTCGAGTCCGGCGGCGACAATCTCACCGCGACCTTCTCCAAGGGCCTGGTCGACGCCCAGATCTTCGTCATCGACGTGGCGGGCGGCGACGACATCCCGCGCAAGGGCGGCCCCGGCGTCACCACCGCCGACCTGCTCGTCATCAACAAGACCGACCTCGCGCCCTACGTGGGCGTCGACCTGGCGGGCATGGCGCGCGACGCCAAGGCCCAGCGCGGCGAGCTCCCCGTCGCCTTCACCGCCCTGAAGTCGGAGAACGGCGTCCAGCCGGTCACCGACTGGGTCCGCGAGCGGCTGGCCGACTGGACCGCGGGCCCCGCATGACCCGCGTGCTCCCCGGGCCGGCAGACCCGCAGACCGGCGCCCCCACGGGGGCCGGCCTGCGGGGCACCGCCCGTATCACCGCGCGGGCCGACGGGGACGGCACCACCCGGCTGCCCGTCCTGGACGGCGAAGGGCCCTTCGCGCTGCGCCGTATCCGCTCGCACGGGGACCGGGCCCGGGTCTGCCTGGTGGGCGCCATGAGCGCCCCGCTCGGCGGTGACCGGCTCGGCATCGAGGTCACCGTCGAACCGGGCGCGGCACTGGGCATCACGGCCGCCGCGGCGACCGTCGCGCTGCCCGGCCGGACGCCCGGACACGCCACCTACGACGTACGGCTGACGGTGGCCGACGGCGCGCGGCTCGACTGGCTGCCCGAACCGCTGATCTCCGCCGCGGGCAGCGATCTGCGGATGACCATGACCGTCGAACTGGCCCCGACGGCCCGCCTCGTGCTCCGCGAGGAGCAGGTCCTGGGGCGCAGTGGCGAGCGGCCGGGCACGCTGCGCAGCCGGCTGACGGTCCGCCGGGCCGGCCGCACCCTCCTCGACCAGGAGACCGCCTACGGGCCGGGCGTCCCCGGCTGGGACACCTCGGCCGTGCTGTACGGCCGGCGCGCCGTCGGGCAACTCCTCGTGGTGGAGCCCGAGTTCGACGCCAAGCCCGTCGAGGTGCGGCTGCTGGGGGACGCGGACGAGCAGGGCGGCGCGGGCGCGGGGCAGGCCGTGCTGGCACCGCTCACCGGTCCCGCCGCGCTGGCCACCGCCATCGCCCCGGACGCGCTGCGGCTGCGGCGCCTCCTGGACGAGGCCGCCCAGGGCGTCGCGGCGGGGTGAGGGAGGGCGCCGGCCCGGCGCCCTCGTCCCGTCACACCTCCAGTTCCGCCTCGACCCGGGCGAGGCGGTGCCGGGCCAGCGCGAGGTTGGCGCGCTTGCGGTCCAGCACCAGATAGAGGAACAGACCGCTGCCGTTCTTGCCGGTCACCGGGCGGATCAGGTGGTACTGCGAGGTCAGCGTGATGAGAATGTCCTCGATGGTGCCCTGGAGTTCCAGCATTTCCATGGTGCGCATTTTCGCGCGCACCACATCGGTGTTGCCGGCCGCGGCGATATTGAGATCCAGGGCGTTGTTGTCGCCGAGCGTGGCGAGCGCCATTCCGCTGGTGTAGTCGACCAGGGCGACACCTATGGCGCCTTCGACGGCGGACATCATATCGGTGAGCGCGGTTTCCATCTGAGTCATGGCAGATACGTACCTTTCGGTTTTCCGGGCCTTTCCCGGAGAGTGCGGCAGGCGGGGCGGGGCACCGCCGGGGCGGGGCACGGGGCCGGGGCCGGGTCACTGCCGCGGGACGGCGTCCACCAGCGCGCCGATGCGCGCGGCGGCCCGCCGGGCCTGGTGATGGAGCCTTCCGACGTTGGTGTCGGGGCTCGCCACGGCGGTGAGGACCGCGTACCGGCCGGCCGTATAGGCCGCGACGTACCCGTTCGCACCGCGCGTGAGGGATTCCTCGAACGCCCCCTGGCCGGTCGCCTCGGTGAGGCGTTTGGCCACCCCGATCGCCGCGGCGGTGAGCGCGGCCAGACCGTCCGGTTCGATGTCCCGCAGGTCGTGCGCGATGACCATACCGTCGGCACTGGCCACCATGCCGCCCCGGAGATGGCGTACCTGATCACGCAACGCGTGTAATTCTTCCCGTACCCGGGGTTCGATCGTCATCAGTCTCCTTTTCTCGGCACGTTTTCTGATGACGTGCCTCATGGCCGGGACCCGCGGCGGTTCACAGGTTTTCCTCCAGCGCCGTACGCAGTCGGACAAGGAGGGCAATATCCGGATCGGCGGTCTCGAACAATTCCGGTACCGGTAACTGCCAGGTCGGTGCGGGCCGTTCACCGGAAGCGGCGGGCCGGTCGGCCGGGCGGGCACCGGGGTGCCGCCGGGGCAGGGCCGCCGGCCCCCGGGGCAGGTGGACGAGCCCGGCCGCGGCGAGCCGGCGGATGTCGAGCAGCGTCACGAAGGCCGACAGACCCAGCACGCGGGCGAGTTCGTGCGGGGTGCGCCGGCCGTCGGCGCTCGCCAGCAGCCGGCGTTGCCGGCCGGTGGCGGGGGCACCGCCCGAGCGGGGCGGATCGACGGGGACCACCGGGCAGGTGTCCACCGCCGCCCACGGCTGCAACTGGTCGAGCAGCGCCCGGCGGTGCGCCGTCGCCCGCTGGAGCGCGGCGGCGCTGACGCGGCGTACGACGCCCAGCCAGTGGGCGGTGCCCGGGGTGAAGGACGTGGTCTCCGGCGGCAGCGGCAGCGCGAAGAAGGCGGCGTCCAGGAGGGCGGCGAGATGGCAGAGCTCCAGTTCCCCCTGCGTCAGCCAGCCCTCGCCGACGAGGTACCGGGCCCCTCCGTGGTGCGGACCCGCGGTGGTGCGGGCCGCCTCCCAGCCGTGCGCGGGCACCTTGCCGGACACCCGGAGCCGGGCGTCGAGTCCTGGTGCGGTGCTGCCCTCGACGCAGTAGACCGCGCCGTCGAGGAGGTAGAAGCAGCCGTGCGGGCTGCGCAGGGCGCCGGTGACGTGCTCGGCGGCGCACCGGTCGAGCAGCCCGGCCGACGCGGGCGGGCGGTCGGGTATCGGCAGGCCCATGACTGTTCCTTCACCGTTGGTGCCGTGCGGCGTTGGTGCTGTGCGGCCGGGCGCGGCCGGGGCGGCGGCGGGCTGTGCGGCGGGCATCCGGGGGCGGGCGCCGCCGTCAGCCCGAGACCAGCCCCGCCGCCAGATCGCGCAGCCGCAGCCGGGCGACCGCGAGATTGGCCTGCGCGCGGTCCAGCCAGAGGTAGAGGTAGGTCTGGCTGTCGAAGGCCGTGTCCACGAAGCGGATGAGGTGGTAGCCGCCCGCGGTCGTGATGATGATGTCCTCCAGCGGCGGGCCGGTGGTGCCCGCGGTGTCGAACGTGGCGTTGCGCGCCACGGCCTGGACCACATCGGCGGTGTCCGCGGCGGTGGCTTCGTGATCGGCGTGCGGCGCCCGCCCGGCCGTACCGAGCGTCAGCCCGCTGGTCCAGTCGATCAGGTCGGCACCCAGTACGCCGGGGATTCCCATGGCTTGGGACAAGACCTGGTCGATACCCGGCACGGGGGAGCTCCTTCTCGACGGCGCGGACGGGACTGCGTCGGACGGGCGGGCGCCGGACGGGTCCGGACCGGACCGCGGCGCCGACGGCATCGCCGACGGGCGCTCCCTCGTGGCAGTGAGTGGGAGAGCCTGCACGGAAGGTTAGTGAAGGCATGCAATCCGCACATGCCTTAAGGGCTTGTGCATGGCAATTGACGTGTTCTCGCCCTCTCGGCACCGGGGTTGCCCAGGCGGCACCCGCCGTCGGCCGCCACCGGGGCCACGGCCGGCCGGTGACCGCCCGCGCGGTGGCCCACCACGCGGTATGTGCGGCCATGGCGGCGGCGTGGCGCGCACCGTGACGGTGTGCCGCGCACCGCACCCGGCGGAAACGCGGTGACGGGCCGCGCAGCGACTTCCGGCCGACTTCGTCCGTCGCGGTTGACCCGGGCGTCCGTCGCCGGGAAAGACACCTGGGACGGCCGTCGGCGGCGCGGACACACCGCAGCCGGGCGGCGGCGCGCGCGGACAGCACGGAGCGGCGCCGCTCCTGGGGGAAGAGCGGCGCCGCGGTCCCGAGGGTCTCCCACCGGCCCTGTCGGTGGGAGGGTCAGCCGTTGCCGGGCGTCAGTGGGCGAGCATCGCGGCGATCACCGAGCGCCAGTCCTCGCCCGGCCGCTCGGCCAGGTCGGCGGCGAGCGTGCCGGCGCGGTAGCGGCGTCGGTGCAGCAGCTCGGGCGCACCGGGCGCGGCGTCCGTGGTGTGGCGGATCTCGCTGCCGCTGCCGAGGAGCCGGACCAGTTCGGCCGCGAAGCCGTGCCACTCCACATGGCCGCCGACGGCGTTCACCACCCCGTCCACCGGGCGTTCGGCGCAGTTGGCCAGGGCGCGTGCCAGCGCCGCGGCGTGCACCCACGGCGCCCCGTACCAGCCGAGTTCCGGCGACGGCAGCTCGATCGGCGCACCGGCCAGGGCGGCCTGGAACAGCTCGCCGGTCGCCCCCCAGCGCAGCTGGTCACGGAGCCGGGCGTGCGGCCCCCACACGATGGGTGCGCGCAGCACGCTCGCCCCGCCGCGCCCCTCTGTGCCCGCGGCGTCCAACAGCAGCCGCTCGCAGTCGAGTTTGGCCCGCCCGTACCCGGTGAACGGCTCGGCGGGCGCGGTGTCCTCGGCGACGTCGGCGACCGGCGGCTGCCCGTACGCGTCCACGCTGCTGACGAAGACGAACGTGCCCTGCCGCCAGCCGTCCAGCAGCGCCCGCATCGCCGCCAGGTCCACCTCGGGGGAGGTGAAGGTGCAGGCGGAGTGGATCACCGACTCGGCACCGTCCACCGCCGCCCGCAGGCTGTCCAGGTCACCGAGGTCCCCCTCGGCCACCTCGACGCCGTCCGCCGCGACCAGATGCGCCGACTCCGGCCGGACCAGCGCCCGTACGGGACGGCCGCGCGCCGCCAGCTCGCGCAGGACGAAGGCGCCGACACCGCCGGTCGCCCCGGTGACCAGCACCGTCCCGGGACGGGCCGCCGCGCGCCGGCCGGCTCGGGGGGCGGCGGCCTCGCGTTCCTGGGCACGCGCGTCCAGCAGTGCGGTGAGCGCCCGCGGGGTGCGGTGCTCCATCACGTCGAGGCCGGTCAGCGGGAGACGGAACCGCTCACGCAGCCGCTCGGCCAGCCGGACCGCCAGCAGGGAGTGACCGCCGAGCAGGAAGAAGTCGGCGTCCGGTGCGGGCTCCTCGCCCAGCAGCGCGCCGAACGCCGCCAGGACGGCCGGCGCCCGCGCGCCCAGTGGCACCTCCGCATCCCGCGGGGCCCCCGGCAGCCGCCCGTGGTCCACCGCCCCGTCCGCGGTGCGCGGCATCGCGTCCAGCACCGTCACCGCCGCCGGGACCAGCTCGGGTGCCAGCCGGGAGCGCAGCGCGATCCGCAGCTCCTCCGGGACGGGGACGCCGGCCGGGCCCGGCACCACGTAGACGAGCGGCGGCCGGCCCGCGCGCTCCAGCAGCACGGCCTCGGCCACCTCGGGCCGGGCCAGCAGCAGCGCCTCGGCGGGGTGGACCGGCGCCGGGTCCGGCGCCACCCGCGCGGGGCGGGACAGCGGCCGGGCGGGGTCCGCCGACACCTCCGTCAGCAGCGTGGTGAAGGTGCGCAGCAGCCGATGGGCGGCCTCCTCGTCCAGCCGGGCGCGGTCGTACTGCACCAGGCAGCGCGGGGCGAGCCCGTCCCTGGCCTCCTCGATGTAGAAGCCGAGGTCGAACTTGGCGGTGCCCAGGTCGATGTCGACGGCTTCGCTCTCGGTCCCGGGCAGCCGCAGCGCGACGGGCTCCCGCAGCACGTCGGCGGTGACCGACAGCAGCGGGTTGCCGTCCTGGTCGCGGGCCGCGCCGCCCAGCCGCTCCACGATCAGGTCGAACGGCACATCGCGGTGGAGCTGCGCCTCCAGCAACGCGTCCCGGACCCGTGCCAGCAGTTCGCCGAAGTCCGCGGCGCCGGTCAGCTCGGCGCGTACCGGGAGCGTGTTGACGCAGAGCCCGACCAGGTCGCGCAGCCCGGGGCGGTCGCGGTGGCTGCTGGCGCAGCCGATCACCAGGTCCTCGCGGCCGGTGGCGTCCAGCAGCGTGGCGAACGCCCCGGCGAGCGCGACCATGAAGAGCGTGGCGCGGTGCTGTGCGCCCGTCGCGCGCAGACCGTCCAGGACCGCGGGCGACAGCGGCTCGGCGAGCACCCGGCCCTGCCCGCGCGGTACGGCACCGGCCGGTGCGGACGGCGCGGGCAGCGGCACCGGGCGGGCCCCGGCGAGGCGGGTGAGCCAGTACTCCAGACCGTCTTCGAGCACCGCCACATCCGCCTGCTCGCGGCGGGCGTAGTCGCGGTACCGCGGGGCGGGCCCGTCGGGACCCGCCGGTGCGCCGCCGTCGGCCGCGGCCCGGTAGAGCGCGCCGAGTTCCCGCCCGACGACGTCCAGCGAACCGCCGTCGATCGCGATGTGATGCAGCGTCAGGACGAGGGTGTGATCCTGTGGCGCGTGCCGTACGGCCAGCGCGCGCAGCACCGGTCCGGTGGCCAGGTCGAAGGGGCGGGCGGCGGCCTCGTACAGCTGGCGCCCGACGTCCTCGGCGGCGTCCACCACCTGGACCGGCACCGGGGCGGGGGCGTCGATCTCCTGGTACGGCTCGCCGTCGTGCTGCCCGTACCGGGTGCGCAGCACCTCGTGCCGCTCGGTGAGCGCGGTCAGCGCCCGGCCGAGGGCGTCGATGTCGAGCGGGCCGCGCAGCCGGGCGGCGAACGGCACGTGGTACCGGGCGCCGCCCTGGCCGAGCCGGTCCATCAGCCACATCCGGCGCTGGGCGTACGAGAGCGGTACCGGGCCGGTCACGTCGGCGGCGGACGCGGTGGCGCCGGCATCGGCCGCGGGGGTTTCGGCACGCCGCTTGCGGGCGAGCCGGAGCAGCGCCTCCTGGCGGGCAGCGTCGTCCGGGGCGGTCGTCATCGGTCTGTCTCCAAGGCGGCCGGGGCGTCCGGGCCGTTCAGGACGCCTGCGCGGGCGTCGGTGTGCCGGGCGGTGTCGTGCGGGGCTTCGCCGGGGCCGTCCTCGTCCGCGGCCAGCAGGGCCTGTTCGACGAGTTCCGCCTGTCCGGCGACGGTGGGGGCGGTCATGAACGCGGTGAGGGTCAGGGATACGCCGAGGTCCTCGCGCAGTTCCTCGACGACGCCCAGCGCCAGCAGCGAGTGGCCGCCCAGGGCGAAGAAGTTCGCGTCCGGCCGGGTCACTTCGAGGTCCAGCGCCTGGCTCCACAGCTCGGCCACGGCCTGCTGGATCGGGGACAGGGCGGCCGTCGCGGGCGCGGCATCCGGGCCCGGTGCGGCGGCCGGGGCGTCACCGGCGCCGGACACCGTGCGGTCGGCCAGCGCCCGCCGGTCGATCTTGCCGGTACCGGTCAGCGGCAGTTCCGCCACCACCGGCCAGGCGTTGGGCACCATGTGCGGCGGCAGCTGACTCTCCAGGTGGGCGCGGAGCGTGGCGGCGTCGGGGGCCGCGCCGTCCGCCGGGACGACGAAGGCGATCAGCCGCGCGTCGTCGGGCTGCGGCCGCTGGACGACCACGGCCGCGTTCGCCACCTGCGGATGGGTGCGCAGCACATGCTCGATCTCGCCCGGTTCGATCCGGAAGCCGCGGACCTTGACCTGGTCATCGACCCGGCCGTGGAAGTCCAGGACGCCGTCGGGGCGGGCGGAGACCAGGTCGCCGCTGCCGTAGATCCGCCCGGCGGACGGATGGTCGCGGAAGCGCTCGGCGGTGAGTCCGGGCTGCCCGAGATAGCCGTGGGCGAGCCGGGGCCCGCCGATCCACAGCTCACCACGGGCCCCGGCCGGCACCGGCTCGCCGTCCGCGTCCAGGACGAGCGCGGTCGCCCCGGCGCACGGCCGGCCGATGGGCGGCGGGCCGTCGCAGTCGGCGTCGGTGACACGGTGGGCGGTGGCGAAGGTGGTGGCCTCGGTCGGTCCGTACCCGTTCACCAGCTCCAGCCAGGGGTGGCGGCGGAGCACCGCGCGGGCGTGCCGCGCGGAGAGCGCCTCACCGCCGACGAGCACACTGCGCAGCACGCCGAAGAGCGGCGACTGCCGTGCGACGAGGTGGTGGAAGAGCGCGGCGGTCAGCACGGTCACGGTGGCGCCCAGCCGCTCCGTGTCCCGGGCCAGACCGTCCAGCGAGAGCCGGTCGGCGGTGGAGACCGCCACCGCCGCACCGTTGGCCAGCGGGCCCCACACCTCGAACGTGGCGGCGTCGAAGGTCACCGGCGAGTGGAAGAGCACCCGGTCGCGCGCGGTGAGCGTCACATAGTCGGGCTCGGCGACCAGTTCCGCGACCCCGCGCTGGGTGACGGCCACCGCCTTGGGGCGGCCGGTCGACCCGGACGTGAACATCACATACGCGACGGCGTCGGGGTCGTACGGCGCGAACGGGCCGAAGCGGTCGAAGGGTTCGAGCGGTTGGCCCGGGGCGTCGGGGCCGGCCGTCTCCGCGGAGTCCGGCTTGGCCTCGGGCAGCTCCAGTGCCCGGTCCGCCGGGATACCCGCGGCCTCCAGCAGGGCCGGTTCGCCGACCGTGAGCACGGCGTCGGTGTCGGCGAGCATCGCGTGCAGCCGCGGCCGCGGGTAGAGGGGATCCATCGGCACGTAGTGGCCACCGGCCCACCAGACGGCCAGCTGGGCGATGACGGTACGCGGGGAGTTCGGCAGCAGCAGACCGACGGCGGCCCCGGGGCGTACCCCGCGGGCCCGCAGGGCAGCCGCGAGACGGCCGGCCGCCTCCATCAACGCGTGGTAAGTCAGGGCCGTTTCGGTGTCGAGGACGGCGAGGGCGTGCGGGGTGGCCCGCGCGTGACCGGCCACCAGGCCCAGCGTGCCGGCGGCGGCCGGTCCGGGCGCGGGGCGGGGCGGGAGGGGGCTGGGGCTGGGGCTGGGGGACTGGGACACGGCGGACTCTCTCTCGGACACGGACATCTCACACACCTGCCGAGGCGGTGGCCCGCCGGGCATCCAGCAGCGCGGCGAGGCCGCGCAGATCGGGCTGACGGAGCAGCTCCGGCGCCCGCAGCCGCACCCCGCAGCTCTCCTCCAGGGCCGCGAGCAGCCGGGCCGCGGCGAGCGAGGTGCCGCCGGCGTCCCGGAAGGTGCCGTCCAGGCCGATCTCCGTGCCGCCGCCCAGCACCTCCCCGCAGACCCGCAGCACCAGCTGTTCCGTGGCGGACCGGGGACCCCCGCCCGGCGCGGGCGCGGGCGCCGCGGCCGGGGCGTCGGCGGCCAGCAGCGCGGCCCGGTCGACCTTGCCGTTGGCGTCCAGCGGGAAGTCCGTCACATAACGGACGACGGCCGGTACCGCCTGGGCGGGCAGCCAGTCGCGCACGCTCCGCACCAGCTCCGCGGTGGCGGGCGGCTCCTGTCCCGGGTGCGGCTGTACGAAGGCGATCAGCTCGACGACTCCGTCGCCGGTGGTGCGGGCGGCGACCGCGGCCCGCCGTACCCGCGGGTCGTGCTCGAACGCGGCCTCGACCTCGGCCGGTTCGATCCGTACCCCGCTCACCTTGACCTGGTCGTCCATCCGGCCGAGGAACTCCAGCACTCCGTCGGCCCGCATCCGCACCCGGTCCCCGGTGCGGTAGACCCGGTCGATGCCGGTGCCGGCACCGGGGCCGGTCAGACCGGGCGGCGGGGCCACGAACCGCCGGGCCGTCAGCTCCCGGTCCAGATACCCCAGCGACAGCCCCGCACCGCCGATGCGCAGCTCGCCGGGTGTGCCGCGCGGGACGATCCGCCCCTCGTCGTCGGTGACGCAGACGGCCACCCCGGCCACCGGCGAGCCGATCGGCGGGGGAGTGCCGGTGTCCTCGCGCCCGGCGTCGAGGGCGTGCATGGTGCTCATCACGGTGGCCTCGGCGGGCCCGTACGCGTTGTGCACCCGCGCGGTGACCTCCGGCGCGGGCCAGGTGCGCAGCCGGTCGCCGCCGACCATCAGATGCCGCAGTGCCGGGAGCGCGGGCCAGGGCCGTGCGAAGACCGACTCGGCGAGCGGGGTCGGCAGCACGGCGACCGTCACGCCCGCGCGCCGCCACCAGTCGGTGAGCGCGTCCGGATCCCAGCGGACCTCCTCCGGCGGGACGCTCAGCGCGGCGCCGGAGGTCAGCGCCGTCCACAGCTCCTTGACGTGCGGGTCGAAGGAGACCCCGACCAGCAGGCTGTGGCGGTCACCGGGACCGGAGCCGGTGCGTTCGGCGTAGCCGCGCAGCATCGAGGCGAGCGAGCCGCCGCCGACCGCGACCGCCTTGGGCGTGCCGGTCGAACCGGAGGTCAGCACCGCGTAGAAGGTGCCCTCGGGAACGGCCGGCCGCGCCGCGGCGGCCGGCCGGAACGCGGCGGTCACCTGCGCGGCGGCGTTGGCTCCCGCCGCCGGCAGCGCCAGCGCCTGCCGCTCCCCGGCCCGGTACGCCGCGGGCAGCAGCCCGGGGTCGCCGATCAGGCAGGGCACCCCGAGCCGCTCCGTCACCGTCGCGAGCCGCCGCTCACCGGGGGTCGGCCCCAGCGGCAGATAGACGGCGCCCAGCCGGGCCAGGCCGACCGCCACCGCGACCAGCGCGACGGACCGGTCCAGGCACACCCCGACCAGATCACCGGGGGCCACCCGGCCGCGCAGCGCGTCGGCGACGTGCTCGGCCTGCTGCGCCACCTCGGCGTAGGTCCAGCACAGTTCGCCGTCCTCGACGGCCGGCGCGGCGGGGGTCTCGCGGACCCACCGGTCGAAGTGGCCGAGGACGTCCTCGGGGCGGGCGGGCGCGGCGGCCGGACCGTACGCGATGCTCGGCGCGGGCAGCGAACCGCCCGGCGCTGTCGATGTGTTGCTCATGGATCCTCTGTTCACGGAAGGCGCCGGGGGTGCGGCAGGGGACGGGACGGGGCGGGGCGCGCTCATCCCAGCCCCATGGCGCGCGCGATGATCACTTTCTGGATCTCCGAGGTGCCCTCGATGATCGTCATCATCCGGACGTACCGGTACAGGAACTCCAGCGGATGGCCCCGCACCCAGCCGGTCGCACCGTGCACGTGCAGCGCCCGGTCCACGACGCGGACCGCGGTCTCCGAGGAGGTCAGCTTGGCCAGCGCGGCGTTCTCCGGGGCCTCGGTGCCCGCGTCGACCAGCCGCGCGCAGGCGAGCGTGAGCAGCTTCGCCGCCTCGACCTCCGCGCGGCTGGTGACCAGGTGCTCCTGCACATGCTGGTAGGCGCCGATGCGCTCGCCGAACGCCCGGCGCTCACGGGCGTACTCGATGCCCTGGGCCAGCGCGTACTCGGCGATCCCGTTGCACATCGCGGCCACGACGAGACGTCCCCGGGAGAGGCTGTCGATACCGTTGCCCATCGCGGCGCCGACACCCTCCGCACCGCCGATCACGGCGTCCGCGGCCACCCGCGCACCGTCCAGCAGCAGTTCGAAGAGCGGCTCGCCCGACATCCCGTCATAGCGCTGGCCGATCCGCAGCCCGGGGTTGTCCGCCTCGACGACGAACGCCGTCGCGGCTCCCTCGACGGAGGCGATGACGATCGCGAAGTCGGCGCGGTCGGCGTTGCTGACGAAGGTCTTGCGGCCGTTGAGGAGCCAGCCGCCGCTCGCCTCGTCCCGCACGGCGGTGGTGGTGAGGTGGAACGCGTCCGACCCGGCGTGCGGTTCGGTGAGCGCCAGACAGCGCACCGCCTCACCGCGCACCAGCGGCACCAGATACGCCTCTATCTGCTCCGGTGTGCCGTGCCGCAGCAGCGGGCTGGGACCGTCGGAGCCGGCCAGCGCGTACGGCGCGAGCGGGCAGCCGCTGCGCCCCGCGGCGTGGTGCAGCTGCACCACCGCGCTGAACGGCATACCGGAGCCGCCCAGTTCCTCGGGGTAGTCACCGGCGTAGAAGCCCAGGCGCGCCGAACGGGTGCGGACATAGTCGCGCAGCTCGGTGGGGGGCATATCGGCGGTCTCCGGAAGCTCGGCCGCCAGCGGCACCAGCTCCTTGCGGAGGAACGACTCGAAGGAGTCGACCAGTTCGCGGTGGTCGGCCTCCAGGACCGACGAGGGCGAGGAACCGGACGGCGTACGTGAGGCGGTACCGGTCGTCGTCGCGAGGGGGGTGCTCATGCGGTGGCCTCCTTGACGGCGCGGGCCTGGTCGGCCAGGACGGGGTTCTGGAACAGCACGCGCAGCGGCGGCCGGCTGCCGAGCCGGGGCTCCAGCCAGGCCGCCAGCTGCGCGGCCAGCAGGGAGTGCCCGCCCACCTGGAAGAAGTGCGAGGACGGCGTGAAGCGGTCGTGGCCGAGCACCTCCCGCCAGCCCTCGGCGACGAGCGCGACAGCCGGGTCGGAGCTCTCCGCCGCCGCGTCCTGGACACCGGCCTGCCCGGCCTCCGGAAGATCGGCCGCGGTCCGGGCCAGCGCCACCCGGTGCGGTTTGCCGCCCGCCAGGGTCGGCAGCGCGTCCATCCGTACCCAGCGGACCGGGACGAGCGCGGCGGGAAGCCGCCGGGACAGCTCGGTGTGCAGGGCCAGTTGGTCCGGTTCGGTGGCCGACTCCAGGAAGCCGATCAGCCGCGGCCCGCCGGCCGCCTCGGCGTCGAGGACCACGGCACAGGACCGGCCGCCGAGCACGGCGGACGCCGCCGCCTCGATCTCCTCCAGTTCGATGCGGTACCCGCGCAGTTTGATCTGGTGGTCCCGGCGGCCCAGGAAGCAGACCCGGCCGGCCGTGTCCCGGTAGCCGACGTCTCCGGTGAGGTAGACCCGCTCGCCCCCGAGGGCGTCCACGGTCACGAACCGGGCGGCGGTGGTCTCCTTGTCGCCGAGATAGCCCTCGGCGAGCCCGGCGCCCGCGATGGCCAGTTCACCGACCGCGCCCGCGGGCAGCGGCTGCCGCCCCGCGTCCAGCACATGCACCCGGGTCCCCGCCAGCTCGGTGCCCAGCGGCACCTCGGCACCGTCCGCCAGCTCCGCGCGGGTCACCTCGTGAACGGTGCTGGTGATCGCCGCCTCCGTCACGCCGTACGCGTTCAGCACGGTGGCGTCCGTGACGTCCAGCAGCGCGCGCAGCGCACCGACCGGCAGCCGCTCACCGCCGAGCACCAGCAGCCGGGGTGTGCAGCGCCCGTCGGCCAGCGCCTCGCACAACTCCGCCCGTACGGCGAGGAGATAGCTGGTGGGCAGGTTGGCGACGCTGATCCGGCGCGCGGCCAGCATCGCGATCAGCTCCGTGGCGGTGGGCACCTCCCGCTGCGGCAGGACCAGACAGGCACCGGCCAGCAGCGACGGCAGCACCTCCTCCAGCGCGACGTCGAAGGACGGCTGGGCGAAGAGCAGCACCCGGTCCCGGCCGGTCAGCGCGAACCGCTCGGCGGCCGCCCGCGCGTGCTGGGCCAGCGCCGCCCGGCCGACCACGACCGGCTTGGGCAGACCCGTCGAACCCGAGGTGTGGATGATGTACGCCGCGCCCTCGACGGGTTCGCAGGCCACCGCGTCGGGAAAGCCCGGCCCGTCCAGCAACGCCACCGGCAGCCCCTCGGCGGGCAGCGCGAGCGCGCTCTCGCGGGTGGCGAGCACCAGCGCCGGAGCGAGCCGGCGCAGCAGCGTCTCCAGCCGCGTGGCCGGGTCGTTGGGGGAGAGGGGACAGTGCACGGCGCCGATGCGCAGGCAGGCGAGCAGGGTGACGAGGGAGTGCGTACCGCGCGGCAGCACGGCGGCCACCGGCTGCCCCGCCGTCACTCCGGCGGCCCGCAGCCGGTCCGCCAGCTCCTGGACCGACCGGTCGAGTTCGCCGTACGAGAGCTGCCGGGCGCCGTCCACCACGGCCGGCCGCGCCGGGTCCTGCCGCGCCACCGCGTCCAGGACGGCGGCCGTGCCGTCAGCCGCGGCGGACTCGGTGCCCGCGGTCACCACCGCCTCGGAAACGCTCTCCTCAGTGCCGGTGTCCGGCCCGGCGCCCAGGGCGGCGAGCGGCTCGTCCGGTGTGTCCAGATACGCGCGGAGCACCGCCAGGAAACGCCGCGACAGCAGCCGGACGGTCTCCTCGGCGAACAGGTCCCGGTCGTAGTCCCACACCAGGGTCATCCCCGCGGCGCCCTGCCGCTCCCCGATCACCCGCCGGTCGTCCGGGATCAGCACCAGGTCGAGGTCGAAGCGTGTGGTGCCGGTGTTGAAGCCCTCGTGCAGCGACACCTCCAGCTCCGGTACGCCGATCTCCGGCAGCACCGCGTCATGGGCGCTGAACATGACGCTGAACAGCGGGTTGTCCGCACCGCTGGTGTGCAGACCGAGCGCGCGGGTCAGCTCCTGCACCGGCACCTCCTGGTGCGGCAGCGCCCGGATGAGGGTGTCGGTGACATCGTCGATCGCGGTGCTCGCCGCCGACACCGGGTCCAGCCGCAGCCGCAGCGGGATGGTGTTGACGAACATCCCCACGGTCTCCTCGAACCCCCGCGGCCGGTTGCCGACCGCCGTACCGACGACCAGGTCGGCGCGCCCGCTGTGCCGCCGCAGCACCTCCGAGAACAGCGTGAAGAGGGTGGAGAACGGGGTGTGCCCCTGGTCGCGGCTGTGCGCGCGCAGGCGTTCGGCGAGGTCGGCGCCGATCGCCTGGCGCAGCTGCCCGCCCGCGTGCCTGCGCTGCGCACCGGGCCGGGCCAGACCGGGCAGCGGGAGGTCGAACGCGGCGTCGCGCAGTTCGGCCTCCCAGTGGGCCAGGCTCGCCCGGCGGTCCCGGCCGGCGGTGGCCCGGACATGCTCCTCGTACGAGCGGGCCGCGGGCAGCTCGACCGGTTCGCCGAGCCGCAGTGCCCGGTAGGCGCTGAACACGTCGCGCAGCAGGATCGCGAAGGAGTGCCCGTCGTGGATGAGGTGGTGCTCGACATGCACGATCCGGTGGTGCCGCGCGCCGAGGCGGGCCAGCCGCCAGCGCAGCAGCGGCGCCTCATAGGTGTCGAGGGGAGTCTCGGCCTCGGTGCGCAGCAGGTCCTGGAAGGCGGCCTCGGGGTCGGCCTCCTGCGAGAGGTCGACGGTGCTCAGGCGCGGGATACATCGTTCGCGTACCCGCTGCCCGGGTATCTCGCCGGACGCGGCGACGAGTTCGAGCCGCAGGCCGGCGTGGCGGGCGAGGGCGGCCGTCAGCGCGGCGCGCAGGGCGTCCTCGTCCAGTGGGCCCCAGAGGTCGAGGGTGGCCGTGAAGTTGTAGGCACGGCTGCCGGGCAGCATCTGCTCGTGCAGCCAGACGATTTGCTGTGATGGGGAGAGCTCGAACATGGGCATCCTTCGGTGGTGGATGTGTGGAGCTGCCCGCCTGCTGCCGTCGGTCGGACGGCGGGCGGCGGGGAGTGCGGGGGAGGGGCGGTGGCCCCGTGGGTGGCGGTCAGCCGGTCGCCGCGGCGGCGCCGAGCCGGTCCCGCAGCGCCCGGGTCAGACCGGCGAAGGCGTCCTCGGCACGGGCGTCGGACACGGCGTCCCGGTCCCAGGCCATCCGGACGAGCAGTTCGGTCCCGTACGAGACGGAGACCGCGAACGGCGCCTGGAGCGGCCGGCCGTCGACATGGACCTCGCGTCCGGCGGCGTCGCCCAGGACGAGGGGCGGGCGCCGGTGCAGATCCTCGAAGGTCAGCAGACCGTCCAGCGCACCGGACCAGGCGGCACCGGCGGTCCGGGCCGCGCGCACCACCTCGTCGAACGGGGTGTCGGCGTGGTCGAGATCGTCCCACCAGGCGTCGGCCCCGGCGCCGGGGAGCGCCGGGTGGACGACGGTGTTGAGGAAGCAGCCCAGTACGGGCGGTGCGGCGGCGGGCCGGCCGCCCCAGGGGTAGCCGAGCAGCGGGACCCGGTCCGCCCCGTACGGGTCCGTTCCGTGCAGGGCGCGCGCGACGCCGGCGCAGGCGTCGAGCAGTACGGGGAAGACCATGGCCCGGCCGTCGTGCGCACCGGCCGGCAGCCGGACCTGGGCGGCGCCCGTCGGCCGCGGCGGCTGCGCGCCGGACCCGTCGGCGCCCGGCCGCTGTGCCGCCTGCCGTACCGCGTCCTGCGCCGCCGCGTCGTCCGGGCGGGCCGCGGCCAGCCGCTGCGCCCAGTACGCGAGGGAGCGCGGTGTCGAGGCCCGTTCCTCGGCCTCCAGCTGCTGGTGGACCGCCTCCCGGTACCCGGCCGCCTCCTCGGTGACGAGCGCGGCCGGGGCGTCGCCGGGGCCGCGCCGGTCGCGGTAGGCGGCGCCGAGCTCCGCGCTGAGCCGGCCGAGCGACTGCTCGTCGCAGGCCACATGGTCCAGGGCGAGGGCGAGGAGCTCGGTGGGCTCCCCGGCCGCCGGGTCGTCGGCGAGGAAGCAGCGCAGCGGCGGTCCCTCGGCCGGCCACGCCGCCAGCGCCCGGCGCAGCGCGTCCGCGCCGCTCTCACCGGGGCGCGGCAGCACCCGGCTCACCTGGGCCTCCGGCGCGGCCAGGCGCTGTACGGGCGTGCCGCGCAGCACTCCCGGCCGGGCGCGCAGCGCGGGGTGGACGGCGGCCAGATACCCGGCGGCGGCCCGTAGCCGGTCCAGGTCGACGGCGGCGCGGGGGAAGGCGAAGAACAGCGGGACGACATCGGGCCGGCCGCCGGGTGCCAGCCGCCGGGCGAGCAGGAACCGCCGCTGTGCGCCGGTGACCGGCAGCAGGTCGGCGGGCTCGCCCGCACCTTCGGCCGCGCGTCGGTAACGGGCGCGGTACTGGGCCGTGACGGAGGCGGCCACGGGGGCCGTGCGGGTGTCGGTGCCGATGCCGGGGTGGTGGTGGGAGTGCACGATGACCTCTCTCGCGTCGTCGTTGACGCGGGGGTTCCGGCGGATGTTCCCGCGGGGTGCGGAGGGAGCCGGCGGGGTACGGGATCAGGTGGTGACGGACGGCGGGCGGGCTGCCCCGTCCGCGGCGTCGGGGTCCGGCCCGGCGGGGGGAGCGGGGTCCGGGTCCGGCAGATCACGCATCCGCCGCAGCGGCGAGAGCAGCAGCGGCAGCGGTACGAGGAGGAATCCGGCCGCGCACACCCACACCGCGGCGCGCGGCCCGGCCGCCCCGGCGATGGCGCCGCCGGCCAGCGCGCCGAGCGGCATGGTGCCCCACACCATGAACCGCAGCGTGGCGTTCATCCGGCCCAGCAGCGCGTCCGGGCACAGAAGTTGGCGGAAGCTCACCTGGGCGACGTTGTAGACGACCGCGCCGAAGAAGACCGCCGCGGAGGCGACGGCGAACCAGATGGCGGCGGCGCCGCGGCCGGCCAGCGGCCACAGCAGCGCGAACGGTCCGGACACCACGGTGGCGAGCCAGATGACCCGGGCCTGTCCCACCATCCGGGCGATCGGTCCCGCGCACAGCGCCCCGGTCAGGCCGCCGACGGCCGAGGCCGACAGCATCAGGCCCAGCACACCGGGCGGCAGACCGAGTTCCCGCACCAGGAAGACGGTCTGGACGGACACCAGCATCGCGGAGAAGAAGTTCGCCACCCCGGTCGAGACGGCGATCACGCGCAGGAGGGGATGGCGCAGCACGAAGGCCAGGCCCTCCTTGATCTGCGCGCCCAGCGATACGCCCGGGACGGCCTCGGGCCGCGGCTCGCGGGTGCGGATCCCGCGCAGGCACACCGCCGATACGAGATAGCTGACCGCGTTGGCGACGATGGCGGCCGGGGCACCCAGAAGCTGCACCAGGGCGCCGCCGAGCCCGGGGCCCGCCACCTGCGCGGCCGAACGCGCCGTCTCCAGCGCCCCGTTGCCGGACACCAGATGCTCCCGGGGCAGCACCCGCGGCAGATAGCTCTGGTGCGCGACGTCGAAGAAGACGGTCGCGACGCCGGTGACGAGGGCGACCACATAAAGCTGAATCATCGTCAAAACGCCGCAGGCGGCGGCCAGCGGCACACTGCCCATCGCCACCGCCCGGACCAGGTCCGTACGGATCAGCAGCGGCAGCCGTCGCATCCGGTCGACCCAGGCCCCGGCGGGCAGCCCGATGAGGAGGAACGCGGCGGTCTCGGCGGCGGTGAGCAGGCCGACCTGGAAGGCGGGGGCGTGCAGTCCGATGACGGCGACCAACGGCAGTGCCACCAGGGTCACTTGGGTGCCGATCTGGCTTACCGCCGCTCCGGACAGCAGCCACCGGAAGTCGCGGTGTCGTAGGAGACCGCCGCGGGCTGTGGGCCGACTGGCGGCTGGGGAGGAGGTCACATGGGCAGACATTTGGTGATGTAGAGGGCCCGGTCAAAACGGCAGACCTCTTTCCGGACAGCTTGCACCGCATTCCGGACGCTCCAGAATGGTTTTGTGATGAACGGTCCGTTCTCGGCGGGCAAACGGCACTTGACGGCATGCGGCCCGGTGGCGTCCGTGAGGTGACGGGTCGTCGTGTTTTCGTTCATCGAGCGAATGTCTTGTTCTCGTTCTCCGCCGTATAAGGACTTTGTCAGCGCTGGTGACTTGAGGTGCGGAGTGTGTTAAAGCCGCGGCTGCCGTACCGGGATTCGCGCCGCGGGCCGTGGCGGGCTCCTGTCCCGAAGCCCAAGAAATCGCCCCCCGGCAGCGGTTGGGAATCGCGGGAGAAACAATCCGGGACTTTGGTCCCGGGCCGCAGGGCGTTGGTCCTCTATTGCCCCGGCCCGCCTTGTGAAAGCGTTCTGCGCTGGCTGATCATTGTTTTCGGGGGCACGCGCCGGAATGCGGCGCGGCAAAACGCCGCTGCGGGAGAGGGGTTGAGGTGACCGCGTCCGTGCTGATCGTCGACGATCAGGTCCTCATCAGATCGGGACTGCGGCAACTGGTGGGCACCTCGCCCGCGTTCGAGGTCGTGGCCGAGGCCGGCGACGGTGCCGAGGCGGTCGCGCAGGCCAGGGCGCACCGGCCCGACGTGGTGCTGATGGACGTCCGGATGCCGCGGGTGGACGGCGTCGCCGCCACCGCGCAGCTGATGCGCTTCGCGGCTCCGCCGAAGGTGCTCGTCCTGACCGGCTTCGACGTCGACGACCGGGTGCTGGACGCGCTGGAGGCCGGGGCCTGCGGTTTTCTGTTCAAGGACCTCACGCCGTGGCAACTGGAGACGGCCATGCGCACGGTGCTCGCCGGCGGCCGGGTGGTCGCCCCCGCGGTACTGGACAGCCTGGTGCGCCGGGCCACCGGCCCCGCCCGGGGCGGGGCCGTACCCGACGGGCTCGGCCGGCTCAGCGACAGCGAGCGCCGGGTGCTCGCGCTGATCGGGGCCGGGCTGACCAACGCCCAGATCGCCCGCCGGCTGCATCTGGCGCAGGCGAGCGTGAAGACCTATGTCTCCCGCACACTCGCGAAACTCGGCCTGGACAACCGCACCCAGGCGGCCATTCTCGCGTACGAAGCGGGCCTGGCGGGGACCGAATGCGGGTGGGACAGGGACGCGGTCTGAATCCCTCGACGGGAAAAGCCGGCCGCCCGCCGGGACGGAAATGCCGTGCACGCACAGGAGAAAAGTCATCTCTCGGTGACACCGGACCCGCCTTTGCCGGACGGAGGGCTGAGCGCGCCTCCCCCGGCATGGGCGGCGAGTCCCATGAAAGAGCCCATGAAGAAGAAGTTGAATTCTGTCCGAAAAGGCGGACGGGGCCGGCCGTCCGCGCCCGGCCGTGGCCCCTTGCGTCCGTCCCGGCCGCGCGACTGGCGCCTGACGACCCGTATGACCGTCGTCCTCGCACTCCCCGTAGCGCTCACTCTCGGCCTCGCGGTGCCCCGCGTCACCCACTCCCTGGACCGCGCCGAGCGGCTCGCCGGGGCCGAGACCACGGTCCGCCTGGTGCTCTCCGCCACCCGGCTCGCACACGCGCTCCAGAACGAACGCGATCTCGCCGCGCGCACACCCGGCCGGACCACCGACGACGTACGCACCCACCGCGCCACGACGGACCGGGCGCTGGCCGATTTCCGGACCCGCGCCGACCCCGCCGCGAGCGCGGCACGGGCCGTGGCCGGCTCCCGGCTGACCGCGCGGCTGTCCGCGGCCGAACGCGCCCTGGGCACCCTCGCGGAGCTGCGCGCGACGGCGTTCACCGCGGCCGCCGGCCCGGTCGCCACGCAGACCGCCTACGACGACCTCGTCGCCCCGCTGCTGGCGCTGGGCACCGAGGCCGGCCACGGTGACGACCCCGCGGCCACCGCGGGCTGGGCGCTGCACGCGCTCTCCACGGGCACGGCGGCGCTCTCCAGCGAGCGGGCGCTGCTCAACGCCGCCCTCGCCGCCGGCCGTCTCGGCGCCGCGGAGGCCGCCGCCGTCCTCGCCGCACAAGGGGTGCAGGAGCGGGCGATGCGCGAGTTCCGCGCCGCGGCGGCGCCCGCGGACGTGGCGCTCCTGGAGAAGCCGGCGGCGAGTACGGCCGCGGCGCGGACGATGGCGGGCCGGGCCGTGGCCGCGGCCCAGCGCTCGCCCCGCGGCGCCGAGTTGCCGCTGCGGGCCCCGGAGTGGCACCGCACCGCAGGCCAGGCCCTGGACCAGCTGCACACCGTGGAGACCTCGGTGGCCCGGCGGATGCTGGCGGCCCTCGCCACCGAGCGGACCGCCGCCCGACGCGACGCCGTCGTCGACGCCGCGCTCGTCGCCACCGCACTCGGCCTCGCGGGCCTGATCGCCCTGGTGGTCGCCCACTCCCTGGTACGGCGGCTGCGCCGACTGCGGCGGGCCGCGCTGCAAGCCGCCGAGCAGCAGCTCCCCACGCTGGTGGCGACCCTCTCCGCCCAGGGGCCGGGGAAGGTGGAACTGACGACGGCCCCGATCGACCTCGGGACGCGGGACGAGATCGGCGACGTCTCCCGGGCGTTCGACGCGGTGTTCCGGGAAGCCGTCCGGCAGACGGCCGAGCAGGCAGCGCTGCGCACCGGCGTGCGCACCATGCTGGCGTCGCTGTCCCGGCGCAGCCAGGGCCTGGTCTACCGGCAGCTCGACGCCATCTCCGAACTGGAGCGCGCCGAGGAGGACCCGGCGAAACTGGCCGCGCTCTTCCGCGTCGACCATCTGGCCACCCGGATGCGGCGGCACGGCGAGAACCTCCTCGTCCTGGCGGGCGAGCGCCCGGGGCGGGTGCACTGCGCCCCGGCCCCGCTGCTGGACGTCGTACGGGCCGCCGCGGCCGAGGTGGAGTACTACACCCGGATCCGGACCGGCGAGCTGCCGGACCTGTGGCTGGTGGCGCCGGCCGTGCACGACCTGAGCCATCTGCTGGCCGAGCTGCTGGAGAACGCCACCCAGTACTCGGGGCCGGGCGAGCCGGTCGAGGTGACGGCGGGTCCGGCCCCGGCCGGCGGCCTCGTCCTGGAGATCGCCGACCGGGGCGTCGGCCTGCCCGCGCCGAAGGCGGCCGCGCTCAACGCCCGGCTGGCGGATCCGCCGTCGGCCGATGTGGCGACCACGCGCCAGATGGGCCTGTACGTGGTCAGCCACCTGGCGGGCCGGCACGGGATCCGCGTCCGGCTGCGCTGTACCGGCGGGGGCTGCACGGCCGTGGTGGAACTCCCCGCCACGCTGTTCGCGGAGCCCGGACCGGTGGCGTCCGGAGACACCGCCCACCGGCCGGACCTGCGGGCCGGGCGCGGCGGCGCGGCCCCGGCCCCGGAGCCCGCACCGCCGCCCCGCGCCACCCCACCGCCCGCGGCGGCCACCTTCCCGGCACCCGGCGGCGCGCTCCCGCGCCGGGCCGCCCGCACGACGCCGCCCGACACCCCGCCGGCGGCGTACGACGCGCCCACCACGGGGACGGCCTCCCGCGCACCGCAGCCGCGACCGTCGCCCGACGAACTGCGCCGCCGGGTCGACGGATTCCACGGCGGAGCGCGGCGCGGCCGCCGGGCGCCCGGCACGCCCCCCGACGACCGGACCACGGGCCACGGCGACGGCCGGCCCGGTGGCCGCAGCGGTACGCCCACCGGCGGTGCACGCGGTACGCGCCGCCGGGCACGGGAGCCCGACGGCGGCGGGGACGGGGACGGGAATGCGGCCAGGGCCGGGGAGCCGGACCGGGGCGGATCCCCGGACCGGGACCGACGCGAGGAGGGATGACGCCGATGAACGAGGCACCCACCACGGACGACAGGGCTCCGGCGGGGCACCACCCGGGCACCGCACCGGCCGGGACGGCCGCCCCGAAGTCCATCGCCACCGATGTGAACTGGCTGGTCAAGGAGTTCGCCGAGGTCACGGCCGGGGTACGGCACGCCCTCGCGGTCTCGGCGGACGGGCTGGTGCTCGCCGCCTCCGCCGGACTGGACCGGGACGCCGCCGAACGGCTGTCCGCGGTGGCGGCCGGGCTGACCTCCCTCACCAGGGGCCTGGCCGGAATCTGCGAGACCGGCTGGGTCAACCAGACCGTCATCGACATGGAAGGCGGCTTCCTCTGTCTGATGACGGTCTCGGACGGCTCCGCCCTCGCCGTACTGACCGAGCCCGGGTGCGATATCGGATACGTCGCCTACGAAACCGCCCGCCTGGTCACCCGGGTCGGCGAGTTCCTCACCCCGGAGGTACGGGCGGGCCTCCGCCGGATGATGCTGACCTGACCACCACCGCAGCCTCGCCGGGGTGCACCGGGAGTTCCCCCAACTCCCCGGGTGGGTCCGGCGGCAGGCGGGGCGGGGCACGCCTGCCCTCGTGGCCCAAGGAAACCCCGGAGCATATGCACGTACCACGAATCACCGCCTGCCTGCGCCGGACCCTCGGCCCGCGGGGACGCCGCAGGCTCCCCGGAGTCCCCCAACACCCCTGGCCCGCCGGCCTGTCCGGGATCTGCGGAGCGGGCGGAGCCGCGCGCCGGCGCCGGACCTGCGACCTCGGTATCGCGCTGCTCGTCGCGCTCGCCGCGTACACACAGACCCGTGAGGTGTGGAGCACCGGTCCGGTGGACCGGCCGGGCGCGTCCGCGGCCGTCGCGGTGGCGGCCGCGGCGACCCTGGTGCTGCGCCGCCGGCTCCCCGAGGTGTGCCTGGCCGCCGGGCTCGCCGCCGGCTTCGTCTCCGACATCCGCACGCCGCTGATGGCCGCCGCCTACGCGGTCGCCTGCTACGGCGGCCGGGCGCGCTTCGCGATGGTGGCGGTGGCCGCCGGGATGTATCCGGTCACCCGGCAGGGCGTGGGCACGGCCGATACCGGTGGCGCGGACCTCTGCTACGGCGTGGTGCTGGACCTTCTGCTGCCGGCCGTGCTCGGCGGCCTGGTACGGCATCAGCGCCGCCGCTACGACGTCCTGGACGAACGGTTCGCGCGGCTGGAGGGCGCGGTGGACAACGCGGTCCGGTTCGCGCTGCTGGAGGAGCGCACCCGGCTGGCCTTCGCCGTCCACGACCACGTCGGACACCAGGCCACCTTCCTGGTGCTGCGGGCCGGGGCGCTCCAGCGGACGCCGGACCTGCCGCCTGGCGCCCGGGAGGCCGCCGCCGCGGTCCAGGAGTCCGCCCAGCAGGTGATGACCGAGCTACGGCAGCTGCTGGAGGTACTGCGCGACGGGGACGGCCGGCGGGATTCCCCCGTCGGCCCCACCCCGTGCGCGGAGTTCCTGACCGGGCTGGTCCGCAACATGACCGCGGTCGGCATGGAGGCGGCGTTCCGGGTGCACGGCACACCGCTCACCCTGCCGCCCGCGTCGGAGCGACTGCTGTACCGCATCTGCAAGGAAGCCCTCACCAATGTCGTCAAGCACGCTCCGGGCGCGGCGGTCGCCGTCGATCTCTCGTACGCACCGGAGCAGGTGACCCTCGTCATCCGCAACGGTCCGGCGGCCGGTCCGGCGCCGCTGCGTACCTCCGGCCGGATGGGCCTGCGGGGACTGCGGCTGGGGGTCGCCGAGGCGGGTGGGCATCTGGTGGCCGGGCCCCGGCGGGACGGCGGCTTCCGGCTGACGGTGGTGCTGCCGGTGACCGGCGAAGAGCGCCCCGGCGGGTGGCCCGGGAAGGGGACCGGCCGGTGACCGGGGAAGCGCGCGGGCGCACGGTGCCCCTCCGGGTGGCGATCGTGGATGACCAGGCCATCATCCGGCTGGGGCTGCGAAGGCTGATCGAGACCTCGGCCGAGTTCGAGGTGGTCGCCGAGGCCGCGGACGGGGCCGAGGCGCCGGCCCAGGTAGCCGCCCACCGCCCGGAGCTGGTCCTGATGGATCTGCACATGCCCCGCACCGACGGCGTCGAGGCCACCCGCCGGCTGCTGCGGCTGCCCGCGCCGCCGCACGTACTGATCCTCGGCGACTGCCCCACCGACGACCGGGTGCTGGCCGCGCTCGCCGCCGGTGCCGGCGGCTTCCTGCTGAAGGACCTCTGCCCCGACGAGCTCTTCGCGGCCCTGCGCACGGTGGCCGCGGGCGGCCGGGTGATCGCCCCGGGCGTGCTGGCCGGGCTGGTGCGCCGGGCCGCCGACCGTACGCCGATCCGCGTCAACGGGACGAACGAGAAGCTGGCCGCGCTCAGCCAGGGCGAACGCCGGGTGCTCGCCCTGGTGGGCACGGGCATGACCAATGCCCGGATCGCCGAGGAGCTCCAGCTGTCCGGAGCGAGCGTGAAGACCTGTGTCTCCCGCACCCTCGCCACCCTCGGCCTGGACAACCGCACCCAGGCGGCGATCATCGCCCACGAGGCCGGGCTCACCGCCGGACGGCCGGGCGGCGTCCGGCCCGCCTGAGCACCGTGCACCCGGAGCCCGCCAGCCCAACGGGCGGTCTCCTCCCCGGTGTTCGGGCGGCCGGTGGCGCGGGTGGTTCAGGGGGCCCAACGGTCCAGCGCCCGCCGGGTGGCCGGACCGTAGACCCCGGGCGGATCGCCCGCTACCCCGTCCCAGCGCTGGAACGTGGTCACGGCGGCGGCCGTGTCGGCGTCGAAGGTGCCATAGCGGTAGCCGTGGTAGAGCCCGATGCGGTAGAGCTTCCGCTGCATCTCGGTCACCGCCGCGCCACGGTCACCACGGCGCAGCGACGCCGGACCGGAGCCACCGGGACGCGGCGTGGCGGCCGGCGTGGCGGATGTCCTCGGGGAGGCGGGCCGCCCGGCCCCGCCCGCCTCCGCGGCGGACGCGGCGGACGAGGCGGCAGCGCGGGAGGAAGGGACCCGCTCCGGCTCCTGGCCGGCCGGTGCGCGGCTCGCGTCCGTAACGGGTCCGCTCCTGGCGGGAGTCTGCGGACGGGTGCCCGGCCCGGAGCCGTGCGGCGTGGCAGCGGGGGAGGGGGAGGTCTCGTCGTCGGCCGCCGCGGCGCCGTCACTGTCCGGCAGGCTCACCAGTACCTCCGGGCTCACCCGCCCAGTGCCGACGAAGGCGATCCCGGCGGCGGCGAGCAGTGCCGCACCGCCCGCGGCCACCGGCAGCCACCGTCCGCGCCGGCCGCGGCGGCGGTGCGACGCCGGTCCGGGCAGGGAGAGGTCGAGCCGGTGCACCGTGGCGGCACCGGAGTGCGCGGGCGCCCCGTCGGACTCCGGCCGCTCTGCTGGCAGTTGGTTCAACGCGCTCTCCGGTCGACTGGTACGGCGACGGCACCCATGCGGTGCCCGCGGGCCCGAACGCCCCGGCGACCTGCCGGGGCGGGGGAGCCCCCCGGCCGTCCCGCGGACACGGGGGTACGGAACAGCCGGGGGATTTCAGGGGGCGGCGGCACCCTCGCACCGCCGCCCGGACTCATCGGCCGGAGCCGCCGGCCGACTTGCGCCGGCGGGTGAAGAGCACCGCGCCGCCGCCCGCGAGCAGCAGGACCGCCGCCACGCCCGCCATCACCGGGGTCGCGGCGCTGCTGCCGGTCGCCGCCAGATCGCCTTCCCCGGCACCGGAGTCACCGGTCGCGCCCGCCCCGGGAGACGCGGCGGGGGTGGCCGCGGTGCCCGCGTCCTTCTTGCCCGCGGTCTCGCAGTCCAGCAGGCCCTTGAACTCCTTGGTCACACCGCCGGGCAGCGCCACCTTGATGTCGTAGGCCGTGTCCTCCGCCACCGGCACGGTGACCGTCGAGGACCCGCCGGCCCGGACGGTGTGCTCCTTGCCCGCCACCGTGAAGGTGTAGTCCGCGTCCCCCTTGTTGGCGGCCGTGATGTCCACCCCGCCCTTGGCGCAGTTCTTCCGTGCCCCGACGGACGGTACGGCCGTCTTCTCGCCGGCCTTCGCCCAGGTCGCGACGGCCTCGGCGGTGACCGCACCGGCGCTGGAGCCGGCCAGGATCATCGTCTGGCTGCCCTTGTTGTGGCCGACGCCGGTGAACACCCGGCCGACCGGGACCGAGGTGGTCGCCTCGGCCTTGACCGTCGCACTGCCCGCCGCGGTGCCCGCCGGGACGTCGACGTACAACCGGGAGCCGTTGACCGCGGTGGTGACGGGCTTGCCGGCCGAGTCCACCACGGAGACCTTGCGGCTTTGGGCCTCGGCGTCCACCGCGACCGCGACCTTGTCGGCGCTGGTGGCGACCGTGAGCGGGCCGAGCCGCTCCCCGCTCTTGCCGGCCAGGTCCTCGGCGGTCAACGCGAGGGAGGGCCGGGGCTCTTCGACGGTCCTGGCGCTGCGCTGGAGGTATCCGGCGAGCTTCTCGGCAACCGGGTCCTTGGCCCGTGCGTCCACATGGTCGGAGAACCGCCAGATCGCGGCCTGGGTGCCCGCGGCGGCCTGCTCCTTGGTGAGCGTGCCGACCCCGGCGGCGCTGCCGAGCCGGCCGAGGTCCGTCACCTGCGGATAGGAGTTCTGGAGGATCCAGCGGATCTTGCCCGCGTCGGGGTTGTCGTGGAGCGAGCTCTCCTTCCAGGGCGTCTCCTGGTAAGTGGCCCTGGGCTGGGTCGGGTTGAAGATGTCGATGCAGTACGTCCGAAGAGTGCCGCCGCCGTCCACGGCCAGGTCGAAGAGCCCGGCGGCCATCTCCCGCGTCCCGTGGCCGTCGTGCAGGGTCACGCGTCCGGACACCGAGAGGCCGCCGAGCGTCGCCGTGGCGCCGTGCGCACCGGCCGGATCGTCCTGCGGATCGGCCGCTGCCGGGGTGGACATGACGAGCGCACTCGCCGCAAGAGCCGCCGCCGTCACGGCGGCGTACAGACGAGCCGTCCCTCGTCTGCGTTCACAGAACATGGTGTATTCCTCGCGATGGGGGTGGAATGACCGGCTGAACAGCGGCCGGACACCATCCAAGCGCGACGGATCACACCCACGGCGGCCAAAGGTTGATCGGTCGGTCATCGAAAGGAGGGAATCACCGCACCAGGTCGTCCGCGGTAACGGACTTCCCGCTGAGCAGCCCGGCCGCACGGTAGGCATCCTGCTGCTTCATCAACTGGCCGGTATCGGGCCTCAGCTGCGGATCCCACTGGTACGGCGGGGTGTTGCGCAGCACGTCGACGCGCTGTCCGGTCGCCTCCGCCAGGATGGCGAGGTTCCGCTCCGACGTCCGCCCCGCGCCCTGGAGTTCGGCGGCACCCTTGCGCAGCGCGGTGAGGAACTTGCGCGCGGCCGGCTTGCCGGTGAACGCGGGGGAGAAGACCACCCCGGTCGCGGTGGTGCCCTTGGGCGGTACGGCCAGCGGCACCGCTACCCCGGCCTCCTCCATCGCCGTGGTGAAGGGCGCGGGCGCCAGCGCGGCGGCCACCCCGCCGTCGGCGAGCGCGGTGCGCATATCGGGGATCGAGACGTTGACCACCGTCACGTCCTTGAGCGTCAGCCCCGACGCCCGCAGGGTGGCGGCCAGCTGATAGCCGCCGGCCGCGCCCGCGCCGCCCGCCACCGCGATCCGGCGCCCGCGCAGCCCGGCGGGGCCCGCCATCTTCTCGGCGGCCACCAGCCGTTTGGACACCTCCAGCGCGGTGGGCGAGGGCCGGTCACCGGTCGAGGCGCCCATGGACGCGGTGACCTTCACCCCCAGACCCTGGGACACCCCGTTGAACAGACCGGCGGAGAAGCCGGCCACCACCGCCTCCACCTTTCCCGAGGCGGCCAGCGGCACCGCGTCCTGACCCGCCCGCACCTTCCGCAACTCGACCTTGATGCCCTGCGCCGCGAAGTAGCCCTTGGCCGCGGCGACATACAGCGGTGCGAAGAGGGTGGACGGCACATGGGCGACCCGCACCGTGGACCCGTCGGCCCCGCCCGGCCCGCCACCGCCCGTACAGGCGGCGAGCAGGCTGAGGGCGGGCAGCAGGGCGAGCAGGGCAGCGCGGCGGTGACGCATGGGAGACCTTCCGGGACCGGCGGGGACAACGGCACGAGGGGCGACAGGAGAGGCGAAGGCGGCGGGAGCCGGGGGCCGGGCGGAGCCGGACCGGGGGATCACCCGCGCTCCCCGGCACGGCCACGGCGCCCCGGCCCCGGCCACCGCCCGCCGTCGGACCGCCACGGCATGGCCAGGCGTCCGGCCAGCGCCACGGCGGCGGAGAAGAGCGCGCCCAGCACGGCGACCGCGACCAGCCCCACATACATCCGGTCGGGCTGGAAGAGCGTCCAGGAGTTCCAGATCAGATAGCCCAGACCGCTGTCGGACGCCACGAACTCGACGGCCACCACGACCATGACGCCGAGCCCGGCGGCCGTACGCAGCCCGGTCAGCACCCCCGGGAGAGCGCCCGGCAGCAGCACGAACCGCAGCAGCCGCAGACCCGACGCGCCGTACGAGCGGGCGGACTCCAGCAGCCGTGGATCGATCTGCCGCACCCCCGCCGCGGTGTTGATCTGGAGGACGAAGAAGACGGTGATGGCGACCGACAGCACCTTGGGTGTCTCGGTCAGCCCGAAGATCAGGAGCAGCAGCGGCAGCGTGGCGATCTTCGGGACGGCGTACAGCGCCGAGAAGAGCGGGCCGAACGCGGCGTCCGCGGTGCGCGAGACACCCATCACGAACCCGGCCAGTGCGCCGGTCACGGACCCCAGCGCATAGCCGGGCAGCAGCCGCCGCAGAGTGGCGGCGGTATGCGTGCCCAGCTCGCCGGAGGAGGCCAGCTCGCCCAGCCGGGCGGCGATGCGGGACGGCGGCGGGAACAGCAGGGTGTCGATCGCGCCCGCTCGGGCGGCCAGCTGCCAGGCCAGCAGCAGCCCGGCCGGGACCGCCAGGCCGAGCGCGGTATGGCGCCAGGCGGTGCGCCGGACCCGGACGGCGACGGCGCGCGCGGCCCGGCGGTCCCGGTCGGGCGCGTCCGCGGGGGCGCTCACCGGGCGTGCACCGTGAGCTGGCCGCGCAGTTCGTCCCAGACCCGGGCGCGCAGCCGGCCGAACTCCGGGCTGTCCTGGATACCGGGATCGCGCGGCCGGGGGAACGGCACCGCGAACTCATCGGTCAGCCGGCCCGGACGCGCGGACATCACCAGCACCCGGTCGCCCAGCAGGATCGCCTCGTCGATCGAGTGGGTCACCAGCACCACGGTGGTGCGCTCCTCCTGCCACAGGGTCAGCAGCTGTTCCTGCATCAGCCGCCTGGTCTGCGGATCCAGTGCGCCGAGCGGCTCGTCCATCAGGAGCACCGGGCTGCCGGTCGTGAACGCGCGTGCCAGCGCGAGCCGTTGGCGCATCCCGCCGGAGAGCTGGTCGGGATAGCTGTCCGCGAACTCGGCGAGGTCCATCCGCCGCAGCCACTCGTCCGCGGCCTGTTCGGCCCGGCGCCGGCGCACGCCCGCCATCCGCAGGCCGAACGCCGCGTTGCTCCGCACCGTCAGCCAGGGCAGTACGGCGAAGTCCTGGAAGACGAACGACACCGACGGGACCGGGGGCCGCCCCGGACGCCGCTCGACCCGGCCCGACGAAGGGTGCTCCAGCCCGCCGAGTATCCGCAGCAGCGTGGACTTTCCGCACCCCGAAGGGCCGACCACGCAGACGAACTCTCCTTCCCGCACGGTCAGGGACACCCCGTCCAGGGCCCGGATCACCCGGCCGTCACCGGAGAGGAAGAACTTGCCGAGGTCCTCGGCCGACAGCATGGGGACGGTCATGGCCGGACGTTACCCGGGACGCGGACCGGGGACACCGCCTGCCGCGGATTGCCCGGGACCGGACCCGTCCCCTGCCCCGGCCCTCCACCGCACCCGTTTCCGCTACGCGGTCACCACCTTCCCGCCGCCTCCCGGCAACCGCGTGAACACCACGGATTGGTAAAGAAACAGTGGTCAAACCTATTCAGGAAGGTACAGGAAGAGACAGGATCCCCCCTGTAGCTCTGTGATCACCGCCGCCGCGGGCGGCGCACCATGCAGGGGGAACAACCACGTGAGAAGAACAGCAGCGCTCGGTGCCGCCGGCACCCTGGTGACGGGCACGCTCCTCGTCGGCGCGATAGCCGCCCCGTCCGCCAGCGCGGGCGAGCGTCACCAGAGCGGATCGCCCGAGGCCCGCGGCGTGGTGACCGCCGCCGCGCGCGCCGCCAAGGCGGGGATCGACTGGCAGACCTGCCCCGCGGACTGGGGTGTGAGCGCCCCGGTCCAGTGCGGCTACGTCACCGTCCCGGTCGACTACGCCAAGCCCGACGGACGCACGATCAAGATCGCCGTTGACCGGGCCGTGAACACCGGCGGCAAGGCGGAGCGCCAGGGCTCCCTCATCTACAACCCCGGCGGCCCCGGCGGTTCCGGCCTGCGGTTCCCGACCCGCATCACCAACAAGAGCGCGCTGTGGGCCAAGACCGCCCGCGCCTACGACTACGTCGGCTTCGACCCGCGCGGCGTCGGCCACTCCGCGCCGATCTCCTGCACCGATCCGCAGGAGTTCGTCAAGGCCCCCAAGGCCGACCCGGTGCCGGACAGCGAGGCGGACAAGCGCGCCCAGCGCAAGCTCGCCAAGGAGTACGCCGACGGCTGCAAGCAGCGCAGCGGTGACCTGCTGCCGTACATGACGACGCTGAACACCGTCCGCGACCTGGACGTCATCCGCGCCGCGCTCGGCGAGAAGAAGCTCAACTACCTGGGCGTCTCCTACGGCACCTACCTGGGCGCCGTCTACGCCACGCTCTTCCCGGACCACGTCCGCCGGATGCTCGTGGACAGCGTCGTCAACCCCGCCCGCGAGAAGGTCTGGTACCAGGCCAACCTCGACCAGGACGTCGCCTTCGAGACGCGCTGGGGCGACTGGAAGAAGTGGGTCGCCAAGAACGACGCGGCCTACCACATCGGCGACACGCCGCAGAAGGTCCAGGCACAGTGGGAGAAGCTGCGCGCGACCGCCAAGAAGAACCCGATCGGCGGCGTCGTCGGCCCCGCCGAGCTGACCGGTTTCTTCCAGAACGCGCCGTACTACGACTCGATGTGGACCTCGGTCGCCGAGGTCTGGAGCGCGTACCTCTCCGGCAACGAGAAGCCGCTGGTGCAGAACGCCGGGCCGGACCTCAAGGACATCGCGGGCAACATCAGCTCGGAGAACAGCAACGCCGTCTACACGGCCGTCGAGTGCACCGACACCAAGTGGCCCACCAACTGGAACACCTGGAACCGAGACAACACCCGGGTGCACGCCAAGGCCCCGTTCATGACCTGGGCGAACGCCTGGATGAACCTGCCCTGCGCCACCTGGTCGGTCAAGCAGCAGCGGCCGGTCGACGTCAAGTCCGGCAAGGGCCTGCCCAGTGTCCTGATCGTGCAGAGCACCCGTGACGCGGCCACTCCCTACGAAGGCGCCGTCGAACTGCACAAGCGCCTCAAGGGCTCTCGCCTGATCACCGAGCGGGACGCCGGTTCGCACGGTGTCACCGGCCAGGTCAACCCCTGCATCAACGACCGGGTCGACGCGTACTTCCTGCACGGTACGACCGACCCGAAGGACGTGACGTGCGCCCCGCACGCCACGCCGCAGCCCCGTACGCCGGCGGCCACGGCCGCTGCCAAGGGTGCCGCCACGGCCGCCGCCGACCTGCCGGCCGTCCACTGACAGGCGCCACCGCACCTCAGCCATGAGGGCACACACGGGCGGCCGGGAACTCTCCCGGCCGCCCGTTCCGTGTCGGCGGACGGCGGCACCGGAGCCGGCCGCCGGTCCGGCCGGACCGCGCGCACACCGGCTCCGCGCCGCCGCTACGGAAGGGTGAAGAAGACCATCGGGTTGTGATCGCTGTCGCCCCGGACCGGCTCGTCCAGTCCCACCTCGCCCTTGGTCACCGCGAGCTGCCGCGTCACCTCCGGAGCCCTGGCGGTCGACGGGGTGAAGAACTCGATGCCCCGCTCGGCCAGCCACCTCAGGATGACCGATCCTTCGCTGAACGGCTTCGGCCGCGCTCCGTGGAAGACGTCGTGGACGCTGGTGGGCGTGCCGGCCGGGACGGCGGCGAAGAGATTCTCGATGTACCAGCGGGCGAAACGCGCCCCGTGGTCCGCGTCGATGAAGAGGTAGTCCGTCGTCGCGGGGACTTCGGCCAGGTGGTCCCGGACGTCCCCCTTGGTGAACGTCCAGCGCTCCGCGGCGAGTTCGCCGGGAACATTGCGCACCACGGTGTCCACGATGTCGAACGAGTACAGATGGCCCGTCCCGTTGTCGCGCAGCGCGCTCAGGAGCCACTGGGTGGACCAGCCGTGGAACGTCCCGACCTCCACCACGGTCTCCGGCCGCAGATCACGCAGCAGCAGATAGGTCACCTCCGCCTCGAAATCGTCGAGCTGAGCCTTCATCGACTTCCCGCGATCCCGGAGCAACTGCCGCTGCGCGTCCCGTACCTTCCGCAGGTCTTCCGCGTACTTCACATACAGGGTGCGCACATATTCGACGGTTATCGCCGCCATGGTGGATATCTCCTTCAAGATCACGGAAAAGAGGGGGGACGGGAATTCTTCTCACGGCCGGGGAGGGGGCCGGCCCGCGGCCGTGACCGCCGGCGCGAGCGCCACAGCGACGGTCAGCGGCAGCTCTTCCGCGCCCAACTCCCGTTCCGCGCAGAGCTGTTCCGTCCTTCCCGGCCGTCGTTCCTCCGCCCCACTGGGGAGAAGGCTAGATCCGGCGGGCCCTCGACGGCGTCGCGCTCAGGAGCCATCCCTGGACGTAGCTCTCAGGTATGACCGGGGCTGTCCCGGAACGCAGCTGAGCCTGCGTGACCGCACCCAGGCCGCGGTCTTCGCGTACGAGGCCGGCCCGGTCGTCGCGGGGGCTGCGCCGCCGGGGCCGCCGTACCGCGAGAGCGGAACCCGGGGCGGTCCGGCCCCCGCCGTACGGCGCACGTGGGTCCGGGACCGGCTCCCGCCCGCCGCCCCGTCCGGCGAGCGGCCCCGTGCCAGGCCCGTACGGGCGACCTCACGGCGTGGCCGCTTGCCCGCCGCCGTGCCGCGGGGTGGCCTGGGCCCGCACGCGATCCCACCGAGCGATTCCCCAGGAGGCACCCATGCCCGTGAGCCGCCGACGCCGATGCGCCCGCGTCGCGGCGACCGCCGCCGCGGCCGTGCTGACCGCGCTGGCCGTCGCCCCGACCGCCCCGGCCCGCGCCGCCACCCTCTCGTCCGAGGGGCTCTTCCTCACCGTGTCCGGTTCGGGCGGCGCCTGGATCCGTGGCGTGCTGCTGGAGTGCCCGGACACCCGGCACGTCCATCCACACGGCACGGCCGCCTGCGACGCGCTGACCTGGGCACGCGGCGACCTGAACGCGCTGCGCGGCGACCCGCACGCCTGCACCAAGGAGAGCGACCCGGTCACCGTCACCGCGTCCGGCGAGTGGCGCGGCGGCCCGGTGGAATGGCACAGGACATTCGCCAGCCGCTGCACGATGGACGCGGCCACCGGACCGGTCTTCCGCTTCTGAGCACGGCGCCGGCCCCACGCCACCGGGGCGGTCCCGGCCGCGGACGGTGCCACCCGCGGACCGTGCCGACGCCGCGCGGACCAGGTGGCGCGCGGGCCAGGTGCCGTCCCGGGGGCGCGCCGCGCGGTCAGGCTTTCCGCGCCGCCAGCACCCCCACCGTCACCAGCGCCAGCACCGCCCAGAAGATCCAGAGCCAGCCGTTGACACCGAACGCCGCCGTGTAGGCGGTCGCCACCACCAGCCCGCCCACCGTGCACACGGCCATCGTCTTCGCAGATCCGGGCATACCCGCAACCTCCTCGGGGCGGCCGGGCGCCACACGCCACGGGCCGCGGCCATGGGACCATCGTCCCCGGCCGCGGCCCGTACCGCTAGCTGCCGTACCGCCCCGGCGTCACTGCCCCCGGGCGTTCAGCGAGGCGAGATACGCGTTGTAGTCCGCCAGATCCTTGTCGCCGTTGCGCTCGGCGGCCCGGTCCGAGCGCTGCGACTGGCGCTCCTCGGACTTGTACCACTGGAAGACCAGCGCGATCAGCACCACCACCGACGGGATCTCGCTGAACGCCCAGGCGATACCGCCGGCCGCCGACTGATCGGTCAGTGCGTCGATGCCCAGCGAGGCCGGCGGGTTCGTGTACGTGTCGACCATGGGCTCCGTCGCCATCATCAGCGCGATACCGAAGAACGCGTGGAACGGCATCCCCGCGAACAGCTCCAGCATCCGCATCACATAGCCCGGCCGGTGCGGCCCCGGGTCGACGCCCATGATCGGCCAGAAGAACACCAGACCGACCGCGAGGAAGTGCACCATCATCGCGATGTGCCCGGCCCTGGACCCCATCAGGAAGTCGAAGAGCGGCGAGAAGTACAGCGCGTACAGGCTCGCGATGAACAGCGGGATGGTGAACGCCGGGTGCGTGATGATCCGCATGTACCGGCTGTGCAGCAGCGCCACCAGCAGTTCGCGCGGCCCCTTGCGGCCGCGCCCGGCGGCCGGCAGGGCGCGCAGCGCCAGCGTCACCGGTCCGCCGAGGAGCAGCAGGATCGGCGACAGCATGCTGATCACCATGTGCTGCACCATGTGCACGCTGAACATGACCATGCCGTAGTCGTTGAGCTTGGTGCACATCACCAGCGCCACCGTCACCACGCCCAGGACCCAGGCGACGATACGGCTCACCGGCCAGGCGTCACCCCGCCGCCGCAGCCGCAGCACCGCCCAGCCGTACAGCACCAGCCCCAGCAGGCAGCCGACGACGAAGAAGGCGTCACCGCCGAACTCCATCCCCCGCCCCAGGGTGAACGGCGGCAGATCCATGTTCATGCCGTGTCCGCCGTGATCCATCCGCTCGCTCCTGATTCGTACCGATGCGCCGCGACCAGACTAGAACCGCCCCCGGCGGATCCTTCGGCCGGGGGCGGTTCGTAGCGCGTCGGACTGAAGCGCTGCCGTCACAGCACGCACTCCACCTCGTCGTAGCGCTCCATGGGCACCGTCTTGAGCGTCTCCACCGCGTCGGCCAGCGGGACCAGCGTGATGTCCGTGCCGCGCAGCGCGGTCATCCTGCCGAAGTCGCCGCGGTGCGCGGCCTCGACGGCGTGCCAGCCGAAGCGGGTGGCGAGCACCCGGTCGTAGGCGGTCGGCGTCCCGCCGCGCTGGACGTGGCCGAGGATGACCGGGCGGGCCTCCTTGCCCAGGCGCCGCTCCAGCTCCAGGGAGAGCTGCCGGGCGACACCGGCGAACTGCTCGTGGCCGTACACGTCCGTGCCGCCGGCGTCGAAGGACATCGTCCCCGCGCGCGGCTTGGCGCCCTCGGCGACCACCACGATCGCGAACTTCTTGCCGGCCGAGAACCGTTCACCGACCCGCCGGGTCAGCTCCTCGATGTCGAACGGCCGCTCCGGTACCACGATCGCGTGCGCGCCGGCCGCCATCCCGGAATGCAGCGCGATCCAGCCGGTGTGCCGCCCCATCACCTCGACGATCATCACCCGCTGGTGCGACTCCGCGGTGGTCTTGAGACGGTCGAGCGCCTCGGTGGCGACGCCCACCGCGGTGTCGAAGCCGAACGTCACGTCCGTGACCGCGATGTCGTTGTCGATGGTCTTGGGCACGCCGACGATCGGCAGCCCGGCGTCCGACAGCAGCCGCGCCGCCTTCAGGGTGCCCTCCCCGCCGATCGGGATGATCGCGTCCAGGCCCAGCTCCGCGACATGGCTGCGGGCCCGCTCGACGCCGTCCCGCAGATGGGCGGGCTGCACCCGGGACGACCCGAGGATGGTGCCACCGCGCGCCAGGATGCCGCCGACGGCATCGAGGTCGAGTTTGCGGTAGTCGCACTCCAGCAGGCCCTTCCAGCCGTCGTGGAAGCCGATCACCTCATCGCCGTGATCGACGGTGGCGCGGTGGACGACGGACCGGATGACGGCGTTCAGACCGGGGCAGTCGCCGCCGGAGGTGAGGACACCCATACGCATGCTCGTAAAACCTCTGCAACTCAACCGGAGGCCCGGACCCCGTCGTCCGGTTGGATCCCGCTCACCCTACAAGCGAGCCGCCGCCGGGCACACGTACGCCCGCAGTGCGGGACTGCGGGCGTACGAAACCGTCCGGGATACGGACGAAAATCTGGACTCGGCGTTACGCGGGCTGCGTTGCCGCGGCGATCCGCTCCTGGCGCAGCGCCTCGTACCACCGGTCGTCGGCCGGCGGCAGCGCGTTCACGTCCAGCGCCAGCTTGATCAGCAGATCCGCGATATGCGGATTGCGGGCCATCACCGGGCCGTGCATGTACGTACCGAAGACGGTGTCGTTCCACGCGCCCTCGTAGCCGTCGCCGACGCCGTTGCCGTTGCCGAACCGCACCTTGGCGAACGGCCGGGCGGTCTGCCCCAGATGCGTCACACCCTGGTGGTTCTCGAAGCCGGTCAGCGGCGGCAGCCCCAACTGCGGGTCGATGTCGGCCAGCACATCGCCGACGCACCGCCCGCCCTCGCCGCGGGTGCTCACCACGTCCAGCAGCCCCAGGCCCTCTTCCCGCTCCCCGAGGTCGTTGATGAACTCGCGGCCCAGGATCTGGTACCCGGCGCACACCGAGAAGACGATCGCGCCGTTGGAGACCGCGCGGTTCAGCCCGCCGTCGCGGCGCAGCCGCTCGGCCGCCAGCCGCTGCGGCCGGTCCTCGCCGCCGCCGATCAGATAGATGTCACCCGAGGTGGGGATCTGCTGGTCGGACCGTACGTCCACGCGCTGCACGTCCAGGCCGCGCTGGCGGGCCCGCCGCTCCACCACCAGGGCATTGCCCTGGTCGCCGTAGGTGCTCAGCAGATCCGGGTAGATCCACACCAGCCGCAGGCTGTTGTCGCTCATTCTGGCTCGTCCTCGCATCGCGGTCAGTTCCCCACCCGTCGTCGCAGGTCCTGGAAGGCTGTGTAGTTGGCAATGACCTCGATCCGGCCGGGCGGCGCCATCCGCACCGCTTCGTCGACGTTCTCGCAGACGTGGAAGTCCAGCCCGGCGACCTCCAGCCGCACCGCCAGGTCGAGCTTGCGGTCGCCGATCACGAAGATCGGGTGCCCGGCGAGCCGGGTGTAGTCGACGTCCCACAGCCACGAGGTGTCGGTGCCGTCCGCGCCGCGGGCGTTCACGGACAGGATCACCGGGGTCGGCGGCGGGTCGATCAGTGAGAACGTCTCCAGCCAGCCGGCCGGGTTCTTCGCCAGCAGCAGCCGCAGCTCCCGCTCCATGAAGGTGACCACGTCGTAGCGGCCGGCCACGGCCTGGACCGCGTACATCCGCTCCAGGGCGACCTGCGGCGGCACCCCGAAGGCGGCCGCGACCGCGGCCGACGTCGTGGCGTTCGCCTTGTTGGCCCGGCCCGGCAGTTGCAGCCGGATCGGCCACGCGCTGCCGTTCGGGTCCAGCACATGGTCGCCGGAGAGCGCCCAGCTCGGCGTCGGACGGCGGAAGCCGCACTCGCCGCAGAACCAGTCGTCGCCCGGCCGCTGCATCACACCGCCGCACGACGGGCAGGACCAGGCGTCGTCCTTCCACTCCTGCCCGGCCGCGACCCAGACCACGTTCGCGGACGACGAGGCCGCCCACACGATCAGCGGGTCGTCCGCGTTGGCGATGATCAACGCCTTCGAACCGGCCAGACCCTCGCGCCAGTGCTCGGCCAGCATGCGGGTCTCCGCGGCGCGGTCGAGCTGGTCACGCGAGAGGTTCAGCAGCGCTATGGCCTTCGGCGTCACATCCCTCGCGACGCCGGAAAGGTACTTCTCGTCCACCTCGATGACGCCGTAACGGGCGTCCGAACCACCGGCCAGCGCGGAGGTGATACCCGCCGGCATGTTGGCGCCGAGCGCGTTGGAGACCACCGGGCCACTGGCCCGGAGCGCCTCCGCGATCAGTCGCGTGGTGGTCGTCTTCCCGTTGGTCGCCGACACCAGGATGACGTCCAAGTGCCGTGCCAGCCGCGCCAGCAGGTCGGGGTCGAGCTTGAGTGCCACCCGGCCACCGATCACCGATCCGCTGCCGCGGCCCGCCGCGCGCGATACCGCCGCCGCAGCCTTGCCCGCCGTCACGGCCAGCTTGGCCCGCGGCGACAGCGGCTCCGTGTTGCCTGCCATCGTCCTTGATCCTCCTTGCATCCGCGCCCTCCTGCCCAGTGGGCTGCCGGTGGAGCGCTTCCTCCGCAGCCGATGACCGGCCGGAGGCTTCGGTCGGGGATCAGCCTATCGAGATCCGACGGCGGCCCCGCACCCCGCCACCCGTGCGACGACATCCGGCCGCGCCCGGAACGTACCCTTGACGCCATGCCTTCCCGCACGATCCCCGGTACCACCGGCCGCCCGCGACCCCTGCGACTGCTGGGCGATCCGGCCCTGACCGAGCCCTGCCGGGAGGTCACCGCCTTCGACGACGGGCTGGCCCGGCTGATCGAGGACATGTACGCGACAATGTACGCCGCCCGCGGTGTCGGCCTCGCGGCCAATCAGATCGGCGTCCCGCTGCGGGTGTTCGTCTACGACTGCCCCGACGACGAGGACCGCCGCCACCTCGGGCATCTCGTGAACCCCCGGCTCGTCGAGGCCGACGGCCCGGTCTTCCGCGGACCGGAGGGCTGCCTCTCGCTCCCCGGCATCGAGGCCGGCACCCCGCGCCACGACCACGCCGTGGTGGAGGGCGTCAGTGTGACCGGCGAACCGCGGACCGTGACCGGCACCGGGTTCTTCGCCCGCTGTCTCCAGCACGAGTGCGACCACCTCGACGGCGGTCTGTACGTCGATCACCTCACCGGGCTGCGCCGCCGCCGGGCGCTGCGCGCGGCGGCCCGTGCCCCGTGGGCGGCGCGGGCGGGAGCCTCCGGCCCCGGCTGCTGAGCGTCCGGCCGCTCCGTCCGGCTCAGAAGCCGGGGCCGTCCGCCCGGTCCGCGGCGACGGCCAGCCGGCCCCACAGCAGCTCGGTCAGATGCCGCACCAACTGCTCCCGGGAGCAGGGACGTTCCCGCAGCCACCAGTCGCCGGCCGCGTGCATCATGCCGACGATGCCGTGCCCCCACACCCGGGCCATCTCCTCGCCGGCCGGCCCCAGGTCGAGCCGTTCGCCGATCACCTTGGCCAGTTCCTCGCCGAGCCTGCGCAGCAGCGGGGCGGAGTGCCGCCCCACGTCGAAGCCGGTCTCCGCCGGGTTCTCCTCGTCGGCCGGGTGCATCAGGAACCGGTACACCTGAGGTCGGGCCTCGATCGCGGCGAGATAGGTGTCGAGGGTCGCCTCGACGCGGTCGCGGCGCGGTACGGGGGAGTCCAGCGCGGCCCGCAGTCCGTCCAGCAGCGCGTCCGTGTGCCGCACGGCGAGCGCGCGGTAGAGCCCGCCCTTGTCGCCGAAGTGCCGGTAGAGGATCGGCTTGGTGATACCGGCCTCGGCGGCGATCGCGTTCATCGACGCTCCCGGGCCGTCGCGCAGCACGATCCGGTCCGCGGCCTCCAGGAGCTCCCGCCGTCGCCGCTCGGTCGCGGCCTGCTGGCGGCCGCTGTGCTGTGTGCTTTCCATGGTCGTGCTCCCCACCCTTGTGAATCCGTGGCGCTCGCGCAACGTAACACCCGAACTGCGCGGCGAAGTCGAGGCCCGGGGGAGTTGACATCCCTTACTGGCCGGTAACAGACTCCTGTTACCGCAAGTAACGCAATGCTGGAGGGGACATGGCCGAGTTCACCATGGAGCTCAACGACGAACAGCGGGAGGTCCGCGACTGGATTCACGGCTTCGCCGCGGAGGTCATGCGCCCCGCCGCCGCCGAATGGGACGAGCGCGAGGAGACTCCCTGGCCCGTCATCCAGGAAGCCGCCAAGATCGGTCTGTACTCCCTCGACTTCTACGCCCAGCAGTTCTTCGACCCCACGGGCCTCGGCATCCCCATGACCATGGAGGAGCTCTTCTGGGGCGACGCCGGCATCGGCCTGTCCATCGTGGGCACCGGACTCGCCGCCGTCGGTGTGCTCGCCAACGGCACCGAGGAGCAGATCGGCACCTGGGTGCCCCAGATGTACGGCGACGCCGGCGACGTCAAGGTCGCCGCCTTCTGCTCCTCGGAGCCGGACGCCGGCTCGGACGTCTCCGCGATGCGCACCCGCGCGGTGTACGACGAGGCCAAGGACGAATGGGTGCTCAACGGCACCAAGACCTGGGCCACCAACGGCGGTATCGCCAACGTCCATGTCGTCGTCGCGGTCGTGGACCCCGAGGCCGGTTCCAGGGGTCACGCCTCCTTCATCGTTCCCCCGGGCACCCCCGGTCTCTCCCAGGGGCAGAAGTTCAAGAAGCACGGCATCCGCGCCTCGCACACCGCCGAGGTCGTCCTGGAGAACGTCCGGATACCCGGCCACTGCCTGCTCGGCGGCAAGGAGAAGCTGGACGAGCGCCTGGCGCGGGCCCGCGAGCGCGCCAGGAACGGCGGCACCGGGGCGTCCGGGGGCGTGAAGAACGCGGCCATGGCCACCTTCGAGGCGTCCCGTCCGGCCGTCGGTGCCATGGCCGTGGGCACCGCCCGCGCCGCGTACGAAGAGGCCCTGGAGTACGCGAAGACCCGCTCCCAGTTCGGCCGGCCGATCATCGACAACCAGGGCGTCGCCTTCCAGCTCGCCGATATGCGTACCCAGATCGACGCCGCCCGCCTGCTGGTCTGGCGGGCCTCCTGGATGGCGACCAACGGCAAGCCCTTCACCTCCGCCGAGGGCTCGATGTCGAAGCTCTACGCCAGCGAGGTCGCCAAGAAGGTCACCGCGCAGGCCGTCCAGATCCTCGGCGGCAACGGCTTCACGCGCGAGTACCCGGTCGAGCGGATGCACCGCGACGCGGCGATCTACACCATCTTCGAAGGCACGAGTGAGATCCAGCGGCTGGTCATCGCCCGCACCCTGTCGGGGATGCCGATCCGGTAGCGGAAACCGGGGCGGGCCGCCCGGACCTGGTTCGTTGCGGTGGTGCGCTCGCCCTCATGGGGCAGCTGTGCTGCGGGGCCGTGCAGTTGGGCGCGGAAGCCGAGAGAACCGAGAAAGCTGAGAGAACCGAGAAGGCTGAGAGGGTCGAGCTGGTCAGTGGCAGCGCGACCGGGGGCCGTTCGGACGCGGCCGCGCCCCATGGCTCGGGGCTCGCGTCCGGGCGGCGGGCGGACGGGGTGGCGAGGGGTGTGCCCGGACCTGGCCCGGAGCGCGTCCGCCCGCTGTTCGGGTGCCGTCCGGGTGCGGTCTTCGGGTAATTCGATATATGTCCGGTGATATCAGGCATTGTCTGCCGGGTGATGCCGAGATCCCGGGCGCATCCGGAGGTGACGGGCGCCGCCCTGCCCAAGAACGGTGCACGCGCCGGCTGCCCCGCGAGGGCGGGCTGACCCGTGCCGGCGCCCGTCCTCACCCCCGCCGCCCTCGACCGCGCCGCGGGCCGGGTCGTCATCCCGGTGGCGGAGGCCGAGGCGTGGGCCGGTGTCACCGCCGGATGGGAACGCACCGCCCCCGCCGCCTCCGCCGCCCGCAGGCTGCTGACCGTCACCGTCGACGAGCTGGTCACCGAGGCGCTCCGCGGCGTTCCCGTCCACGGCACCCGGCCCGCCGTCGAGGTCCGCCTCCCCGGCCGCCTCGCCCGCGTCCTCCCCGACTGGGCGCACCGCACCCGCGCCGATCTCTCCCACCGGCCCAGCACCCAGCTCACCGTCGCCGCCGAGATCCTCCGCCGGTGGGGCTGGCAGCAGAAACCGCACCGCCTCCGCGACCTGCGCGGACGGCGCTGCGTCTGCGGTGCGATCTGCACGGCGGTCGACGGACTCGGCGTTGGCACAGAACACACCGCGCACGAGGCGGCCCGGTACGTCCTGGCGGAACTGCGGCGGCGGGGCTGGCCCGGACTGATCGGCGATTGGAATCAGGTGCCGGGCCGCAGGGCGGAGGAAGCGATTCAGCTCGTCGAAACCGCCGCCGCGAACGCCGCGGCGGCGGGCCGCTGACTTACGAAGACGGCAATGCGCCGACGCGGGAAAAGGAAAGCGTTGACGCGGACGAGCGAAGTGCCGCCGCGGGCAGGAAATGCGGACTCGGATTCGGTCAGCCGCTGCTGCTGACCCAGCCCCGCTGCGCCTGCGTTCCCGCGGGGCAGTACACGAATACCTCGCGGAACGAGCTGTAGGGCCCTGTGGTGTTGACGCTGCCGTTGGAGCAGGCGACGTTGGCCCACCATGTCGTCGGTTCGGTCACCCCGCACTGCACGTGGTAGTAGGACTGCGAGCCGTTGTCGCCGATGTATTCGTTCACGCAATTGAGGGACGCGGTCCCCGGAGTGCTGGCCTGAGCGGCCGGTGCCGCCCCGAGGAGCGCTCCGGCGAGAGCGACGCCGGCCGCGAGACCGCTGAATATCTTCCGACGCATGGGTCACCATTCCGTTCATTCATGGTGCGGGTTCATTTATGGTGCAGGATCGCAATCAAGCAGCACATTCAGCCGTGCACTGCATTCGGTTGTGCAGCGCATTCAATCGTGCAGTCCGAATGAATATGGCGACGATCATGGCATGGCGGTGACGCCGCGGGGAGTGGTGTTTCCGCCATGCGGAGAGCGCGGTGGCGGCTTGTTCGCGAGGTCGTCGCCTTCTCCGCTCCGGTACCGGGCGCCTGGTCAACGGATGGGAGAATTCCGGGATTTGTGCAGCAAATCCCGGGACGATCGAGCGCTCGGCGAATCCTGTTGACGACATCGTTGCGCCGGATATCGGCCAATTCGGAAATCGGCCGGTCCGGAGGTGGGTGGCGGGAAACGCGGCGCGGCCGGTCCGCCCGCTCAGGGCCGCGCTCCCGCGGTCAGGGCGGTCGCGGTGGCGGCGGCGAACCCGTCCGGGTTGTCCAGCATCATGTTGTGGCCGCAATCGGGCAGCGGTACCACCGCGACGCCCGCTTCGGTGAGTTCACCGGTGCCGGGCAGCGGGCCGTCGGCGGCCGGGAAGAGAAACGTACGCGGGATGTCCAGGTCCCGCAGCAGGGTGCGCATGACCGGTGAGCTGCCGCGGACCAGATGCACCGCACTGCGGTACAGCGCCTCCCGACCGGCCAGGCGCATGGTGGCCCACCACAGGGCGCCGGCCGACGCCCGGATCTCCTCCCGGCCGCCGGTCAGGAATTCCGCCTCCGTGTACGAGGCGATACCGCGGCTTCCCGGTGCGCCCCGGGCGGGTTCGAGCGGGTCGAGATTGGCGTCCGCCAGCACCAGCCGCGACACCAGCCGCGGATGCCGGGCGGCGAGGACGAGGGCCACCGACCCGCCCATGCTGTGCGCGATGACCTCCGCGCCGGCGACATCCGCCGCGTCGAGGGCGGCGGCCAGCGCGTCCGCGTGCGACTCCAGGGTGTAGTCGAACGCCGTGGGCCGGTCGCTGAGGCCGAAACCGAGCAGATCGACCAGCAGGGAGCGCCGTCCGGCCAGCAGCGGATGAACGGCCGTCTCGCCGAAGTAGGCGAACGAGGCGGCGCCCAGACCGTGCAGATACACCCGGGCGGGCCAGTCATCCGCGCGGCCGGGCAGCTCGATCCAACGTATGCGGTCGCCTCGCGGCGTCACGGCGGCACTGCGCACGGACTTCGCTCCTGGTCTGCGGTGTCTGGCGGACGGGGGTGGGCCGCGAAGGAGTCCCGCGGACGGGGGAGAGGCTATCCGGTCCGCGTGGGCACGTACCGAACCGCCGTCGGGGGAGCTCGCGCGCCCTGCCGCCTTCTTGACGGGCAGGCCACCGCACCCTACTTTCCTTCCGTAAAGCAAAACCAAGTTTCCGCAATTCGGAATTGTTTCCGGCCCCTCGGCCGGGACCCCGCCCCTGACCGGCCGACGCAGGAGTACGCGATGCCCCGGATGACAGCCGCCCGCGCCGCAGTGGAGATCCTCAAGCGTGAGGGCGTGACCCACGCCTTCGGAGTGCCGGGCGCGGCGATCAACCCCTTCTACGCGGCGCTGAAGGGCGCGGGCGGCATCGATCACACGCTCGCCCGCCATGTCGAGGGCGCCTCGCACATGGCCGAGGGCTACACCCGGGCCGCCCCCGGCAACATCGGCGTCTGCATCGGTACGTCGGGCCCCGCCGGTACCGACATGATCACCGGCCTCTACTCCGCGATCGGCGACTCGATCCCGATCCTGTGCATCACCGGCCAGGCGCCGACCGCGGTGCTGCACAAGGAGGACTTCCAGGCCGTCGACATCGCCGCGATCGCCGGCCCGGTCACCAAGGCCGCGACCACGGTACCGGCGGCCGCGCAGGTCCCCGGCGTCTTCCAGCAGGCGTTCCATCTGATGCGCTCCGGCCGCCCCGGACCGGTCCTCATCGACCTGCCGATCGACGTCCAGTCGACCGAGATCGAGTTCGACCCCGAGACGTACGAGCCGCTCCCGCCGTACCGGCCGGCTGCGACCCGCGCCCAGGCCGAGAAGGCCGTCGCGCTGCTCAACGCGGCGCGGCGGCCGCTGATCGTCGCCGGCGGTGGCGTCATCAACGCCGACGCCACCGAGCTGCTGGCCGAGTTCGCCGAGCTGACCGGCACCCCGGTCGTCCCCACCCTGATGGGCTGGGGTGCCCTCGCCGACGACCACGAGCTGAACGCCGGCATGGTCGGTCTCCAGACCTCGCACCGCTACGGCAACGCGACCTTCCTGGAGTCCGACTTCGTTCTCGGCATCGGCAACCGCTGGGCCAACCGGCACACCGGCGACCTGGGTCTCTACACCCGCGGCCGCACCTTCGTCCATGTCGACATCGAGCCCACCCAGATCGGCAGGATCTTCGCCCCGGACTACGGCATCGCCTCGGACGCCAAGGCCGCGCTGGCGCTCTTCGTCGAGGTGGCGAGGGAACTCGACGCCGCCGGTCAGCTGCCGGACCGCAGCGCCTGGGCCGCCGCCGCCCAGGAGCGCAGGGCCGCGCTGCAACGCCGTACGCACTTCGACGAGGTGCCGATCAAACCGCAGCGCGTGTACGAGGAGATGAACAAGGCGTTCGGCCCGGACACCCGGTACGTGACCGCCATCGGCCTCTCCCAGATCGCCGGAGCGCAGCTGCTGCACGTCTACCGGCCGCGCCACTGGATCAACTGCGGCCAGGCCGGCCCGCTGGGCTGGACGGTCCCGGCCGCGCTCGGCGTCGCCACCGCCGACCCGGCGGCCCCGGTCGTCGCCCTCTCCGGGGACTACGACTTCCAGTTCCTGCTCGAAGAGCTGGCCGTCGGCGCCCAGCACAAGATCCCCTACGTCCATGTCCTGGTGAACAACGCCTACCTGGGGCTGATCCGCCAGGCGCAGCGCAGTCTCGACATCGACTTCCAGGTCAACCTGGAGTTCGAGAACATCAACGCACCCGAGCTGGGCGTCTACGGTGTCGATCACGTCAGGGTCGCCGAGGGGCTGGGCTGCAAGGCGATCCGGGTGACCGCGCCCGAGCGGCTGCGGACGGCCTTCGAGGAGGCCAGGAGGCTCGCCGCCGAGTTCCGCGTCCCGGTGATCGTCGAGGTGATGCTGGAGCGGGTCACCAACATCGCGATGAGTGCCGGCGATATCGGCAGCGTCGACGAGTTCGAGGAGATCGCCACCGAGCCGGGGCACGCGCCCACCGCGATCAAACCGCTCAAGGTCTGAGGCCGGGCGACCCCGGAGTGCGCCGCGCGGAGGGGCGCGGCACGCGTGCCGGGGGACAGGCGTGCCGGACGGGACGGCGACGCCGGGCGGCGTGAGCACCGTCACGCTCTCCGCGGGGAACGTCCACCTTTCGTTCACCGTTCAAGTGAGTGCGGGTGTCGAGGGCACTGTGTCCCCGGGCCTCACCCTCCGCCTGTGGGGACGATCGTTCGGCTGAAGCCCCACAGCGCTTTCGCCGAGAGGCGACCACCCTCGGCACCCGCACCCCAAGCCGCCCCGGCCAGCTCCCCCCCGTCTGGCCGGGGCTTCCACTCAGCCGTCCAGCGGGTTGTCGGCGATCCGGCCGGCGATGCCGCTGCGGACCGCAGCCGCCGCGGAGCTGTCCGGCTTGCGCTCCGCCTGCTCCTGGAAGCAGGCGAGGAATTCGTCCCCGAGATCCAGGCGCGGGTAGCGCTCCAGCACCTCGGCGCGGAGGCTCGCGGGGACGGCGTCGGCACGCCGTCCGGAGATGTCCAACGACGTGGAGAACGTCAGCAGGTGTGACTCCGGGTCCAGCGAGACGTCCACTGCGTCCCACATATGCCGGACGATCACCTCGGAGACCCGCACCCGCCGCGATACGGGCCAGCCGGCGCCCGCCGCGAAGGCCCACGCCACATGGCCGCCCGCCGCTTCGAACGGCACGGTATGGCTGTCGAACTCCTTCACCAGCCCGATGTCGTGGAGCGTGGCGGCCACGTAGAGGAGTTCCGCATCGAAGGCGATGTCGTTCGCCGTCCCGTACGCGGCTGCCCAGAGGTAGGCGCGCACCGAATGGTTCAGCAGCGCGGGCGAGCAGTACTCGGTCGCCACCTCCAGCGCGGCGTGGCACACCGCGGTACCGGGAATCACCAGGTCGTCGATCGCAAGATCATCAACAGTCATGGCTGCGATTGTCGCGCACCGTCGGCTGCCTCCGCGCCGGTGCACCGGTCACGCCGTGCCGTCCGTCGCGCCCGTCGGGTCCGTGGCCGAGGTCTCCGGTGCGGCGGTCCGCGTCAGCGCCTTGCGGAGCAACCGCAGAGTCGCGGCCTGATCCGCGGCGTCGAGTGCCGACAGCGGTGACCGCGCGACCATCGCCTCGATCAGCTCGCGGCGTACCTGGGTCCCTTTGCCGGTGAGCTCCACCGTCTTGGAACGCCGGTCGGCGGGATCGGGCACCCGCTCGATGAGCCCCTGCCGCTCAAGGCGGGTGACCAGGAACGTGGCGCTGGACGGATCGCAGTGCAGCCGGCCTGCCAGGATCTTCATCGAGGGGGAGGGCAGCCCGGGGTCGAGCGCCCAGAGGGCGTCCGAGAGCGGCGCGGTCAGCCCCAGCCGGTCGAGGGACGTCCGGAGCCGGAGCTGGGACATGCTCATGACGTCACGGACGGCGATGAGGAGTTCCCGGGTCAGTTCCGTCGGGGTCGATGTCGTCATAGGGGCAGCGTACGAGGAGTGCTTGGAGCCTCTAAGTTGAACGCTCCCGATGGCTGCCGATCGGGCGAATCCCTGGCCCGCCCGCCTGCCCGGTGGTGCCTCCGGGGCGGTGCGGCACGTACGACGCCGCTGTCCTGCGAGTCCGACGCCACCGCCGTGGTGGACGGCATGTCGCCTACGGTGCGCGCGCCGGGTGCGCGTGGTGCCGAGGTGCGCGGGCGCGGTGCCCGGCGCACGCTGGAGGCATGACCGAGCATCCGCCTGTCATCGTGCACCCGCCGACGCCATCCGGTGGCCGGCGGGTGACCGTGCACGGACAGATCGTCGGTCTGGCCCACGGCCGTGGCGATGTCGCCGAATTCCTGCGCCGGGCGGGGGTCGCGGAACCGGCCGAGGACATCGTGCTCGACGACCCCCGTCTCGTCGAATGGCGCGGTGGCAACCTGGACGACTGGCCCACGCCATCGGCCTGAGGAGACGGCGGCCGGGCTGTTTCCGCTGCCCGGACCGCCCGCGGCTCGCCGCACTCCACCCGCGCTGGACGGTCGTCAGTGGTCCCCGGCGGCGGGCACCGGCGCATCGAGGTGCAGGGCGGCGTCGGCCGGTCCCAGCGTGAAGCGGGTGAACCGCACCTGGAGCCCCGCCCGCTGCGGTGAACAGCAGAACGGGCCCGCGGACGCCGCGGCCCCCGGGTCCAGCGGCGCCAGCCGGATCAGCCGCCACGGACCGTCCTCGCAGCGCGCACGGATGGTCACCGCATCGCCGGTACGGCTGGCGCGCACGGTGACCCGGCGGCCCGCCCAGTCGGGAACGGGGGAGAGCGACCAGTCCGACTGCCCGCGGGTGACGACGGCGCCCAAGTGCGGGACGCCGTCGGACATTTCGATGCCGGCCTTGAGCCATGTCCGCTCGTCGACGCGGACCATCAGACCGGCCTGGTCGTAGAGCTCGTCGAACCGCGCCACGAACGCCACCTCCACGGCGTGGCCGTCGGGCAGCCCGGTCAGCAGGGCGTGCCCGTCGTCGCGGACGAATCCGTAGCTGGTCGTACGCCAGAAATCACTGTGGCCGCGTGCCGTCACGAGCAGCCCTTCGGCGTCCTGCGACACGGCCGGGGGCGGGTTGAGCCAGACCGCGTCGCTCCAGGCGACCGGCCGCGGCACGCCGCCGGTTCCGCCCGCGACGGCCCCGGTCCCGCCTCCGACCGCCCCGGCGTCACCGGGTGTCCCGGCATCATCGATGGTCCTGGCGCGGCGCGTCTCGTCCATGAGGTGTCCCTGCTCCGTTCGTTCCGCCGGGCCCGCCGGCCTGCTGTTCTCCTGCTCCCACCGATCCCGCCGGTCGCGCTTCGCCGATCGACGGTGATCTTCCGCGAGCCTACGGAACGCCCGGCCGGCGGCCCAGCGCCGTGTCCGATTTCCGCCAGCGTTCGCCGCCCACCTGCTGCACAGTGGAGTCTGTGATGACCGAGGACAGCAGATACGAGGCAGTGCGCAGCCGGGATGCCAGATTCGACGGCGCGTTCTTCTTCGCCGTGTCCACGACCGGGATCTACTGCCGGCCGAGCTGTCCCGCCACCACCCCCCGACGCCGCAACGTCACGTTCTACCCCACCTCCGCGGCCGCCCAGGGCTCGGGCTTCCGCGCCTGCCGCCGCTGCCGCCCCGACGCGGTGCCCGGCTCCGCCGAGTGGAACGCCCGCGCCGATGTCGTCGGCCGCGCCATGCGGCTGATCGGTGACGGCGTCGTCGACCGGGAAGGCGTCTCGGGCCTCGCGGCCCGGCTCGGCTACAGCGCCCGGCAGGTGCAGCGGCAGCTCAACGCCGAGCTGGGCGCGGGACCCGTCGCCCTGGCTCGGGCGCAGCGCGCCCACACCGCCCGCGTCCTGCTCCAGACCACCGGCCTGCCGGCCACGGAGATCGCCTTCGCGGCCGGGTTCGCCAGCGTGCGGCAGTTCAACGACACGATCAGGGAGATCTACGCCCTCACCCCGAGCGAGCTGCGTGCCGCCCGCCCCGGGCGCGGTGCGCGGTTCGGCCCGGTGGCCCCGCAGCGCGCGTCCGGCGGGCTGGCGCTCCGGCTGCCGTTCCGTGGCCCGTACGCCGCGCGGCAGATCTTCGACCACCTCCAGCGGCGTGCGATCACCGGTATCGAGGCCATCAGCGGGGAGCCCGGCGGCCGCACGTACCGGCGCACCCTGCGACTGCCGAACGGCGCCGGTATCGCGGAGGTCGACGAGGTGACCGGCGACGGCTGGCTGGAGTGCCGGCTGTACCTTTCCGAGCTGCGTGATCTCACCACCGCCACCCAGCGCGTGCGCCGTCTGTTCGACCTGGACGCCGACCCGTACGCGGTCGCCGAACGGCTCGGCGCGGACCCGGTCCTGGCCGGGCTGGTCTCCCGGTGCCCCGGTCTGCGCTCCCCGGGGGCCGCCGACGCGCACGAACTCGCCGTGCGCGCCGTACTCGGCCAGCAGGTGTCCCTCGCCGCGGGCCGCACACTGGGCAGCGAGCTGGTCGCCGCCCACGGAGACCCGCTGCCGGAACCGTCCGGCGCGCTCACCCACCTCTTCCCCCGGTCCCAGGACCTCGCCACGGTCTCGCTCGCCGAGCTGGGCATGCCCGGAGCGCGTCGCGAGACCCTGCGCACCCTGAGCGCCGCGCTGGCCGGCGGTGCGGTCACCCTGGACGCCGGAACCGACCGTGACCAGGCAGAACGCGCACTTCTCGGGCTGCGCGGGATCGGCCCGTGGACGGCCGGCTACATCCGGATGCGGGCCCTGGGCGACCCGGATGTGCTGCTGACGGGCGATGTGGCGGTCCACGCCGGGATGCGCCGCGCCGGATCCTCGGCGGCGCACGCCGACACCTGGCGGCCCTGGCGTTCGTACGCGATGCACTATTTCTGGAACGCCCCGCACCCGGGAGATGAGCCCTCCGACCGACCCGAAACGGCACTCGTACCCCAAGGGCATGCCCCGGAGCGATCCCGGATCGCACACAAGTGATCCCAGATCGCAGACCAGCGATCTCAGCCTGTGCGCAAGGCGTCCCCGACCACGCTCAAGCCCCCCGGCCACACTGAAGCGGCCTCGCACCGGAGCCCCCCCACGTGCACCGGAGCCCCCGATCGCGCAGCAGGGACGCCGGACCGCACACCCTTCACGGAAAGAACAGGACCATGACCATGACCACGACCCTCTACTCGACCTTTGACAGCCCGTTGGGCGAACTCCTGCTGGTGGGGGAGGAGTCGGCCACCGCGCAGGGCGGTACCGCACTCGCCTCCCTGTCCGTGCCCGGACAGAAGCGCGGCGCGACGGTCCAGGACGACTGGACGAACGACCCCGCCGCGTTCGACGGGATCACCGACCAGCTGCGCGCGTACTTCGACGGCAGGCTGACGCGCTTCACCATCGAATACGTCACCAGGGGCACGGACTTCCAGCAGCGCGTCTGGAAGGCACTGGAGGCCATTCCGTACGGCACCACGACCACCTATGGAGGCATCGCCGCCGATATCGGCGCGGTGCGTGGCGCGGTGCGCGCCATCGGTACGGCGATCGGCGCCAACCCGCTGCTCGTCGTCCGGCCCTGCCATCGCGTCATCGGCGCGGACGGATCGCTGACCGGCTACGCGGGCGGCCTGGCGCGCAAGCGGCAGTTGCTCGGCCTGGAGGGCGCCGCGCCGGACGCCACCTGATCCCGCCCTCGCCCCACCGCACCCGCCTCCCTGGAGTGAACCGTGTCCACAACCGCCCCCCACCGAGCACAGCCCCCACCCGCGAACCCCACCGGCTCCGGCCTCTCCGCCGCCCTCGGCGCGCGGGTCGCCGTGGCCGACTGGCCGGCGCTGGCCGGCGAACTCGACGCCCTGGGCTGCGCGGTGACCCCGCGCCTGCTGGACCCGGCCGACTGCCGCCGGCTCATCGAGCTGTACGACGAGGCCGACCGGTTCCGTACGACCGTCGACATGGCCCGGCACCGCTTCGGCTCCGGCCAGTACCGCTACTTCGCCGAGCCGCTCCCCGAACCGGTCCAGGCGCTGCGCGAGGCGTTCTACCCGCACCTGCTGACCGTCGCCCGCGACTGGGCCGACCGGCTCGGCAGGCCGGCGCCCTGGCCCGACACGCTGGGGGAGTGGCTGACGCGGTGCCATGAGGCCGGGCAGACCCGGCCCGCCCAGATCCTGCTGCGCTACGGGGCGGGGGACTGGAACGCGCTGCACCGTGACGTCTTCGGCGACCTGGTCTTCCCCCTCCAGGTGGTCATCGGTCTCGACGAGCAGGGAACGGACTACACCGGCGGGGAGTTCCTTCTCGTCGAGCAGCGCCCGCGCGCACAGTCCCGGGGCACCACGACCGTGCTGCGTCAGGGACACGGCCTGATCTTCACCACCCGCGACCGCCCCGTACGTTCTGCCCGGGGCTGGTCGGCGGGGCCGGTCCGGCACGGCGTGAGCACCGTCCGCTCCGGCCGCCGGCACACGCTGGGCCTGGTCTTCCACGACGCCTGATGACGGCCTTGCCCCTGGACGCCCATCGTGGACGCCGGCCATGGACACTGCCGCCCATGGCCGGCCACCGTCCTGGACGATTACGTACTACACAGAACCACTTCGCGCCCCTTCGCACTTCTTCATGCTTTTCATGCTTCTGCATGCTGATTAATATTATTTCGTGTCACTTCCACCATGCCGCGAACCGCTCATGAGTCCTCGTTCCTCCGCGGTCATAGGTGTTCGTCGGTGTTCTTCGGCGGTCAGCGGTGTTCATCGGTGGCCGGTACCTGGCCCTACCGCGCCGTCGCGGCCGTTTCCGGCTGGTCCGGAGCCGGCTGAACGGCGGGTACGGCGACGCGGGCCATGCCGTACACCGGCTGACCGACCCGCGCCCGACGCTCCCTCAGGTGCGCACGTCCAGCGCCGTGAGGGTGGAGGCGAACACCGGCTCGCCCTCCTGGTACCCGGTGACCTGGACCGTAGTGGTGCTGGGAATCGCCGACGGGACACGGTGCGCTTCGATCACGCAGGGCAGACCGTGCTCGGCATAGCGGTGGAATTCGGTACCGAAGGCGTACGGAACGAACGGGCCGGGCGCGGTGACGGCGTGCGCGGCCTGCTGCGCCGCGTCGAGCAGCACCATCCCCGGGACATGGTCGTTCGCCGGGTTCACGACCGCGGCATGGCCGGGCGTGACGCGCAGCAGCCACCGGTCCGGCTGATCGCAGGAGGCGAGCAGGACACCACTGTCGTCGGCGTTCCCGGTCAGCCGGGGCGCGATCGGCGGGCGGACCGGGCAGCCGGCGTGACGTGCGGTCAGGCGCGTGCCGCGGATCCGGCGGTAGGCGGGGGGTGTGGTGACGGTGACGCTGGAATGGCCCGTCGCGATGATCCGGTCCTCCTTGCGGATGCTCATGTCGAAGCGGCCGCTGACCAGTGCGCCGGCCCGCATCCGCAGCCTGCTGCCGGTGACCTCGATCGTCACCTCCGTCGGGCTGCTGCCCACGGTGAGGTGTTCGGGGTGCGTCGTGTACACCAGGTCGCCGAGGATGAAGTGATGGCCGACCGGTACGCCGAGTTCGGCGTGTGCGAGCAGCAGCCCCGCCTGCCGGATGGTCTCGCCGGTGAGGATGGGGTGGTACCGGCCGTGGCTGGGGGTGAAGTACGCGTGGTCGCGCGGCCACCGGGCGGTCAAGGAGAAATGGGTGGCGTCCAGCCGGCGCCACGAGGTGATCAGTACATCCTCCGCGGCGGGCCGGTGCACGAACGCCCCGGGCACGTCGGTGTTCCGGCGGGGCGGCGGCACGGGATGCTCGTTCGGTGCCGGTCGCGGAGGGTGGGTGTCCCCCGGTCGAACCGTGGTGCCGACGTGCATCGTGTCGCTCATGACTGCCCCCAGGCGTCTTCTACGGGATGATGCCGGACGCTATTAAGATACGTACCGTCCGGTTTTATTTTCTACGCCAGGGCGGTGACGAAGGGCAAGTTGTCGTTCCGGGGGGATTGGGCTGTAGTAGCTAACTGTTGCTGAACATGGAAAATTCAACTGACAGGAGGCGCGTCCTATGGCGCAGCAGGATCGTGCGATCCGGACCCGGCGAGCGATCTTGGAAGCGGCGGCCTCCGTTTTCGACGACCTTGGCTACGACCGGGCGACCATCGCCGAAGTCCTTCAGCGTGCCGGAACGACGAAGGGTGCCCTCTACTTTCACTTCGCCTCGAAGGAGCAGCTCGCTCTCGCCGTGCTCGAAGAGCAGTTTGTGGACATCACGCTGGAGCCGCAGAAGATCAAGTTGCAGGAATTCGTGGACGCCGGCCAGATCCTCGCCCACCGGCTGCGGGACGACCCGATCCAGCGCGGCGCCGTCCGTCTGGCGGTCGAGCAGGGCTCCAGCCACCTGGACCGCAGGCGGTCAATGGTGTCCTGGGTGTCCTGGCGTGAGTTCGCCGAGGGCTTGCTGGCCGAGGCGAGGGGGCGTGGTGAGCTCCTGGAGACCGTCGTGGTGCGTGAGACCGCCGAGTTGTTTGTCGGTGCCTTCGCCGGGTTGCAGATGATGTCGCAGGCGTTCTCGAACCGGGCCGACCTCAGCCACCGGCTGGCGGTCTTCTTCGAGCACGCTCTGCCCTGTATCGCGGTGCCCTCCGTCCTGGTCAGGCTCGACCTGGATTCCGAGCGTGGTGCGCGGCTGGAGGCGGCTCTTCGGCGGGGGCCGGTGGCCGACGTGGCGGCGCGGTAGGAGCGGTGGCGCTGTCGGGAGGCGTCACGGGGAAAACAAACCGCTTATCCGGTATTGAATATCGCTCTCATGGTCGGAGGCGCCGCGAATTCGCGGCGCCTCCAGTCTGTGTGGGGGCGCGGTGCTCGGCGCCTTTGCGCCTGCTGTCGACGGGGCGACAGGGCGACGGAGGCGGCTGCGGCGGGGTTCGGCGGGCGGTGGATGAGCGGCGGACCGCGAGCCGTGCGGGGCGTACCGTCGCCCGTGGCCGGGAGTTGGTTCCAAGTGACGGAAGCCGGAATACGGTTCGGAGATAATGCGTTCGGTATGCACGTACCAGGTGCCCCCATCGGCCCGGCCGCCAGGCCCGGCCGCCAGGCCCGTAACGTCCAGGCCCGTAACGTCCAGGCCCGTAACGTCCACGCCCGTAACGTCCACGCCCGTAACGTCCACGCCCGTAACGTCCACGCCCGCAACGTCCGCGTCATGTCCCTTCCTGACAACGCCTGTGAGTACCCGTGAATTCCTGTCAATTCCCTTAGTGCGCAAGACTGTTCCGCCGAAGCGGCCGCCCCTGCCGGGGCCCGCTGTCCCTGCCGTGCTCCGGCGACCGGGCCGTCCGTCGTCCGGTCAGCCGGCCGTCCACCCGGCAGTGCAACCGCCCCGCTCCGAACCGTTCAGCCGTCCCGCCGGACACCGCCCGCCCCGCCCTGCTCGCCCCGCCACCCGACGACCCCGCCGTATCCGGAACTCCGCTGAACCGCTGAACCGCTGAGCTGCCGTTCTGCCGTTCCGCGGACACTCCCGCATCGCATCCCATCCCTGACGAGACGTACTCTGCCGCCCTGGAGGCCGCACGCATGACGCAGACGCCGACGGACCACATACCCGGGAAGGCGACGACCGGCGCCGCGCACCCGGTGTCCGACCCCACCGCGGGCGGCCCCCGCAGAACCGGCCGGGGCATCGTCCCCGTCCTGGCCTTCGCCGGCATCGTCGTCGCGGTGATGCAGACGCTGCTCGTGCCGGTTATCAAGGACCTGCCGACGCTGCTCCGTACGGCACCCAGCAACGCCACCTGGGTCATGACGGCCACCCTCCTCGCCGGCGCCGTCGCGACACCCATCATGGGACGCCTGGGCGATCTGTACGGTAAGCGCCGGATGCTGCTGGCCAGCCTCGCCGTCATGGTCGTCGGCTCGCTGATCTGCGGGTTCACCAACGACCTCGTCGTCATGATCGTCGGCCGGGCGCTTCAGGGCTTCGCCATGGGGGCCATTCCGCTGGGCATCGGCATCATGCGCGACGAGCTGCCGCGCGAACGGCTCGGCTCGGCCATGGGCCTGATGAGCTCGTCGATAGGCGTCGGCGGCGGACTCGCCCTGCCGGTCGCCGCCCTGGTGGCCCAACACGCCAACTGGCACACCCTGTTCTTCACCGCGGCCGGCCTCGGCGTGCTGTCGATGACGCTCACCGTTCTCTTCGTCCCGGAAACCCCGCTCCGTGCCCCCGGACGCTTCGATTTGGCGGGCGCCATCGGGCTCTCCGCCGGGCTGGTCACCCTGCTGCTGCCCATCACCAAGGGCAGTGACTGGGGCTGGAGTTCACCCACCACCCTCGGCCTGTTCGGTGCCGCCGCGCTGATCCTGCTGCTCTGGGGCGTGATGGAGCTGCGCATCGCCGACCCGCTCGTCGATCTGCGCACCAGCGCCCGCCGTGAGGTGCTGCTCACCAACCTCGCCTCGATCACGGTCGGGGTGGCGTTCTACGCGATCTCGCTGGTTCTGCCGCAGCTGTTGCAACTCCCCAAATCCACCGGTTACGGCCTCGGTCAGTCGATGGTGGTGGCCGGGCTCTGCGTGGCACCGCTGGGCCTGACGATGATGCTGGTGGCCCCGTTGTACGCGCGTATCGCCGCTCGGCGTGGTCCCAAGTCCTCGCTGCTGCTCGGCATGCTGATCATCGCGATCGGCTACGGCGCGGGTATCGGCCTGATGGACGCCCCCTGGCAGACCGTCATCGTCGCGGTCGTCGTCGGCGCCGGCATCGGCCTCGCGTACTCGTCGCTGCCCGCGCTGATCATCGGGGCCGTCGACCCGTCCGAGACCGGTGCGGCGAACGGCCTCAACACCCTGATGCGCTCGATCGGTACGTCGGTGTCCAGCGCCGTCATCGGCATGGTGCTCGCCCATATGTCCCTGCGCATGGGCCCGGTGACGGTGCCCACTCTGAACGGTTTCCGCGTCTCCTTCCTGATCGCCACGGCCGCGGTCGTCATCGGTGTGGTCGTGGCCGCGTTCCTGCCCGCGCAGCGGAAGACGGCCCGGCCGACGCTGGTCGCCCGCAGTACGGACGGCGCGGCGGACGAGGCGGACGCGACGGACGAAGGCGGCGCGGAGGGCGTCGGCGCTGCGCGAGGTGCGGGTGAGTCGGTGGCGGCCGGCCCGGTCGGTTCTGGTCAGCGCACGGTCTCGGCGGACCCCGCTGTTCCGGCCAAAACCGACTGAACGGTTGGACACGTTGGCCGTCCGCACCGCGCGGCGGCCCCACCGACACCCGTAGCCCGCCACGTCCGCCCCGGTCGCCGCCTCCGGCTCCGTTGCCCCGCCCGGGGCCGATGCCTCTTCCGGGGTTCGCGGGCGGGTACGGGGATCGGTGGGGGCGCCGGACGTGCGCGCGAGCATCAGGCCGGTCGACCGGCAGGGCCGGCTCGGCAGGCCGGCCGCCGGCCGACGCGCCGTCACCCTCATCCGGGACGGCACGGTTGCCGGATGCACCGTCACGGACCAGGACGATGCCTTCGCGTTCGCGGACCTGACCGGTGGCCACTACTCACTGCCGGCCGCCGGATGCCGCCACAGGCTACCCCGGCGGCCGTCACCGCCGGCGGAATCGAGATCCTCGGCCTGGACTCGTACCGCCGCCCGAAGCTGCCCGAAGCCGCCCGCTGGTGTCCCGTCCTCGGCGGCCGGCGACCTCTTCGGTGACCGGCGACGAGACCCGCCGGTCACCGGTCACCGGATGCCGGTCGCCGAACCACAGCCGCCGGCCGACGGTCGCCGGACACGAGGGCCGACGTCTGCACTGCCTGCCTGCCGGTCCCGCGTCGCCGGGCGGGTTCCGGCTGCGCCCCGGCTCGCGCGACGCACTCGGCTCAGGCTTGATACTCCGTGAGGTCGATGCCGTATACGCACAGCGCGTGACCGGTCACCGGGTGGGTCGTTTCGCGTTCGGGGGTCAGGCCGAGCTTGTCCATCACGTTCGCGGAGGCGGTGTTGCCGATCCGGTCGATGGCGATGACACGGTCGAGGCCGCGGTCCTGGAGGGCGAACTCCAGCACGGCCTGGGCGGCCTCGGACGCGTAGCCCTGGCCCCAGAACTGGCGGCCGAGGCGCCAGCTGATCTCCACATCCGGCAGCGCCTCGGGCAGGTACTCGGGTACGGAGAGACCCGTGAACCCGGCCAGCTCGCCCGAGGCCAGCAGCTCGACGGCGAAGAGTCCGAAGCCCTCGTCGTCCCATTCCTCCTCCCAGCGCTCGATGGCCTCCGCCGTCTGGTCCAGGTCAAGGACGGAACCGTCACCGATCCACCGCATGACCAGCGGGTCCGCGTTGATGTCCGCCATGGGGGCGAGGTCGTCGTCGTGCCAGCGGCGGAGGATGAGGCGGGGGGTGCGGATCTCGATCATGTCGCCCATCCTCTCGAATGCGGAGGTTGCAGTGGTAATCGGTGGATGCGGTAATCGGCGGATGCCGGTCCAGGCGTGGCCGGAGCGTGGGACGGGCCATCAGCGGCCCGGAAGTCGTACGAGCGGCGGAGTCGCTGCCGCCCGAGCACGCCCCGGACCGTTAACTTTTCCGTACATCTGACCAGAAAAGCGCTCGAAGCATACGGCGGAAGAAGCCTCGCCCGAAGACCACCGACGGAAGGCCACTGCCGGAAGGGCGCCGCCCGAGTGCGGCCCGAGAGACCGAGGAGCCGGTCATGAAGTACATGCTGCTGATGCAGTTCAGCGAGACGACGACCGACATCCCGCCGATCTCGACGTGGTCGGCGGACGAGGTCCAGGCGCATATCGCGTTCATGAAGGACGCCGACAAGAAGCTCGCCGAGAGCGGGGAACTGGTCGAGGCGCAGGGGCTGGCGGCGCCTGATACGGCCAAGATCGTGCGTGCGCACGGCGGCGGCCCGCCCCGGATCACCGAAGCACCCTTCCCCGACACCAGGGAATTCCTGGCCGGCTACTGGATCGTCGACTGCGCAGGCCCCGATCGGGCGGTCGAGATCGCCACGTTCCTCTCGACCGCGCCGGGCCCCGGCGGCGCCCCGCTGAACATGCCCATCGAGGTACGCCGGACCATGTCGGCGCCGGCACAGGAAACAGACGCACCGCGGTAGCCGCGCTTTCGCGGAAACGGCTCTGCTGTCGGTCAGCGGACGGGGGCTGCGTACGGGGCTGCGGACGGGGCTGTGACCCGGCCGCTCACGGGTCGGTCGCGGCGGCACCCGCCCTGCGGTCCGGCATCCGCCGCGCTGTCCGCGTTCGGTATCGAACCGACCCGTGCCGTGACCGGCGGTCTCCGCGCAGGCCAGTTCGATGGCCTGCCGGATGGCCGGGGGAGGGAACGTGGGTGCACCCGCGACGGACATCGGTGATCAGGGATGGGCGGCCACCCGCACCTGGGTGGAGAAGGCGCTGCCCGAGGGGGATCGCATCGTCGCCGTCGAGCGGCTGAGCGGCGGGTGGACATCGGAGATGCGGCGCCTGCGCGTCGCCGGGACCGGTGAGCCCCGCTGGCTGGTGCTGCGGTCCTTCGCCAAGCCGTTCTTCGTCCGGCACGCGGCGGGGCTGCTCACCCGCGAAGCCGCCGTGCTGTCCCCGCTCCGCGGTACGGATGTGCCGGCAGCCACGTTTCATGCGGTGGACGCGACAGCGGCGCACTGCGATCACCCTTCCCTGCTGATGTCGCTGCTGCCCGGCAGCGTGCGGCTGGGTGCGGAAGGCGCCGGCGAGCGGGCCGAGCTCCTGGCGCGACAACTGGTCCGTATCCACCGGCAGCGGATATCCGCGGCTGACCGCCCCCGTACCTACCAGGCATGGACCGCGCCCGATCGGGTGCGGGTGCCGGAGGGCACCGACCACCCCGAGCTGTGGCGGCGGGCGGTGGACGTCATCCGCCGCGAGCCCCCGGAGTACCGGGCTTGTCTCCTCCACCGGGATTTCCACCCGGGCAATGTGCTCTTCGACGGGCAGGGTGACGCGTTGCGCATCACCGGTGTCGTCGACTGGGTGGAGACTTCCTGGGGACCGGCGGACTGGGACGTGGCCCATTGCGCGACAGCCCTGGCGCTCCTGCACGGCGCCCGCGCCGGCATGCTGTTCGCCGATCACTACCTCGCCGCTGGTGGCCGACTGGCCGCGGAACCCGCCGGCCATCTGTACTGGCGCATGCTGGACGCCCTCGCCTTCGCCCCGGATGCCGAGAAGGTGGCGATCCCATGGCGCGAACTGGGCCGGGCGGACCTGTCACCGGCTCTGCTCGGCGACAGGCTGGAGGCGTATCTCCGCGAACTCCTCCGCCGCTATGGCTGAGTTGAGCGGCTACGGGCGGGGGTTCATCGCCCTGCCACGGGTGTCCCCCCTGCCACCGCGCTGGACGAGGTGGCCACTCCGCCCGCCGTCCTGGGTAGGCAGTAGCTACCGGAACACACGGGCGGCACCTCGACGGCACCTCAGCAGCACGTCAGCGGTGCGTCGTCGGTACGTCACCACTACGCCGGCGACGTATCGGCACCATATGAGCAGTGGGAGGGGCGGGTACCTCATGGGAGAAGAAGACCTCAGCATCGGTGTCATCGGGCTGGGAATGCGCCGCAACCTGGCGGCCGCGGCCCACCGGCCCGGCCACGGCTGCCTGGTCGGGGCGGTGGCCGACCTCGACCCCGAGGTACGCCACCGGGAAGCCGAGCGGTTCGGCGCCCGGCTCGCCACCGGCGCCTACCAGGAACTGCTCGACGACGACACCGTCGACGCGGTCATCATCGCCACCCCCGACGACACCCATGAACAGATCGCCTGTGACGCCCTGAGCGCGGGCAAACCCGTCTACCTCGAAAAGCCGCTCGGGATCACCGCCGAGAGCTGCGACACCATCCTGCGTACCGCTCACCGGACCGGCACGCGCCTCTACGTAGGCCACAACATGCGGCACATGGGCGTCATCCGGCTGATGCACGACGTCATCGTCCGCGGGGACATCGGTGAGCCCAGGACGGTGTGGACCCGGCACTTCGTCTCGTACGGCGGCGACTACTACTTCAAGGACTGGCACGCGGACCGCCGGCGGACCACCGGCCTGCTCCTCCAGAAAGCCGCGCACGACCTCGACGTGATCCACCTGCTGGCCGGCGGCTACGCCCGGAGGGTCAACGCGTTCGGCGACCTCCTTGTCTACGGTGATCTGCCCCGCCGCGGCCCCGGCACCCCCCGCCCGGACGGCTGGCTGCGCGAGTTCGACTGGCCGCCGACCGCCCGCCGCGATCTGCACGACGTGGTGGACGTCGAGGACGTGTCCGTGCTGAACATGCAGCTCGACAACGGCGTCATCGCCGCGTACCAGCAGTGTCACTTCACCCCCGACTACTGGCGCAACTACACCGTGATCGGCACCGAAGGGCGGCTGGAGAACTTCGGTGACGGCCCCGGCGACACCGTCCGGGTGTGGAACACCGGCCCGTCCGGCTACCGCCCCGACGGTGACGCGAACCACCGAGTGCCGGAAGCGGACGGTTCGCACGGTGGTGCCGACGCCCGGATCATCGGGGAATTCGTCCGGTTCGTCCGCGAGGGCGGTGCCACCGACACCTCCCCGGTCTCGGCCCGGATGAGCGTGGCCGCGGGCGAGGCCGCCACCCGCTCGCTGCGCGCCGGGGGCCGGCCCTACGACGTACCGCCGCTGGACGACGAGCTGCGGGCGTATTTCGAGCGGGGGCAGCGGCGGGGGGAGTAGCCCGGGGAGCGGCCGGTGGGTGTCATCCCGTCCGGAGCGGCAGCGCGCTGAGGCCGGTCAGGTCCGGCGACGGCATGAAGACCGGCGGATCGTCCGGGTGGGTACGCAGCTCGGGAAAGCGGTCCAGCAGGATGTTCAGCGCGATCCGGCCTTCCAGCCGGGCCAGCGGTGCGCCCAGGCAGAAGTGGATGCCGCGGCCGAACGCGAGGTGCGGATTGGGGTTGCGGGCCGGATCGAACACCTCGGGGCGGGTGAACTGGCGCCCGTCCCGGTTCGCAGCCGCGGCCCACACCGCGAGCACGCGGTCCGCGGGGATCCGCTGTCCGGCGATCTCCACCTCGGTGGTGGTGGCCCGGTGGGTCAGCGCGAACGGGGTGAAGAACCGCAGGGATTCCTCGATCGCGGTCGGCACCATCGAACGGTCGGCGCGCACCCGAGCCGCCGCGTCCGGGTGGAGGTCCAGGCACAGCACCGTGTTGCCGAGCAGCATGGTGGTGGTGATGTGCCCGGCGAGCAGCAGGAGGCTCGCGAAGTTCACCACCTGGATGTCGGTGAGCCGTTCGCCGTCGACCTCCGCCTCGACGAGCTGGGTCAGCAGATCCTGCCGCGGCTTCCGCCTGCGTTCGGCGGCGTGTTCGCGGAGGTATGCGAGTAGAACTCCGGTCTGTGCCATCTGGGCCTGGAAGTCGCGTTCCTGTTCTTCGCTGTGGTCGGTCAGCGAGAACTGGTTCGTGCTCTCGAAGAAGGTGTTCGCCCATTCCTTGAACAGCTCGCGGTCACTGCTCGGTACACCCAGCAGTTCGGCGATGACGATCACCGGCAGCGGATACGCGAGATCGGTGACCAGCTCGAAGCGGTCCCGGTCCGCCACCGCATCGAGCAGCTCGTGGGTGAGTCGGCTGATCCGCGGCGCGAGGTCGGCGACGGTCTTCGGGGTGAACGCGTGGCTGACGAGCTTGCGCAGTTTGCCGTGCTGCGGCGGATCCATCTGCACCAGATTGCCCTCGAAGACCGACTTGTCGATCTCGACGGGAAACAGCCGTGCGGTCTCGGACGAGAAGGTCTTCGGATCGCCGAGGACTTCGAGCGCCTCCGGATAACCGTAGACGTGCCACATGCCCAGTTTCTCGTCGAAATGTATGGGCTGTTCCGGCCGGCGCCCGCGCAGCCAGAAGTGCTGCGGGTGGATGCCCCACTGGTCGGCGAGGATGGTCATCGAACTTCCCCTTCCCTGCGGATGATTCGGTGATGCCGCTATGGCGCCAATGTGGCGCCATGGCAACCCCCGGTGGTTCGGCGGGTGTGGCGTCCGTGGGTGATGTGGCGGGTCGTCGGGCTGCCGGGTTCGGCGGCACCGCCCGATCGACGGACGGTGGGTTCGATCCGTCGGAGTCGTGCATCGGCGCATGCTCAAGTCGCCCTGAACGACCGCTTGGGCGGTACGGGCGAGCCCCGGTCGCGCGAGGTGCCGGATGTGTCGTCGGTCGGAGCGCCCGACGGTGGCCGTGCGGCCGTGTGGCCGGGCGGCTGCCGGCGGTGCCCGTCCAGGGTGATGCTTGGTGCGTGCTCGGCGGGGTGGTGGGGGCAGTGAAGGCTCGCGTCGATCCTTGTGCGCACCATATCGACGCCGTGTAGGTGCCACATCGACGCCATATCGGTGCTTCGTGGTGTCGCTTGGGTATCGCGCCGTGGTCAGGGTGGCTGCATCAGCCTGGTGTCGGGCCCGGTCGGCCTAGGCTTGCGCGCGTGCTCGCCCCCGGCTTCGTCGCCTTCGGTGTGGCGCCGCCGCGTGCCGCTCCGGTCATCCGGAACGGTGGCGGAGAGAGCGGCGCCGAGGCCCCGCCGAGCGGCGCGGGGGCCGGGCCGGGGCGCTTCATTAGTGGTGCGTTAGCGCCTCGTTAGCGGACCGGCAGTACCCGGGGCCACTCTGGAAGAGCGACGGAAAGACCGTTCGCACCCACAGCACGAGGGTAAGCACTCACCTGACGAGGGGGAGACCCATGTCGCTCACGATCAAGACCTTCGGCCACGGCCGTCGTGTCGCCGCTGGATCGCTGATCGCCGTCGCCGCGCTCACGCTGACCGCCTGCCAGGATGGGACGGGCAGTGCGTCCGGCCCCTCGTCGGCCGCCACGCGCGTCACGACCGGAGCGGGAGACACCGGCAACGGCTCGCAGTCGACCGGCGGCACGGCGCAATCCCCAGCCGCATCGGGCGCTTCCGGGACGTCCGGCACCTCCGACGGCAAGGCGCAGCCCGCCAACGGTGCGCCCGGCGGAAAGGCCGTGAGCGCCGGACAGGCGAACACCTCGCCGATGTCGGCGTCGGACCGCTGTACCGCCGCCAACATGTCGCTGCGCCTCGGCGCCTCCGACATCGGCGCGGGCAACATCCACTACCCCCTCGTGTTCACCAACAAGGGGAAGACGGCATGTTCGCTGCGCGGCTACCCCGGCGTCTCGCTGATGCTGCGTGACGGCTCGACCATAGGGGTGCCCGCCTCCCGGGAAGGCGCCGCCGGCCAGGTCGTGCGGCTGAAGCCGGGGCAGAGCGCGCACGTCCTGCTGCACACGCTCAACCAGGGTGTCACCGACACCCCGTGCTGGTCCGGCTCGCAGCTCGTCTACGTCTACCCGCCCGGCTCGAAGGAGTCGATGACCACGCACAGCGGCGGACTGCGGGTGTGCGGCGGGCGGTTCACGGTGACCACGGTGGAGGCGGGCTCGCTGGGCTGACGCCGTCCGTCGGCGGGCCGGTCGGGGCGGCCGGTCGCCCTCAAGGTGATGACGGTGCTGTGCGCCCAACTGTCGTACGGGCGAGGCGAATTGGACTTCGGGTCGTCCGCGGATCCCAGCTGCCACGGCCGCAGCTCGCCGGGCCCGGCGAGGACGACCTACGGGCCCGGCAAGGACGCACTACGGGTCCGGCACCCGAGGGAGCACACCACCGGACTCACCTCCTGGAACGACGACCTGACGGCCGATAACCGTCTACGACCGGGAGACAACCACTGTGGCCCGCGCCGTCCGGCCGCGGTGGCGGAAGCCCGGCGCGGAGCGCGGCTACCGATCCGTCACCATCGGAATACTCGTCGGCGAGGTCGGACGGCGTGGACGCCAGGGCGAGGTCGTACGCCGTAGCACCGGCCAGTCGCTCGGCACCCTCTTCCGTTTCCTCTTCATCCGTACGGTTTCTTCCGTACGGAGCTCGCCGGGTCCTCGGCGCCGACCTCCCCCTGGGCCGGTCCCCAGGGCGCCGGCTGTCTGCCCCGGTACGACGCCGAGCCCGCGCGTCCGAGGTCCTGAAGACCGGCGGGACCACCGGCGACCCCCGCGACCGACGGCTCGCCACCGCCGCGTACGAGGCACTCGCCACGGGGTGAGTTCCCTGGTGAGGGCTCCCTCGACGAGTCGTCCCGGTCGGCGTCGCGGGCGGCGCCGAAGGCGGCTGACGGCGCACTCGTGGACCGCTCCGCCCCCGTCCTGCACCGCGGGGAGAGCGGCGTGCCGGACCCGCGTGCGCCCCCCTGTCGGGACTCTGGACACGTTCACACGGCCTCAGAAATACCTCCCCGGATTCCGCACGTGGAACTGACCCGTGTGGGGCGGATGCTTACGCCATTCGGGCGATCTTGCGGCGCGCCGGGCATGCGACCCCTGCCATGGGGTCTACATCTCCATGTCCCCATGAGCTTGGAGTATTCCCGTGAGTCCCGACACCAAGGTCTGGCACTGCCCCTTCGCCCACACCAACGGCCTGGAATTCGACCCGCTGCTGGCGCAGCTGCTGAACGAGGCGCCGATCGCCCGTATCCGCATGCCGCACGGCGAGGGCGAGGCGTGGCTGGTGACCAGATACGAAGACGTCCGCTTCGTCACCACCGACCGCCGGTTCAGCCGAGCCGCGGGCATCGGGCGTGATCTGCCCCGTATGACACCCGCCCCGATCGCCCAGGTGGAGGCGATCAACCTCATGGATCCGCCGGAACACAACCGACTGCGGCGCCTGGTGGCCATGGGCTTCACCAACCGCCAGGTCGAACGGCAGCGATCCACCACGCAGCGCGTCGTGGACGGCTTCCTCGACGAGATGACCGAGCACGGCGCCCCCGCCGACCTCGTCCAGTTCCTCTCCTCGCGGCTGCCCCTCAGGACCATCAGCGAACTGCTGGACATCCCCGCGGACGACCGCGCCCAACTGCGCAGCTGGGCCATCGCCATGATGGCCGTCGGCGTCCCCGACCGGGACGCGGCCAACGCGGCCAAGAAGGGGCTGCGCGAATATTTCAGCGAGCTCACCGCCCAGCGGCGGCGCGATCCCGGCGACGATCTGCTCAGCGGCCTGGCCACCGCGCGAGACGGCGATGAACTCCTCGACGAGAAGGAACTGGCCGTCCTCGGCATGGTCCTCCTCGTCACCGGACACGACACCACCACCTACCAGCTCAGCAACATCACCCACACGCTGCTGACCCACCCGGAACAGCTCGCGAAGCTCCGCAGCGAGCCCGACCTGCTCCCGCGCGCCCTCGAAGAGCTGCTGCGCTACATCCCCTTCCGCCAGGGAGTGGGCATCGCCCGTGTGGCCACCGAGGACGTCGACATCGACGGGGTGCCCATCCAGGCCGGTGACGTGGTCCATGTGTCCTACCTCGCCGCCAACCGCGACCCCCAGATGTACGAGCGGCCCGACGAACTGGACCTCGAACGCGGCACCCCCAACCACATGGCATTCGGCTACGGCACCCACCACTGCCTCGGCTCGCACCTGGCCCGGATGGAACTCCAGGTCGCCATCGGAACGCTCCTCAACCGCTTCCCGGATCTGCGGCTCGCGGTTCCCGAGGACGAGATCGACTGGAACACCGGGTCGATCTGGCGCTATCCGACGGCCCTGCCGGTCGCATGGTGACCCCGGCCCAACCGACGACGTACACCGACTGGATCCTTGGAGGGAGCCAGCCATGACCACGTTGTGCAGACCGGCCATCGCCGTGCCCGAACACATCATCACGCTCGACGAGACCCTGGAGCTCGCCCGTACGCTGCACGCCGACCACGAGCAGCTCGGCCTGGTGCTGCGGCTGATCGAGAACACCGGGGTGAAGACCCGCCATCTCGTCCAGCCCATCGACGAGACACTGCGCCACCCGGGCTTCGAACAGCGCAATGACCTGTACACCCTGGAGGCCAAGGAGCGGGTACCCGACGTGGTCCGGCGGGCCCTGGAGCACGCCGAGGTCACGGCCCAGGAGATCGATCTGCTGATCTACGTCTCCTGCACGGGTTTCATGATGCCGTCGATGACGGCATGGATGATCAACTCGCTGGGATTCCGCACCGACACCCGGCAGCTGCCGATCGCGCAGCTCGGCTGCGCCGCCGGCGGTGCGGCGATCAACCGGGCGCACGATTTCTGCCGGGCCTACCCGGAGGCCAACGCCCTCATCGTGGCCTGCGAGTTCTGCTCCCTGCTGTACCAGCCGACCGACCTGGGAGTGGGGTCACTGCTGTCCAACGGCCTGTTCGGCGACGCCATCGCCGCCGCCGTCGTACGCGGCAAGGGCGGTACGGGCATGGAGCTGGAGCGCAACGGCTCGCACCTGGTGCCGGACACGGAGGACTGGATCTCCTACAGCGTGCGGGACACCGGCTTCCACTTCCTGCTGGACAAGCGGGTGCCCGGCACGATGGCCATGCTGGCACCCGCGCTGCGGACGCTGGCCGAAGAGCACCGCTGGGACGTCACCGACCTGGACTTCTACATCGTGCACGCCGGTGGTCCACGGATCCTCGACGACCTCTCCCGGTTCCTGTCCCTCCCGCCGGAGACCTTCAGGTTCAGCCGGGCGACCCTGACCGAACGCGGCAATATCGCCAGTGCCGTGGTCTTCGACGCACTGGCCCGGCTCTTCGAGGAGGGCCAGGTGCCCGCTCCCGGTACCGGCCTGATCGCGGGGTTCGGCCCGGGGATCACCGCGGAGATGGTGCTGGGCCGCTGGACGGGGGCGCCGCCGTCCCACGACAGGGCGCGCGAATCCGTCGGGTTCGCCCCCGCCGGCCTGTCGTCCTCCGGTGCCCCGGACGCCGGCCGGCCCACCGCCGAACCGGCGGCCGCACCGGCCGGGTGAGGCCCGGCCGCGGCGCCGCCTCCGGGTGACGGCGCCGGATGTCGCTCCGGCCGGTGGCGTGTGGCTCTGCCACACGCCACCGGCCGGAGCCGTGGTCGGCGGGTGAGGGGGATCAGTACCGGCGGTACAGCAGTCCGGAACCCAGCCAGTCGTCGCGGTCCCGCACCCCGGGCAGCACGAAGAAGTAGCCCCCGCCGACCGGCGTGACGTACTCGGACAGCGGCTCGTCCACCAGTCTCCACTGCACGCGGGCGAACTGCCGGTCCACGTCCTGCTGGTAGGCGCAGAAGAGCAGCCCGACGTCCAGCGTGCCGTCCGAGTTGAACCCGCCGTCGTAGTTGTAACTCCGGCGCAGGAAATGGGAGTCCGCCGTTTCCGGGGTCCGCGGGTTGGCGAGCCGGATGTGGGCGCCGAGCGGGATCTTCTCGCCGTCCGGGTCGGAGTCGTAGTCCGGCTTGTCCAGTTCGTTCTCGCCGTCCAGGGGTGATCCGGTGCCCTTGCGGCGCCCGAAGATCTTTTCCTGGTCGCTGGTGTCCACCTGGTCCCAGGAGTCGAGGTCGATGAGGATGAGGCGTACCACCTGATAGCAGCCGCCCATCGCCCAGTCGGGCTCATCGCACGACGGTGTGACCCACATCAGCCGGTCCATCACGTCGGCGGACTTGATGTCGGGATTGCTGATCCCGTCCTTGAAACCGACGAAGGTGCGCGGCGCACCCGTGGGCCGCGACGGGTTGAGGAACCCGTCCGTCCGCCAGCGCGGTTGCAGCATGCCGTCGGTGTGCTGGGCCAGGTCGTGCAGGACGTGCACGATGACATCGTGGTGCTGCGCGCCGATCTGGAGTGACAGGTCGCCGTGGCAGCGCTCCGGATCCAGGTCGTCGTTGGGGAACGACGGCATCTCCCGCAGGCATCTGGGCCGCCGCGGGGCGAGACCGTACCGGTCGTCGAAGAGCGATGCCCCCACGCCCAGCGTGAGGGTGAGCGAGTTGGGAGTGGCCGGCAGCGCGGCGACCGTCCTGTCCTTCGGCGTCAGCCCGTGGACGAGCACGCGGGCCCGCTCGGTGATCGTCCTGAACAGGTCGATGAGTTCTCCGCGGTCATCCGCCAGTACGTCGAAGGAGACGATCCCGGTGTGGACCTGCTGCTCGGTCACGATGCCGGACTGATAGCGGCCGTGGAACGGGATGCTGTCCGGTGGGATCGCTCTGCCCCCCGGGTTCGAGCCGCGGGTCAGCGCCGCTCCTGCCGCGTACGCCGGTGTCTGTCCGGCGACGCCCCCGGCGGCCGCCACTCCTGCTAGCCCCGCCGCGCACTTGAGAAACCCGCGGCGTCCGCCCTCCGACCGGCCGTCGCCGGTTCGATCACTTGTCATTCGTCCCGCCATCCTTAGCGTTCGTGTCGTCCGGCACCCGTCTGCCTGTGCATGGCTGTGCGATGGTCTCCGGCGGGGGCGCGATGGCCGGGATCAACACGGTCCGGCGCCCGACTATCACGCGTGGGCGCGTCAACCGCTCGCCCGATCGGCCCCTTGACCTGATGCGCCGGGCGCACGACGGGGCGCACACCGGGCCTGGTCACGGATGGCCCAGTGGGACGGGCTCCCGGCGCGACACCGTCGTACCGCACGACTAGCCTGATGAGGTGAACGGCCCGAGCGCGAGGCAGTGCGGTGCTCGGGTGCCCGGCACACACGGTGGCGGGCCGTCAAGCACCTGGAACCCCGAATGAACACCCCCGGTGACGTCCCTGGTGACGTCCAACTGCGCGTCGAAAAGGGCCATGCCGAGCCGGAGGAACTCGCCGCGATCGCGGTCATCCTCTGCGCCCACTTCGCCCCCGCCCCCGAGGCGGCCCCTCACCACACCGCCAACCGGCGCCGGATCCGTCATGTCGCCCGCTGCGCCTGCTGGTCGGGCTGCTGGTCCTGCCGCTGACGCCGCCCCGGACCGGCCGGTGCAACGGCGCCTTGCGCGTCCGGAGATCGGCCGTCTACGCGGGCATCGTCACGGACACCTGACGGCGGCCGGGTACGGCCGCGCCCGCGAACTCCAGCAGGGGCCGCGGCCGGCCGAGCGAGACCGCTTCGAAGCACGGTGGTGAGGTGGGGTGGACGAAGACGACGGCACGGCGGCGGTCGAGTTCGGCGTAGACGGTGTGAAGCGCTCGTCGCCGAGGTGGACGCCGCCGGCATTGGTCTCGATCGCCACGCCGTCGCTGCCGAGAGCGTCCAGCGCGTACGCGAGCTCCTGGAGCGACCCGTCGATGTCGGGCAGGGGCAGGGCGGCGACCTGACCGAACCGGCCGGGGTGCGCCCGTACCGCGTCCGCGGCGGCCTCGTTGACGCGTCTGCTCAGGTCCCGCGCGGCCGCGGCGTCGCCGAAATACGTACCGGGCGAGGAGACCGAGAGGAAGGAGGCGGCCACTCCCCAGCGGTCCATCAGCTCCAGGTGGGCCGCGGCAGTCCAGGTGGGCAGCCGGGCATGCCGTCGGGCAGCCGGTGCCCGGCGGCCCGCGCCGCGTCGACGTAGTGGGGTGTCACGAAATGCGCGTGCGCATCGACCAGCGGCGTCGGCTCGGCGGTGCTGGTGCTGGTCGTCTGCGGTTCCCTCCGTGGTGCTGCGGATTCCCGGGGGCTCTCGCGCGGCGGTACGGCACCTCCGGTGCGGGCGGCGGGGGAGTGCCGGAACGGCGGCCCGTGCGCTCGAATCATCATGATGATTATGGGGATGTTGCTTCCTCGTCCGCAGCGACGTCAAGAGGCGCTCGCTGATATCATCATGATGAATTCACGGAGATCGGAGCGCGCATTGGCCACCGCACAGGGCGACGGAGCCGCACCGCGGCAGGCGGGGACCCGTGAGCGCCGTGCCGCGTCCGCGATCCGGCGTGCGCGGGTCCCGGCCGATGCCGAACGGTCCACCGTTCCCCGCCGCGCCGAAGCGGCGGCCGACCGGATCGCCGCCCTGGCCGGCGCGGCCGAGGCCGGTGCCCGCCTCGGCACCAAGGACGAACTGCGGGCCATGTGCCAGGTCTCGGTCGGTACGTTCAACGAGGCGCTGCGCCTCCTCCAGTCCCGCGGTGTGGTGACCGTCCGGCCCGGACCGGGCGGCGGCCTCTTCGCCGCCGAGCAGTCCCCGATGGTCCGGCTCGGCAACTCCGTCCTCGCACTCGACGCCCGGCAGACCGATGTCGCCGACGCGGTCCGTATCCGCGACGCCATCGACCCCCTGCTGATCGAGGACGCCCTGTGGCACGCCTCGCCCGCGGACATCGCCGACCTCCGCCGGCAACTGGACGTCATGCGGGCGGCGGCCGAGGCGGCGGATCCCGACGCCTTCGTGCGCGCCAACTGGGGACTGCACGCCCGCATAGCCGCGATCAGCCCCAACCCCCTGCTGCGCTCGCTCTATGACAGCCTGCTGGAGATCATCGAGTCCCACACCCTGTCGGTCCTGCCGGTCAGCGGACTGTCCCTGCCGGACTACATCCATGAGCGCCACGCACTGCACGTCTCCCTCGTGGACGCGCTCGACGCCCGGGACCGCGGCAGAGCGATCGAGCTCACCCGCGCGCACAACACCAGCGTGAACTGGCAGAGCGAGCACCCGACTTCGTGATGACGGGGTGCCGGGCGGCGCCGTGTGCCCGCCGGGCCGCCGAATGTCAGTGGCGCCCCGTAGCCTGCTGCGCATGAGTGGGGGATGCGGGATCAGCCATCGCCGCCGGAGCGGGCGGCCGGGTACGGAGAGCTCGTGCGGCGGAGTGCCGCGACGGCCTCGCGCGTGCCGCTGTACGGACCGGCCCGCGGAACGGCGCCATGACCACCGGGCCGGGCGCCGGGGGCGCGAGGCCGCTGTGCGGTCTCCCAGCCCTGGTGCGCCGGGGGCCGGGGAGCGAGGTGCCGGTCCGCGGGCGTCCGCGGCCCGCGGCCCGGGGCGGATCCGCTGCCCGGGGCGTGCGCGCCGGCCGTGGCCGCGCGGTGACGTGCCGGTGCCCGGCGGCGGAGCGGCAGAATCCGGAGCAGGGCTCGCGGCGGCGGTGGCTCCGCCGGGCCGGCGCGATCAACCGAGGAGGCCGTGCTCGTGACGGATCATCAGAGGACAGCTGAGGCCGACGGGGCCGGTGCGTCCGGAGTGCGGGCGCAGGAGAGCCGGTTGCGCCGGGACCTGGGGTTCTGGGGGCTGACGGCGATCGGCTTCTCCAACATCGTCGGCTCCGGCTGGCTGTTCGCCGCCATATACGCCGCGCAGACGGCGGGCCCCGCGGCGCTGCTGTCCTGGCTCGGCGCCGGGCTGCTGTGCGGACTCGTCGCGCTGGTCATGATCGAGCTCGGCGCGTCGCGCCCGGAGGGCGGCGGCACGGTCCGCTGGCCGCTCTTCGCCAGCGGACGCCTCGTCGGCACCCTCATCGGCTGGTCGGTGCTGCTGTCGGTCGGCGGCACCGCGGCCGAGATCAGCGCGATCATGCTGTACGCCGCCCACTACCTCCCCGGCATCTACAACGGCCACACCCTCACCGTCGCCGGGCTGGCCGTCGCGGTGGGGCTCAGCGTTCTGCTGACGGCGCTGAACTGGTTCGCGGTGCGGATGTTCGCCCAACTGAACAACCTGGTCTCGGTGTTCAAGATCGCCGTACCGGTGATCACCGTGATCGCGCTCATCGCCTCCGGCTGGCACTCCGGGCGTCTGACGGACCACGGGGGGTTCGCACCGTACGGCTACGCCGCCTGCCTGACCGCGCTCGCCGGCGGCGGCGTCATCTACTCGGTCAACGGCTTCCAGGCCCCGCTGGACTTCTCGGGCGAGACCCGCAACCCCCGCCGGACCATCCCGGCGGCGGTCCTCACCGGTATCGCCCTGGCCGTCGCCATGTACCTGGCCCTGCAACTGGCCTTCCTCTTCACCGTCCCCGAACACCTCCTCGGCGGCGGCTGGCGCGGTGTCTCCTTCGACTCACCGTTCGGGCAGCTCGCGCTGATCCTCAACCTCCACTGGCTCTCCAGCCTGCTCTACGCGGACGCGGCGGTCTCACCGGGAGGCTCGGCGTACGTGGGCGTGGCGATCGACGCGCGGCACACCTACGCGCTGGCCAAGAACGGCACGATCCCCCGGTACTTCATGAAGGTCGACGAGCGGTCCGGTGTGCCACGCCGGGCACTGGCCGTCAACCTCGCCGTGATCGTGATCTTTCTGCTGCCCTTCGGCGGCTGGCAGGACATCGTCAGCGTCATGGGCGACATGTACCTGCTGATCTACGCGGCCTCGGCGGTCGCCGTCGCCGTGTTCCGTGCCGCACCGGGGGGCGGCGGTACGGCCGGATGGGTGCCCGGACTGCGCTGGATCGCACCGCTCAGCTTCGCCGTCGCGAGCGAATTCGTGTACTGGTCGGGCTGGCACAACCTGCGCCTCGCCCTGCCCCTCGTGCTCGCCGGACTCCTGATCTTCCTGGCCATGCGCCGCCCGGGAGCGGGCGGCGGGCAGCCGGCCGGGGAGCGCGACGGCACCGGAATCCGCCCGCTCGTCGCCGAACTGCGCACCGGCGCCTGGCTGGTGGTCTACCTCGCCACGCTGATCGTGCTGTCCTGGCTCGGCACCTTCAAGGGCTCCGGCCGGCTGCCCGCCCCGTACGACTCGGTCGCCGTGGCCGTCATAGCCCTGGCGATCTTCTGCTGGGCGGTGCGGTCGGGCGTCGGCCAGCTGACGGCATCCCGTACCGCTGCCGTGTGAGGGCTCCGCCATGACATGCCGTTCGCAGCGAGCCGGGCCGGCGCAACGACGTGCGGATGCGCGCATCGACGCGACGGCCCGTCCCGCCGTGGACCGTGCCGGCCGGGGCGGAACGGGCGACCCGAGCTGCCCGCCCCGGCGGGTGCCGTCCCTGTCCGGGCGTCCGGCTACGGAAGGTGAGAGGTGGGCGGTGCCGGCGCGGCCCCGCCACGAGGGGTTCGGGGGACGCGACGGGCAGCGGTCCGCCCCCACGGCGTCGCCCGCTGCCGTCAAGCGGAAGTCAAACCGCAGAAATATGATGAATGCAGGGCTCTTGCCGGAGCCCCGCTCGGAGCAGCCCCGCCAGCTTCGGCCAACCGGCCGGTGCGGGCCGGTCCGGCCGCGGCCGGGCCAGGATCCGGCCAGGTCAGGAGGGCAGAACGGATCTGCCGCGCGGCGCACAGCCCGCAGTGGCCCATGACCCGACGCACCCTGGAGCGGTCCATGTCCCGGCGTCGTCCCTGGAGATCGGCGAGCGCCGACGACCTGCTGACCACGCTCGGGCGGCTCACCGCCCAGGTGCGGCGAGGGGCCGAGCTCCAGCAGGCCCGGGTGGAGCTGGCCGAGGTGCTCCAGCGCGAGATGCTGCCCGCCGCGTTGCCGGAAGTGCCGGGGCTGCGGACCGCGGCCACGTACGCACCCGCCCGCCACGGCCTGGACATCGGCGGCGACTGGTTCGACGGGTTCCCCCTGGCCGACGGCGCACTGGCCTTCTCCGTCGGCGACGTACAGGGCCACGACGTCGAGGCGGCCGCCTTCATGGGACAGATCCGCATCGGCCTGCGCGCGGTGGCCGCCGGTGCCGGCGACCCGGGGGAGGTGCTGAACCGGGCCAACGACCTGCTTCTCTCCGTCGACTCCGGACTCTTCGCGACCTGTACCTTCCTCCGTTTCGACCCGGACACCTGGGAACTCGCCAGCGCTCGCGCCGGTCACGTACCCGGGATCTGGGCCACGACCGACGGCCGGTACGGCCTCGCCGAGGACGCGGGCGGGCTGCCGCTCGGCGTCCTGCCGGGGGAGGCGTACCCGGTCACCCGGCGCCGGCTCACCACCGCGGGAGCGTTCGTCCTGCTCACCGACGGTGTGGTCGAGGGGCCGTCCTTCCCGATCGAGGCGGGGCTGGCGCAGGTGGCCCGGCTGGTGAGCGCCCGAGCGGGCGACGATCCGGCCGAGGTGGCCGCCGAGGTGATGACCGTGGCCGAGCGCACCGGACACGCGGACGACGCCGCGGTCATGGTCCTGCGGTTCGACGCGGCACGGGACGGCGGCGGGTGAAGCACGGACCGGGCACGCGTGTCGCGGCCGGTGCACGGCCGGGGGCGTTGTCTGATGACTGCTGTGGTGCGCACCGAGCAGTTCCGGCGATCGGCCACCCCAGTCCTGGAGATCCTCGCCCTGAGCGGCGTCTACTACGCGTCCGCGTGGTGCGGTCTGCTGGAGGAAGTGCGGATCGCGGGCGCGGTGGTGACACCGCTGTGGCCGCCCACCGGCATCGCGCTGAGCTGCCTGCTCTTCTTCGGCATCCGTATCTGGCCGGGTATCACACTCGGCACGTTCCTCGTCGTCGCGACGCTCAGCCCGCTGCACGCCGCCGACTTCGGCATCGTCGTGGGGAACACCCTCGCCCCGGTGTGCGCCTACCTGATGCTCCGCCGGGTGGGCTTCCGCGTCGAACTGGACCGGCTGCGCGACGGGGTGATGCTGGTGGCCCTCGGCGCCCTGGGCGGGATGCTGGTCAGCGCGACGCTGGGCAGCGGCAGCCTGTGGGTGACCGGTTCCCTGCCGTCGAGCGGATTCTGGCCGACCTGGGCCGCGTGGTGGGCGGGCGACGCGATGGGCGTACTCGTGGTGGCCCCGGTCCTGCTGGCCTTCCGCTCGCCCCGGGTGCTCCGGGACATCCGGCACTACCGGTGGGCCGAGGCGGCGGCGCTGCTGGCCGCCTCCGTCGCTGTCTCGGTCCTGGCGACCAGGAGCTCCCTGGCGCTGCTGTTCCTCGTCTTCCCGCTGATCGTGTGGGCGGCGCTGCGCTTTCAGCTGGTGGGGGCGGCGCCCTGCGTACTGCTCGTGTCCGTACAGGCGATCATCGCGGCGACCGGTGGCCTCGGACCGTTCGCCCACCAGAGCCTGTTGGAGTCCATGGTCAATCTCCAGGCCCTGAACGGGTCCGCGGCGCTCACCGCACTGCTGCTGGCGGCGGTCGTCACCGAGCAGAACGGCATCCGGCGCAGGATCGAGCAGGCGTGCCGGGAACTGGCCGAAGTGGTGGACCGCCTGGCGCCGGGCGAGAGCAGCCGCCGGTGGCTGCCACCGGACGGCGAGGACGGGTGAGAGGGCGGGTGAGATGACGGCACCCGGGCTGCCTGGGCCCGGGGGTCGTACTCCGGGGACCACGGCCGGCCCGGCCCGCCCCCGCCGCCCGGCGGCCTTCGCGTCTCAGTCGCCCAGCAGCGTCCGCAGGTCGTAGCCGACCGGCTCCTCCAGTTGGGTGTAGGTGCAGCTCTCCGGTGTGCGGTCGGGGCGCCAGCGGCGGAACTGGGCCGTGTGCCGGAATCTGCTGCCCTCCATGTGGTCGTACGCGACCTCGCACACCCACTCCGGGCGGAGCGGCACCCAGGACAGGTCCTTGCCGCCGCTCCACCGGCTGGGCCCACCGGGCATCCGTGCGGAGGCGTGTGCCGCTTCGTCGGCCCAGTCCGCCCAGGGATGACCCGTGGCATCGGCCATCCGCAGCGGGGCCAGCTCCTCGATCAGCCCGCGCCGTCTGGCCATGGGGAACGAGGCGCACACCCCGACATGCTGCATCCGCCCGGCGCCGTCGTACAGGCCCAGCAACAGGGAGCCGACCACCGGCCCGCTCTTGTGCAGCCGGTAGCCCGCGACGACACAGTCGGCGGTGCGCGCGTGCTTCACCTTGAACATCACGCGCTCGCCCGGCCGGTACGGCAGCCCCGGCGGCTTGGCGATCACCCCGTCCAGGCCGGCCCCTTCGAACTGCGTGAACCAGGTACGCGCCAGCTCTCGGTCCGTGGTGGCGGGCGCGGTGTACACCGGTGGCCGGGCCGGCCGCAGGGCGTCCACCAGGGCCTCCCGCCGGGCCGTCTGCGGGTCGTCCAGCAGGGACGCGGTCCCGAGGGCCAGCAGGTCGAAGGCGATGAGCGAGGCGGGCGTCCGGCCGGCGAGCGTACGGACCCGCGAGTCCGCCGGATGGATGCGTTCCAGCAACTCCTCGAAGTGCAGCCGCCCGTCGTGCGCGATGACGATCTCGCCGTCGACGACACAGCGTGGCGGCAGCTCGGCCCGTACGGCGGCGCTCACCTCGGGGAAGTACCGGGTCAGCGACTTCGTCGTACGGCTGGCGATCTCGATGTCGTCGCCGTCGCGGAAGACGATGACGCGGAAGCCGTCCCATTTGGCCTCGTACTGCATGCCGTCGGGGATCTCGGCCACCGGCTTCGCGAGCATGGGGGAGACCGGGGGCATGACAGGCAGGTCCATGGTCCCGATCCTGCGGGCCGCACGGCCTTCCCGCGCGCCGGGGAGCCCGCACCCGCCCCGCCCGGCACGGCGCCCGCCGCCTCCGGCGCGCGGTTCAGCCGTCCGGAATCTAGCGTGGAGGCATGGCCGGAGCTGTTGAGCTGGAGGTCGCCGGGCGCACGGTGCGGGTGTCGCATCCCGACAAGACGTACTACCCGGAGCGCGGCTTCACCAAGCTGGACGTCGCGCAGTACTACCTGGCGGTCGTGGACGGCGTGCTGCGCGGGCTGCGCGACCGTCCCACCACCATGCAGCGCTTCCCGGACGGGGTGGCGGGCGATTTCTTCTACCAGAAGCGGGCCCCCAAGGGGCTGCCCGAGTGGCTGCCCACCGCCCGCATCACCTTCCCCAGCGGCCGGTTCGCCGACGAGATGTGCCCCACCGAGCCCGCCGCCGTGCTCTGGGCGGCCAACCTCGGCTGCCTGACGTTCCACCCGTGGCCGGTCCGCCGCGGTGACACCGAGCACCCCGACGAACTGCGGATCGACCTCGATCCGCAACCCGGCACGGACTTCGCGGACGCCGTCCGCGTCGCCCACGAACTGCGCGCGCTGCTCGCGGACCACGGGCTGCGCGGCTGGCCGAAGACCTCCGGCGGCCGCGGGGCGCATGTCTACGTCCCGATCCGCCCCCACTGGACGTTCACCGAGGTCAGGCGGGCCGCGATCGCGCTGGCACGGGCGCTGGAGCGCCGGATGCCCGGCCTGGTGACCTCGGCCTGGTGGAAGGAGGAGCGCGGCGCGAAGGTCTTCGTGGACTACAACCAGATGGCCCGGGACCGGACCATCGCCTCCGCGTACTCCCTGCGCTCCCGCCCCCGGGCGACGGTCTCCACCCCGCTGCACTGGTCGGAACTGTCCGAGGCCGATCCCGAGGACTTCGATCTGCGCACCGTCCCGCCGCGCTTCGCGGAACTCGGCGACCTCCACGCAGACATGGACGAGCACGCGTTCGGTCTGGAATCCGTCCTGGAACTCGCCGACCGGCAGGAGAAGGACGGCGGACTAGGTGATATGCCCTATCCGCCCGACCATCCGAAGATGCCGGGGGAGCCGTCCCGGGTCCAGCCGAGCCGCGCCCGGAAGGCCGACTCGACCGGATCCGGTGGCCCGCCCGAGGAGGCCGGCTGAGACGGCGGCCGAGTGTCCCCCGTCCTGTGGTGCCGGCCTGCCTGTAGGGCGGGCAGCGGTCCGCGTAGCCGCCTTGCCATATGCCTCCGACGTGTTCAATGAGATGGTGTATTTATTCTAATTTCGCCATCCGATGCGCGCTTTGGGGGAATTCATGGTGTCAGGGCGATTCGTCTGTGGCGTCGGCGCGTTGACTGTGCATGGAGCCTAGAGAGCTGTGGGACCGGAACGCGGTACTGGCCGAAGCGTTCTGCCGGGGAGACGAGCGGGTCAAGGAGGCGCAGGCCAGACTCGACGAGGCGCAGGCCGACCGGTCCCGGGTGCTGGCCGCGTTCGCGGTGACGGTGGGCAGTGCGGGTGCGGTGGCCGGCCTCTTCGGGCTGAACGAGCGGGAGGTACGCATCGCCCGGCGCACGGTGGGCAAGGCCGACGCCCGCGCAGTCGCCGACGAACTGCTCGCCGCCGCCCCCGTCACACCGCCCCAGGAGCCGGACCTCGCGAACGCGGCCTCCGACACCCCGCCCGGCGCGGCCTCCCCCGCTTACTCCGCCGCTGCCGGAACCAGCCCCGCAGGACCGCCTCGCGACACCTCGGGCGCACCACAGGAACCGGGCTGGTCGGCGGCGGTGGACGCCGTGCTCATCGGCAGCTGGCAGACCGGAGTGGACCTGCGGGAACTCGCCACCGAACTGGGACTCGACCTCACCCGCCTGGTCGCCCGCGCACAACAGCTCTCGGCCCAGGGCCGGTTCCACGGCGCCCCCACACCGGGCGGGGAGACCTACGGCGGACGCCACCGCCGGGGCCACGGCGAGGCACCCGAATCCGAGTACGCGGTCCCCGTACAGCAGACGGTGGCGTGGAACACCCAGCCGCCCGCGTACGCGGTGCCGTCCACCTGGCATGTCGCCACCGGGCCGGTGGGGGAGGCCGTCCCGGACGTGACCCATTTCGTCCCCGAGTGGGACGCCACGCTCGCTCCCTGGGGCAACTTCGGTCCCCCGCACGAGGACCCCCTCCCGTCCCAGCAGCCCTGGGCCCAATACCACCTCAGCTCCTGATCGTTACTGCCTCGGCGGCTCTCCGCTCCGGCGTGCGTATCGTGGTCGATCGGCTGCGTGACGTTCGCGGCCGGCCGGTGCCGCGACGACGACCCGGGCGGATATGCGCCGCATGCCCGCCTACCGTGCGGTGGAGGAACTGGTGCGAGGCGAAGACCAACCGAGGCCGGATCTCACGGGAGTTCCGGAGACGGCCCTGTGGACCGTGTACCACCGGGCGGCGGAGGCCGCCCGCCCGGACACGGTGCTGCCCGATCCCCGGGCGGTGCGGCTGGTGCGGGAGCTGGACTTTCCCTTCCGTGCCCGGCTCGGCGCCGCCCGGCCGTGGGTCGCCCAGGCCATCGCGCTCCGGGCGCTCGGATTCGACGGTGTGGTGAGGGAGTTCCTCGCCGCGCACCCGGACGGGACCGTGATCGCTCTCGGTGAAGGCATGGAGACGCAGTTCTGGCGGGTGGACAACGGCCGGGTGCGATGGGTCACGGTCGATCTGGCCGACCCGCTGGAACTGCGCCTGCGCGTACTGCCGCACGGTGCGCGGCAGCGCCCGGTCGCCTGCGACATCCGCGACCGCCGGTGGATGGACGGGATCGACGCCTCGCGTGGTGTCCTGGTGACCGCGCAGGGGCTGCTGATGTATCTGCAACCGGCACAGGCCCATCAGCTGATCGCCGCCTGCGCCGAGAACTTCCCCGGCGGCACGATGGTGTTCGACACGGTGTCGCGCCGGTTCAGTGCCCGCACCAGGGCCGGCGGGCAGGGGCCGGGCGGCCACCGCCTTCCCCCGATGCCCTGGGGGGTGGACCCGGCCGAGCGGGCGGCCCTGCGAACCGTCCACCCGGCCGTCGCCGAACTGCGTGACATTCCGCTGCCGGCCGGCCGTGGCCTCCTCGGCTACGCCGCCTCGCACGCCGCGGCGCTGCCCTTCCTCCGGACGAACCGCCCCCTGATCACCCGGTTGCGGTTCGCCGCGGCACCGGCCGGCAACCGCGCCGGCGGCGCGTGAGCGAACCCGCGCCGGGCCCGCTCACCGTGTCGTGGCCGGGCCCGGCCACGACACGGTGAGCGTCGCAACACGCCTACCGGAAGCGGCTCGTGGGAGGCCACCTCTCCGCACTCCCCACCGTGATCGAAAACCTCTTCGTTTTCGGCGCCCCAGTTGTACACTCCTTTCCCTCGGGCACTATTCGCCCTCCATGTGCGCCCTTTGGGCCCATGTGTGAGTCGTGCGCATCTGCAATTCGCCCAGCCCTGTTCACTCTTCCCCTGGGGGGGACTATGTCTTCCAAGGCACCCGGCCGTTTCGGCGGGGCACGCTCCCGTCGTGCCCGGCGCATAGCGACCTGCACCGCGCTCGTGCTCTCCATCGGCGCGCTGATATCCGTCCCGGCATCGGCCGAAGCACGGCCGCCCGCGCCGAACGGGCAGGTCAAGCGCATCACCCCCGACGTCCGGCAGCCCACCCTGACGCTCCCGCCGCGGGCCGCCAAGCGGGCGTCGGCGGGCGGGAAGGGGCTCGCCGCGGCGGCCCGCGCCAAGGCCAAGCCACGCTTCGACCTCAACGGGGACGGGTTCGGCGACCTCCTCTACCGAGGCCAGGACGGCGCGTACTACGTGGCGCTGTCCGACGGGTCGGCGATCCGGGAGTACCGCATACCCGGCGACGCCGATGAGATGTTCAAGGACGTCGTGCCCATCGGCGACCCGGACGGCAGCGGCAGGACGGCGATCCTGACCCTGTCGTCGGCCGGCACGCTCAGCATCCGCCAGAACTCCGGTACGAGCGGCGCGAGTTCCCCGATCTGGTCGGGCAAGGGATGGCAGGAGTACAACAAGCTCATCGCGTCCGGTGATCTGACCGGCAACGGCCGGACCGATCTGCTGGCCCGTACGCCCTCCGGCGAGCTGTACCTCTACCCCTCCAATGGCCGGCTGGTGTCCCCGTTCGCCTCGCGCGTCAAGATCGGCGGCGGCTGGCAGGTCTACGACCAGATCGTCGGCGTCAACGACGCCAACGGCGACGGCTACGGGGACCTCTACGCCCGCACCCCGGCCGGTGACCTCTACTTCTACGCGGGTACCGGCAACGCCGCCGCCCCGTTCAAGCCCCGGGTGAAGGTCGGTTACGGCTACGGGATCTACAACCAGCTGCTGAGCACCGATGACGTCGACGGCGACGGATACGGCGACCTCCTCGCCCGTACCCCGGCCGGTGAACTGTTCTACTACAGCGCCGACGGCACCGGGCAGCTGCGCGGCCGTGTCCCGGGCGGCTCGCAGTGGAACGTGGCCTCGCTCTTCGCCGGGGCGGGCGGCAACCCCTCCCTGGGCAAGTCCGAAGTGGTGGGCCTCGACACCCACGGCACGCTCTATTACTACTACGCGGAGAACAACGGGAAGCTGAGCGCCCGCCAGAAGGCGAGCGGCGACGGCGGATGGCTGGGGGCGAAGCCCGTCTTCGCGTCCTCCCTGGACAACGACGGCCGGGGCGATCTGCTGGACATCTTCCAGGGCACCCTCTACAACTACAGCCGCGCCACCGATTCCGGCCCGTACTCCCTCGGCTCCGGCTGGGGCATCTACACCATGGTGCTCGGCCCCGGTGACCTCGACAACGACGGCAAGGGCGACCTGCTGGCCCGCGACGGCGCCGGCAACCTGTACCTCTACCGCGGCGACGGCGCCGGCTACGGGGTCGCGAGCCGGATCAAGATCGGTTCCGGGTGGAACGCCTACAACGCGATCGTCGGCGCCGGCGACCTCACCGGCGACGGTCTGACGGACATCGTCGCCCGCACCCCCGACGGCACGCTCTACCTGTACGAGGGCACCGGCGTGGCCACCGCCCCCTTCAAGCCGCGGGTGAGCCTCGGCGGCGGCTGGAACCAGTACAAGCAGCTGGCCGCCTCGGGCGACCTCGACGGAGACGGCCGCGCGGACCTGCTGGCCACCGACTCCCGCGGTGACCTGTACAGCTACCTCGCCGACGGCACCGGCAAGTTCAAGCCCCGGCAGAAGATCGGCAACAGCTGGAACACCTACACCAGCCTGCACTGATCCCCCTCCGCGCCGGCGGCCACCGTCTCCGGGTGGCCGCCGGCGCGGCGCTCGGCAGCCGGTTTTTCCGGCAGGGCCGGAATCGGCCCGGCCGCAGCGCGTGGTACGGCCCGGTGGCGTGCAGGATGGTGCCGGTCCCGCCGGAGCGGCTGCCGGATCCCTGTGCCCTCGGCGCCGTCCGATGCGCGCAGGGGGCAGCTGCCGGGCGGGCCGGACACGACCGCCGCACCGGCACGCATCCCGGGATTTCCCCCGGTGATGCGGCCGCCGGAGAACAGGAGAATTCCATGATCTTCATTGTCGTCAAATTCACCGTCCGCCCCGACCGCAGCGCGGACTGGCTCTCGCTGGTCGACGAATTCACCCGGGCCACCCGCCAGGAGCCGGGCAATGTCTTCTTCGAGTGGTCCAAAAGCGTGGACAACCCCGACCAGTTCGTCCTGGTCGAGGCATTCGCCTCGGCCGAGGCCGGTGGGCTGCATGTGAACTCCGACCATTTCCGGACCGCCATGGCGTGGATGCCCGAGGTGATCGCCGGTACGCCGGAGATCATCAACACCGAGGTGCCGGGCACCGGCTGGGGAGAGATGGCGGAGCTCGCACCCCGCGAGGCGTGAGCCCCGGCCGAGCGCCTGCCGGAAACCGGCCGTCGACGGGCATCGGCCGCCCGTCGACGGCCGGGGCGGGCCCGCGCCCGGCCTGCCCCGAAACGCGGTCAGGGCTCTTTCTTGTCCCGCGAATTGAGCGTCGACACAAAGGAGTTGAGGTCGTCGAGCACGCGGGTCAGGCCCTCCCGGCCGAGCGGCCGGGTGAGCTCCCGTTCCACCTCGTGGGCTATGGCGTCGCCCTCTCCCATGCGATGGCGCCCGTGCTCGGTGAGGAACGCGCCCACGATGCGGCCACGGGGCTGCGACTGCCGTTCCACCAGCCCCGCTGACTGGAGCCGGTCGAGCATGGTCGTGACGGCCGCCGGGCTCACATCGGACCTGCGGGCGATCTCGGCGCCCGCGATCCCCGGCTGCTCGTCGATCAGGCGCAGGACGGCCCACTGGGAGGCGCTGAGACCGATCGGCGCGAACGCCGCGTTGACCGCGGAGTCCACCGCGCGGCCCGTCTGGTAGAGGGCGGTCATCAGCGGGGGCTTGACCGATGCGGGGTGTGCCCCGCCCGCGGAAACCCCGGACTTCGGAGGGAGTGTGGGGTCCTGCGCCATGGCCTGTCGCCACCTTCCCTGCCGCCGGTCCGCCCCGCCGCACCGGGCGGGCCTGTCCGACTCCGTATCGACTAGCACAATCACTCGATCGAAGTCTGTCCCAACGGCCCCCGCGATGCCAGTGACCCGGCAGCGGCGGTCCGGTGGTGAGTGGTACCGCGGGGTCCGAAAAATCCCCACAATTACACCTTGACGACCTCTATGTTAACACATTAATATCATGGTGAGCGATCTTGGATCTGTGTTCTTTCCGCATGCTCCGCGTGCGGAGATCGGTATTTCTCGAAATTCCCTCCGCAGCACACCACTGACACCGCCATGAGGCGCGCGAATGCCGCCCGGTACCGCGTGCTCGGTGTATGTATCCGACGGTGCAGGTAACCGATCGACGGGAGAGCTTCGATGAGTCACACAGCGGACGCGTCCGCGGACGATTTCGTGAATCAGGTGAATCAGGTGAATCCGGTGAGCCCGATCGGCCCGGACACACCACCGGCAGGCGGCCCCGGTGCGATCGCACTCGTCGGCTGCACCGTCGTCGACGGCGCGGGCTCGCCGCCGTTGCGCCAGGGCGTCATCGTCGTCGAAGCGGGCCGGATCACGGCTCTCGGGCCGGCCGGGAGCGTACGCATCCCGGACGCCGCCCGGATCGTGCGGTGTGACGGGCAGACCGCCCTGCCGGGCATCATCGACTCGCACACGCACATCGACCGGGACGTCCCAGCGGTCCTGGGGGTGCTCCTCAAGGACGGGGTGACCGGCGTGGGCAACACCGGCTGCGGGCCGGACATGGTGCCGCAGCTCCACCGGGCCGGAGAGCACCCCGCCGCCGCTCGCGTCTTCACCGCCGGGCCCGCGCTCACCGCCCCGGGCGGCTATCCGGGCACCCGCGGCGACGGCACCGCCGCCCGCGGTGTCACCTCCGCCACCGAGGCCGAGGCGGCCGTCGACGAACTGGCCGCGCTCGGCGCCGACTTCATCAAGCTGGCCCAGGAGCCGTTCGACTTCCACTACCGCTCCCCGGGCCACCTCCCGGTGCTCGGCCCCGGGCCGATCGCCGCCGCCGTCCGCCGCGCGAGGGCACACGGCCTGCCTGTCCGCTCCCATGTCCACAACGTCACCCAACTGGACATCGCCCTCGACGCCGGTGTCACCAGCGTCGAGCACATGCTCTTCCCGTTGCCGCCCGAGGCGGACTACCACGAGCTCTACCTCGACGGCGCCCTCGGCACGGCCGCGCTCCCCGACCTGCGCCGGCGGCTGCACCGCATGGTCGAGTGCGGCGTCTACCTCGTCCCCACCATCAGCAACGAAATCATCAACATCCGTGACGGCCTGCCGGACTTCCCCGAGGGCGGCCTCCGGGCCATCGAGGACCTCATGGTCACCGTCCTGTCGCAGTATCTCGAAGCGGGCGGACGGGTCGCCCTGGGCAGCGACTGGGTGGGCCGGCCCGGCGTCCCGGCGGGCATGCCGCGCCAGGAGATGCGGTACCTCCTCGCCGCCGGTATGACCCCGCTCCAGGTCGTCGAGGCGAGCACCCGCCATGCCGCCCTGCTCTGCGGCCAGGGACGGACGCTGGGCGTACTGGAACCCGGCCGGTGCGCCGACCTGATCGTGGTCGACGGAGACCCGCTGCGGCCCGACGCCGCCCTGGACGGCATCCGCGCCCGCACCGTCGTCAAGGACGGACAGCTCGTATCCCTCACCGCTGACGACGGTCCCGCACCGCTGCGGCAACCCGTCCCCGTGGACCCTCCGCGATGAAACGCGACGCCCCTCCTGTGGCCGGGGGCGCACCGCCCACCACGCGCGGCGGGCCGTCACCCTGGAAGACGCTGCTCGCGGTAGCCGTCGGCTCCTTCATGACGATCCTGGACGTCACGGTCGTCAATGTCGCCATCCACTCCCTCCAGCAGGAGTACGCGGCATCCACCGCCGATGTGCAGTGGGTGGTCAGCGCGTACGCGCTGGCACTGGGCATCGCCACACCGCTGGCCGGTGCGCTCGGCGAGCGGTTCGGTACGAAACGGGTCTATCTGGTCTCCCTGGGCTGCTTCGCCGCCGCCTCGCTGCTGTGCGGCCTCGCGCCGACCCTCCCGCTGCTCATCGTGGCGCGCGCCGTCCAGGGCATCGCCGGCGGCTTCGCGCTGCCGCTGGGCTCCGCCCGGCTGTTCACCACCTTCCCCGCGGAGAAACGCGGCCTCGCCTTCGGCGTCTTCGGCGTCGTCCTGGTCTTCGCCCCGACCGTGGGACCGCTGGTGGGCGGCGCCTTCGTGGACGCCGGACTGCTCCGCTGGATCTTCTTCATCAATGTGCCGATCGGCGCGCTCGGCGTACTCCTGGGGAGCCGGTTCATCCTGCCCGACGGACCCCGGCCGGTGGCCGCCGCCCGCCGGATCGGCCTGCCCAGCGTCGGCCTCGTCTGCGTGGGCTTCGGCGGACTGCTGCTGGGCGCGTCCCTGCTCGGCTCCCGTACCGCCGCGTCCGGCGGCGCCGGAGTACCCGCCGCGTTCGCCGCCGGCACCCTCGCGCTCGCCGTACTCGTCGTCGTCCAGCTCCGTTCGGCCGCGCCACTGCTCCACCTGCGGCTCTATCGCGTCCGCACCTACGCCATCGGCAGCGTCATCAACGCCCTCGGCCAGATCCCCTTCTTCGGGACGCAGTTCCTGCTGCCACTGTCCATGCAGGTGGTCCGGGGCGTCTCCGCGCTGGACGCGGGGCTGGCCCTGCTGCCACTGGCCCTCGCCTCCGGCATCGCCGGTGTCCTCGCGGGCCGGGTGCGGGACCGCTGGGGGCCCCGCCTGCCGCTCACCGCGGGCTTCCTGCTGCTCGCCGGAGGCATCGCGCTGCTGCGTGCACGGGCCTCGGACCCCGACCCGCTCGCCCTGGTGGGGCCCTTGCTGCTGGCCGGCGCGGGCGCGGGCGCGATCCCGCCGACCACCCAGGTCACGGCCCTCAGCGACGTACCCCATGAAGCGGTCGGCGACGGGACCGCGCTGCTCCAGGCCACCCAGCGCGTCTGCCAGGCACTCGGCGTCGCGGTCCTGGCCACGCTCGTCGCGCGCGAGGTGTCGGCACCGGCCGGCAGCCCGGTGTTCCGCACCGAGTACGTCGCCGGGCTCTCCACCGCCTACACGGTCGCCATGTACGCCGCACTCGTCTGCGCCGCGCTCGCCGTGCTGCTGCCCGGCTGGCCGGCGCTCCACAGAAAACCCCTCCCCACGACGGCCTCCGGCAAGGACATGGCGTCCGGACCGGAGACCCCGTCGGACGTGTAGCAACAGAACAGCCCGCTGCGGCAGGACCTGCCGCGATCCGCGCGCGGTGCGGACGAGCCCGCCGCCTCCCGTCCGCGAAAGGTGCAGGTCCCCGCCATGGGAAAGGTGACCACCCGGTACGACGGCGAGCGCGAGCCGGGATCCGGGGCCCGCGCCGACCGGTCCCGCACGGCCGTACCGCCCCTGCGCGGGCGCGAGGAGGAACTGCGCCTGCTCTGCCGGGCCCTCGACCGGGCGCAGAACTCACGGCGCGGCACGGAAGGATGGCTCAACGGCCCGGCCGGCATCGGGCGGACCCGACTGCTGCGCGAGGCCGAACGCGCGGCGTCCGCACGGGGCTTCACGGTGATCCGGCTCAAGGGCGACGAGTTCTCGCCGTCCGTGGCGCTGGGCTCGCTGGTCCACGCCCTCGCCGGGCCGCTGGACGCCGAGCGCACCCCGAGCGCGCCCGGCGTGACCCGGGAGACGCCCGACGACCGGCATCTCCCAGCCGCCTCGCTGACGCTGCTGGACGCCCACCTCAAGCGGTCCCCGCTGCTGATCACCTGCGACGAGGGCCCCGCCCCCTCCCTGACCCCGGCGCTGCGCCCCGTCATGGCCCGGCTCCGGAACTCCCCACTGGTGTGGCTGACGGCCCGGCGCACCGAGCGGGAGCCGGCGGAGACGGCCGCGCGCACCCTGGCCCGGCCGCCGCGGGATCCGCCGGGAACCCTGCGGATCACCCTCGGGCCGCTCTCCGACGACGCCGCCTCGCAGCTGTTCGCCGACCGCCTGGGCGGTCCGCCCGACGCCGAACTGCGCACCCTGCTCGGCCTCGCACAGGGCAACCCCCGGCTGCTCGTCGCCGTCTGCCGGCAGCTCCTGGAACACGGCGGCGTCCGGGTGGAGAGCGGCACCGCCCGGCTGGTCACCGAGGACGGCGACGCCGCTGCGGAGGTACGGACCCCGGCCGCACCCCGCCCGGTACCCCGCTGGTTCGGCGCGCTGATGGACGACCGGCTGGCGACGGTGTCCCCGCAGACCCGCCTGCTCCTGGAGGTCGCCACCGTACTGGGCCCCTCCTGCCTCCCCGAGGACATCGCGGAGATGCTCGGCGAACCGGTGGGGGCACTGGTCCCGCGGTTCCGTGAAGCCGTCGCGGCGGGCATGCTGCGACGCGGCGGCGACACCGTGACGTTCCGCCACGACCTGATGCGGCAGGCGCTCGTGGCGGACCTGCCCGCGGTGGTCCGCGGCGCCATGCACCGGCAGGCGCTGGGCATCCTCATGGCGCGCGGGAGTTCCGCGGCAGCGGTGGCCACCCACCTCATCCACGGCGCGCACCGCGGGGACCCGGCCATGGCGGGACTGCTCCGCCGGGCCGCCGAGGAGTCCGTGACCACCACCCCCCGGACCGCCGTGGACCTGGCGCTGCGCGGTCTCGAACTGGTCCGGCCCGTCGTCGACGAGGCACATGAACCGCTCACGGTGATCGCCGTGGAGGCATCCGTACGCGCCGGCTCGCTCCCGACCGCCGTCACCCTGGCCCGCGACGCCCTCACCCGCCCGCTCGATCCGGAGACCACGGCGCGGCTGCGCTACTGGCTGTCGACGGCACTGCTGCTGCTCGGCCGGACCACCGACTGCCTGGACGTCGCCGAAGAACTCCTCGCGCATCCCGGCGCCCCCGCCCACCTGCGGCAACGGGCCGTACTCAACCAGCTCGCCGCCTGGTCGGCGCAGGACGAGGCGCGGGGCGTACAGCACGCCGAGCGGGTGCTGCGGGAGGCCGGCGACCAGGAACTCGACATCCAGGCGGGCGCCACCACCACGCTCGCCGTGATGCGGTGGCGCGCGGGGCGGCTCAACGAGGCACTGTCGCTCTGCCAGGAGGCCGCCGAACTGGCGGACGGCGGGGCCGCCATCGAGTGGCACACCCATCCGCGGCTGATGTCCGCCATGATGCTCGCCCACACCGGCCGGTTCGCCGAGGCCGAAGCCGCGCTCCGGAAGGCGCCGCGCACCGTCGAATTCGTCTCGGCGGGGGTGCCCAGGCTGGTGCGCGCGCGACTGCGGCTCGCCCAGGGCGAGCTCGACGAGGCGGTGCGCGAGGCGGCGGCCGGACTCGCCGTCGCCGAGCAGGCCGGGGCCGGGGTACTCATGCCGCTGGCCTGGCTGGTCCTCGCGACGGTGGCCTCGTACCGGGGCGAGCTGGCCGAGGCGGGCGAGTACGCGCGCCGCCTGAGGGACGCGCTGCCGGACGACCGCGGGCGGGTGTGCGCGGCGGCCGCCGCCTGGATCGAGGCGCAGATCGCCCTGGCGAGCGGCGCTGACCAGGCGCTGGAGACCGCCGTCGAGGAGCTCTGGGCGAACGGGTGCGGCCGCCGGGCGCTGCTGATCGAGGAGCCCGCGTTCGCGCCGTGGCTGGTCCGCCTCCTGCTGGCCGGCGGCCGGCGGACCCGGGCGGCCGCCGTCAGCGCGGCGGCGGACCGGCTGGCGCGGGCCAATCCCGGTATCACCGCGGTGCGCGCGGCCGCCGACCACGCCCGCGGCCTGGTCGAACGGGACGCCGCCGCCCTGGAGTCGGCCGCCGCGCACCACCGTGACGCCTGGGTACGCGCCTCGGCGGCCGAGGACCTGGGCGCCCTGCTGACCGACACCTCCCGGGAGCTTGCCGCGCAGCACCTGGAGAGCGCCCTCGCCCGGTACGGCCAGCTGGGCGCGGCGGGCGACACCGCCCGGGTGCGCCGCCGGCTGCGGGCGATCGGTGTCCGCCGTCGCCACTGGACCCGCTCCGACCAGCCGAAGACCGGCTGGCAGAGCCTGACGCGCACCGAACACACCGTGGCCGAGCACGTACTCCAGGGGATGACCAACCGTCAGGTCGCCGTCCGCATGTTCCTCTCGCAGCACACGGTCGCCTTCCATCTGCGCCAGATCTTCCGCAAGCTCGGTGTCCACTCCCGGCTGGAACTGGCGCGCTACCGGCAGAGCCTCGGGCACGACGGCGCGCCCCGCGCCGGGGGCGCCGATCCCTGAGCGAGGCCGGCGTCCCACCGGCCGGTTCAGCCGGCCGGCCGGACCGGTCCGGTACGGAGCGGCCCCGCGCGGCCACGCTGCCCGCCGGTGCGCAACCACAGCTGCGCCGGGCCGTGGAACACCAGATCGTCCGCGTACGGCACCGGCCGGCCGGCCAGGCGGGCCTCGGGCAGGAACTCCAGCATCGCCGCGAGACCGATCTCGACCTCGGCCCGCGCCAGCGCGGCCCCCAGGCAGTAGTGGATGCCCAGGCCGAAACCGAGATGCCGGTCGGCGGGCCGGTGGATGTCGAGGACATCGGGCCGGGCGAAGTGCCGGGGGTCCCGGTTGGCCGACCCCAGCAGCAGCATCGCCTTCGTCCCGCGGCGGATGCGGTGCCCGCCGAGGGACACGTCCCGGTAGGCCCACCGGCTCACGGCCTGCACCGGCGAATCGAACCGGACAAGTTCGTGGACGGCCCCCGGCAGCAGCGACGGTGACGCGCACAGCTCGGCGAGCGTGCCGGGCCGGTCGAGCAGGGCCAGCACCGACTTGGCGAGCGTGTGCGTCGTGGTCTCGTGGCCGGCCGTGAGCAGATGGACGCAGGTCGCGGCGATCTCGTCGTCCGACAGCGGCCCGCCGGGTCCGGACGCGCGGTCCGGGAGCGGGCCGGGCTCCCGGACCAGCAGCGATATGAGGTCCCCCGTCGGCCCGTCGCGCCGCTGCCGTATCTGGTCCTGGAAGAAGCCGAGGAGTTCCCCGGCGGCGGTGCCGGCGCGGGCGTACCCGTCCGCACCGGCACCGGCCCGCGAGGTGCTCGCCTCCTGGAGGCGGACGGAGCGTTCCCGCAGCCAGCCGCGGTGCTGCCCGGGTATGCCGAGCAGCTCGCAGATGACCAGGACGGGAAAGGGCGCGGCGAACTCCGCCACCAGGTCGGCGACGTCCCTGCGCCGCAGGTCCGCGAGGAGTTCCCCGGCGATGTCCCGGATCCGTGCCCGCAGGCCGAGGACCACCTTGGGGGTGAACTCCGCGCTGAGCCGGGACCGCAGGGCGGTGTGCCGGGGCGGATCCAGGAACACCAGCCAGTTCGCGAGCATGGTGTGCAGGGCCTGGTGACGGCCGGCCGGCGGGGGCGCCGCGGCGCCCGCGGCGGCCGCGCTGCGCCCGAACCGCTGACTGGAGAGTGCCTCGGCGACCTCGTCGTAGCCGAAGACGTAGTGGGTGCCCGGTTCGTCCGGCGGCCCCGGCACGTAGTGCACGGGGGACTTCTCCCGGTAGCGCAGATAGACGGGGTAGGGATCGGCGAGGGCCGCGGCGGGCCAGCCCCGCAGGCCGAACGGTGGCAGATCGTCGGTCGGCATGGTGCCTTCTCCTCGCAGGAGTGGTGGGCGGGGGCTCTCGTGCGGCTCAGCGGGCGCCGCGCACGGTGTCCGCGAGCCGGCCGGGGTCGGCGGGCAGCTCCTGCCCCCGCCAGGCCACATGGCCGTCGGGCCGGACCAGGACGAACGGGCGCCGGTAGGCGGCGGCGACCTCGGCGTCGTGGCACACCGTGATGCCGAAGGGCATGTGCCGGTCGGCGAAGGCCCGTTCGTACCCGTCGTGCCGCAGCTGTCCGGGCGCCCCGTCCGGCCCCGCGAAGCACAGCAGCCGGAAGCCGTCACCGAACAGGTCGAGGGTGGAGAGCCCCGGCTTGAGCCAGGCGTGCGGGGCGCGGGATCCCGGTTTGCTGTTGGGGTGCTCCGCGCTCTCGTCGGCGAGGGGCGGGCAGTGGTCGGGGACGATGACCGGCGAGGTGTAGCGGTAGCCCATATGAATCATGGGGGCGTTGAACTCGCGGCTGATGCCGCTGCGGGCCAGCTGTCCGGCCATCGCGGCCCGCGCCCGCTCGCCCGCCGGGGTGTCCTCGTGCAGGCCGTCGGGGAGGGTACGGCTCATCGTGCGGACGAGGTTGCGGTTCGCCTCCTCCACGGCCTCTTCCGCGACGGGCCGCCGCTCGGTGCGGTAGGTGTCCAGGAGCAGCGGCCCCGCCCAGCCGGCCAGTTCGGCGGCGAGCTTCCAGCCCAGGTCGGCGGCGCCGGCGATACCGGTGTTCATCCCGAACCCGCCGGAGGGGGACAGGGTGTGGGCGGCGTCGCCGGCGAGGAAGACCCGGCCGCGGCGGAAGTCCTCCGCCACCCGGTGCGTCAGATGCCACGGATGGTCGGAGAGGACCTCGACCGGGGTGTCGACCGCCAGTGCCCGGCGGAGCAGGGCCGGCGCGGACTGGGCGGACTCCGGGCCGCCGTCCACACGGACCGACAGCCGGAACAGCGCGCGGCCGTCCATCGCCCGCATCGGGAAGCGCAGGGAGTCCGACAGCAGGAGGAAGTAGAACAGCGCCTTGCCCGCCCCGAGCCGGTCGCCGAGTTCCGGGGCGCGGAAGAGGATGTTGCGGAAGACCTGGGTGGGGTGACGGGCCGGTGCGTCGATGCCACAGGCTTTGCGGATCGGTGAGGAAGCGCCGTCGCAGGCCACCAGATAGCGGGCCTCGACGGCGCCGACCGCTCCGGTCGTCCGGTCGATGACGGTGGCGGTGACCCCGTCGTCGTCCTGGCGGAAGGTGTCCAGCCGGCAGTTCAGCCGCAGCGGGCCCGCGGGGTGGCGGCCCACCTCGTCGGCGAGCAGCGGGGCCAGCCAGTGCTGCGGGCAGATCTCGTCGGGCTCCGGGGTGTGGGCGAAGGGCCGCCGGGTCCGACTGGTGCCGACGGAGAGCCGGTACACCTCATGTGCCCCGACGCGGGTGACCCAGACGCTGTCCAGGGTGTGGTCCCGTGGCCAGCCCGCCGCGCGGATCCGGTCCGCGACGCCCCAGCGGCGGAAGAACTCCATGGACCGCGGGCCGATGTTGCTCACTTTGGGGTGGGACACCGAACCGTCGCTCGCTTCGATGACGGTGTGGCTCACCCCTCGCGATCTGAGATCCAGGGCCAACGCCATACCGACCGGGCCGCCGCCGACGATGAGTACGTCGGTCTGGTGCACAGAGACCATCTGTCTCGCCTTCCTGCCGTGGGGAGAACGGGGGCCGGACAGGTCACGACGCACGGAAACGGGCGGCCAGGAAGGCCAGCGTCTCCGGCACCCGGTCCGGGATGACGGGGTACTTCCGCGCGGTCTGCGCGAGGTCGCCGAAGCGCTGTGCGAAGGCGCGTCGCGCGACGTCCGGGCGGGCGAGGGGCTCCGGTGCCCTGCCGAGCGCGAACGGCGCTCCGGCCGTCCGGCCCGGCACCCCCGACGGCAGCACCGCCAGCAGCTCGGCCAGGGGTTGCAGCACACCGTTCATGACCTCGATGGAGCAGTTCATGAGGTCCGATCGCCGCAGGCTCGCGTCCGGGCACTCGCCGAAGTGCTGGACCATGAGCTGGGCCATCATGAAGTAGGAGCCGTTGCAGAGCCCGGCGACCTGACGGGCCGTCGGCTCGGTGATGACCTGCCGGGCGGTGCCGCCCGCGGTCAGGGTCGGGTTGCGCAGCACCGGATAGGCGAAGTCCGGTGCCGGGTGGTGACCCGGTGGCCGGTGCAGACGCATGGCCATCAGCAGATCGGAGATCCGCAGAAAGGCATCGAAGTGCGATTCCTCGTCCGGCGGTGCCGCCCCCGGGGCGAGGACCTGGCCCTCACCCTGTTCGGTGATGAAGTCGACCGCGAACAGCGCGCTGGACAGGTCGTCGACCTCCAGCTGGTAGTCGGGGTGCACGGAGTTGACCGACTTCCGCAGGAACACATGGTGTTCCCCGCCGCCCCTTCCCCGGTCCACCAGGAACAGGCCGGGGACGCGCCGGAGCCCCTCCCGTACGTCGGCGTACAGCTCGCTCAGTGAGGTGTAGACGGCCCGGCCGGGGATCTCGCCGCAGGACGGAGTGCCCAGGCCCCCGTAGCCGACGTCACCGACGATGCGGTGCGGCTGCTCGATGGCGATGAACCGCTGCATACTGCCGACGTCCAGGGCTTCCAGCGAGAAGTCGAGCGGGACGAGCAGTTCGTTGTCGAGGGTGCCAAAATCGATCGCGGGAAAGTGGAACGGCTCACCGAGCGCCATGAGGATGTTGTTGGCGACGAGGAAATGGACCATCTCCTCCCGGGCCACCCGCAGCAGGGTGCTGCGGACCCCGTCGTCGAGGGTCTCCCCGCCGTCGCCGCAGACCGCCCGCAACTGCGCGGCCGTCCACTTCCGCCGGCGCACATACTCCAGCCCGGCGCCGTGCAGCGGCAGCGAATAGGCCGCGTAGAGGTACTGGAGGGTGACCGCGAGCTCGATCATGACGGCGTGGCGCACCGTCGCCACCAGGTGGTCGCGGGTGCGGATGCCCGGGGCCGGGCGCGGGGCGGCCGGGCGGGTGGTGAGGATCGTGCCGGGGGTGTCGCGCAGCCGCAGATAGGCCAGCAGCAGCCGGGCCTTGGGTTCCGACAGGTCGCGGCTGGGCGGCATGTAGTACGTCTTCGCCTTGTTCTTCGGGTCGGACATCTGCCAGATCAGCCGGGCGTAGGTCTCCACCCGGAACCGGTCCGCCAGGCTGAAGACCTTCTCCTTCATGAACGAGAACAGCAGCTCGTAGAAGGCGAAGACCTCGGTGTGGACCAGGCCGAAGGTCACCTCGTCCGGTGGTACGGCGGCCAGCCGCCAGTCGTCGGGCAGCACCCGCACCGACAGGTGGCCGGCGCCCGCCCAGTAGCCGAGCCGGTCGTCGTTGTCGTACGCCACGGCGGCGGAGCCGGGCCGGGACGGCGCGACGGGCAGGTCCTCGTCCGCCGCCGACAGCAGGATTCTGGCGCAGCCGGGCCGCGCGCCCCGCAGCACGAAGGACCCGCGCCCCTCGTCGTCGGTGCTGATGGTGCACCGGTCCGCCCAGCCGGTGCCGGCCTCGGTGTCCCCCTCGGTACGGCCGGGGCGCAGCCGCACGATGCCGATGTCGGTGGCGCGCGCCCGGGGCGAGCGGGCCGCCGGGTCCCGGGGGAGGGCGCGGGGGTTGAAGAACTGCCGGACGTGGACGGCGCCGAGCGGGCCGGGCCGCCCCCGGACCAGGGACCGGACCGCGACCCGGACGTCGTAGGAGTCGTCGCGGTCGCCGTCCGGGTGGTCCACGATGATGCACGCGTCGTCCGCCTGGAGGTTGACCTCCCGCTCGGCCAGCACCGGGATCCGGTCGCCGGCGCCGCCGCGCAGGACCAGGCGCAGGGCCTCGTGCCCGGCAGCGTCCGCCCCCGGCCGGCGGGGCACGGTCACCACGCCGCTGGTCAGGTCCCGGGCCGGGGGCCAGGCGCCGGCGGGCAGTTCGGCCACCAGGCGGTCGCTGCGCGCCGTCCGCAGTTCCCAGACGCCGCCGGCCGCCTGGCGGGCCGCCGCGGCCGCCGCGGCCGGCGCCCCGGCGATCAGGTTGAAGGTGACCTGCGCAGGTCCCACCTCGACGGTGAGCTGGCGCGGTACCGGGTACGGGTGACTGCCCGGCGGCCCGTGCGCGGTGAGCAGCCGTCCCGCGGGGTACGAGCGCAGCTCGTCGGCCCGCCATGGCGCGATCGTGCCGTGGATCCGCCAGGGAGTGGGGTGCTCGGGAACGGGCGGCGTTGCGCCGCCCCGGAGGGCGAACTGCACGACGAGACCGTCGCTTCCACCGGACTCCACCCCGGCGCGCAGGTCCGCCACGGCGGGTGACTGCGCCGACTGCGCGGGCCAGTGCAGCGCGCCGGCACCGGCGACCACGAACTGGTACACCGCCGACAGCGGCAGCCGGGAGGCCGCCGGTTCTTCGGTCTCGGCGGGCGGGGCGAAGACCTGCCAGCGCGGCGGCTGGAACCCCTCGACGTCACCGGTGCACAGATAGCCGACGTCCAGTGACCGCCCCTGCCGGCCGAAGCCGAGCTGGCCGATCATGAGGGTGGTGGTCCAGTTGGAGGACGGATCGACATCGAAGACCCGGGCCCGGTTGGCCGTGGTGGCGAAGTACTCGTTGTAGTGGCCCCACAGATCGACGCTGCGACCGACCACCGGATCGTCGGTGCGCACCGCTCCGGCGGCGCGTTCCGTGCCGACCACCCGGGCCTCGACGGCGAAGTGACCGCTGCCGCCGAACTGCGGACCCGCGCCGGAACCCGGCCCCATGCCGTACAGCACGTCGTGGTACTCACCGGCCGGCCGGTCCACCGGAAACGGCCGGCCGTCGGGGGTGAGCGCGGTGTTCGTCGCGAGGTCGGCCAGTCCGCTGCGCGGACCGGTGGGCAGTTGTGTGGTGGCGGTGCCGGCGAAGTGCAGCCGCGGGAGGTCGAAGACGCTCATGCCGGTTCCTCCGACACCGCGCAGCCGCCGGTGACGACGGCCGTGCCCCCGCCGGCCTCGTGGAACTCGATCTCCTGTACGGCGTTGTCCGCCGATTCGATGGCGCCCTCGATCCAGGCCGGATACGTGGAGCAGTGCTCGCCGGCGAAGAACAGCCGTCCCTGCGGGCGGGCCGCCGAGCGCCGTTCCGCCTCGCAGGTCGCGATGTCCTTGCCCCAGCGGACGGCCGCCGCACCCCTGCTCGACGGAGCCGTCCCCCACACCTGGTCCGCCACCCCGAGGATCATGCCGGGTATCCTCAACTGCGGGTGTATGGCGGTCAGTTCGTCCAGTATCAGGGCGAGACGGTCGGGCCGGCGGAGACGGCCGAGCACATCGGCGTCGTCCCCGATCGTGTAACTGGCGAGCAGGGCCGCGCCGAGCGCCGGGTCGTCCGCGGCCGGCGGGTAGTAGGTCTGCCGGATCAGCCCGCCGGTGAAGGAACCGCCGCCGGTGATGCCCTCCGCCTCCCAGAACGCCTCGCGGCAGTGAAAGGCGACCTTGGTGGCGGACCAGTACTTCATGTCGTGCACGATCGCCCGCTTCTCGTCGTCGAACCCGGCCAGATCCATGGTCCGCAGTACCGAGAAGGGGACGGTGCACAGCACGTAGTCGCAGTTCCTGGTGACCGTGCCGAAGCCGCGCCGCATACGGAGCACGACGTCGCGGTCGCGCACCTCTATCCCCACCACTTCCTGACCCCGGCCGATCGGCCCGCGGACCCGGTCCCGCAGCCGGTGCGCTATCTGGTCCATACCGCCGTGCAGCCGTATGAGGCGGGAACTGGTCTCGTTGACGATGTCCTCGACGAACCGGTACAGCCGCCCCGTGCAGCCCGCCTGGATCTGCGGATGGTCGGCGAACAGGGCGTGCAGATCTATCCGGTCCCCGCCGCGGCCGTACACATAGGGCCTGAGGTCTATTCCCTCGACCAGCCCGAGGATCTCGCGGTCCAGCCCGTCGTGGATGCTCTCCCGGAACCTGCGGGGCGCGATGGCGTTCACCCGCACGGCCAGCCAGGCGCCGAAGAGCACCGTCGCGTCGTCGTAGTCGTGGCTGCCGAGGCGCCGTCGCAGTTCCGCCACGAGTATCTGCGAGGCGTCCCGTATGCGCTGGTGCCCGGAAGGCGTTTCCAGATAGGCGGTGTCGTCCTGGAAAAGGGTCCGGAACTCCCTGACCCGGTCCGCGAGGCCGAGTTCCCGGATGTAGTGCATGGTGCGGTGGTGGGTGGCCGGTACGCGCATGGCCCCGAGTTCGACCGAGGGACCCGGCCGGCCGGGCAGAAAGCGGTGGGTGCGCACTCTGCCGCCGACGTCCAGGCGTCCCTCCAGTATGTCGACACGGTGGCCGCGCCGTTCGAGTTCATACGCCGCCACCAGACCGGATATCCCGGCACCGATGATGGTGATCCTTTTCTTCGGTCTGCCGGGGGAGGGGAGGGGCTGCTCGGTGGTCTGCGGAGGCACGGTCGGCATGCGCATCAACTTCCTCGCTCAATTTCGTCGCCATTGTTGGGTCCGGCGGACGCCCGCCACATCCCCGGTCCGGGCGGGAACGCGGGTGGTTGACGCGCCGTCCGCCACGAGCGGCACGGCGGCGGTACGACCGGCACCCCGCACGAACGGACGGTCTGCCGGCCGCCGCACCGGCCGGGCCCCGGATCCGGGCGATGCTGGGTTCCCCGGTTCTCCGCCGGCGACGCGCACCCCGACCGGGTGTCCGGCCACGGGGTGAGCGGCCGTCACCACGGGCTCACCGGGGTTCCAGCGGTCCGGCGTGAGCCGGCGGGAGGGGGCAGCGGTGGGGCAGCGCACACTCGACGACCGGAGCGGTGGGGACGCACCCCGCACCGCACCGTCCGACCGCGGCGACGCGGCCGGGCCACCGCGGGGCGACGGGGCCATGCCCGAACCGCTGGAGCGGGCGGTGTTCGGCATCCACGCCACGCACGCCGTCCATCTGGCGGACCGGCACGGGGTGTTCGCCCATCTGCTCACGCACGGGCCGAGCAGTACCGGGAGCATCGCCGCCGCCACCGGGACCGACGAGGAGACGCTCCGCCGGCTGCTCATCGCGCTCCACGCGTTCGGCGTGCTGACCGGGGACGACCGCGACGGATACGAGGTGCCCCCGGAATCCGCGCCCTATCTGGACCCGAGCAGCCCCCGCTACACCGGCGCCTTCCTCCAGCACCTCGTCACCAGCACCTCCGGGCGGCTGCCCCAGCTGGCCGCCTATGTCGCGCGGGGCAAGGCGCGGGTGGACGCGGACCTGCCCGCCCCCTTCGACGCGATGTACGCCGACGAGGCATCGACGGCGACCTTCCTGCGCGCCATGTGGCAGCTGAGCTTCGACGTCTCCGACGAACTGGTGGCGCTCGCCGGACTGGGCGGGTCCCGGCACCTGGTGGACGTCGGCGGGGCCAACGGCCCCTTCTCGGTCTCCGCACTGCTCCGTACGCCGGCGCTCCGCGCCACCGTCTTCGACCTGCCGCACGTGGCACCCCACCTCGCCCGCTCCCGGGACGCGTACGGCCTCGGCGAGCGGCTCCGCTTCGCCCCCGGCGACTTCTTCCGCGACGAACTGCCCGAGGGTGACCAGCTCGCCTTCGGCTATGTCCTGTCGGACTGGGACGACGACACCTGCGCGACGCTGCTGCGCAAGGCGCGGCGGGCCTGCGCCCCCGGCGGGCGGGTGCTGGTCATGGACCGGCTCTTCGACGACGACGGCCACCGTCCGCTGGCCACCGCGGTGATGAACCTGTCCATGCATGTCGAGACCCGGGGCCGGCACCGGACCGCGGGCGAATACCTGGGCCTGCTGCGCGACGCGGGGTTCACCGACTGTGAAGTGCGCCGCTCCAGCCGCGAGAAGCACCTCGTCATCGGCCACTCGGCACCCGACGGAGGCTGACGGATGCGAGGCATACCGCCCGAGGTGAGCCTGCCGGGCGCCGCGGAGGACATCGTCCGGATGCAGGGCGCCCACGGCAGGGCCGGGCTGACCGGGGCGGACCGCGCACGGCTGGCCGGCTGGCACGAGAGCGCCGCGGCCGGCGGCAGCGGCGCGGAACAGGAGATCATACGGCTGCTGACCCGGCCGTTCAGCCGCCGCGAACAGATCCCCGAGTACTACCGCTACACCAGCCTGCACGTCTACGACTGGTTCCTGGCCCCGTACGCGGACGAACCGGTCGCCGCGGGAATCAGCGGGCTGCACGCGACCCTCGCCGATCTCGCCGCCCGGGAAGGGGCCCGCGCGGATCTGGTCTCCGGTGCGGCTCCCTATCTGCCGGAGCGCCTGGCCCGATTGCGGGAATTGATCGAACAGGTGGACGCGGTGGTCATCGCCCCCGAAGGGCCGGTGCGGGGCGCCGGCAGCACGGGACGGGCGGGCCACGACGACGTACTGCGCCGGCGGCTTTCCGTGCTCACCCGGTGTACGGCATTTCCCCAGTCCGATGACGACAATGAGCATCTGTTTCTGCGGGCCGTGCATTCCTGCGAACTCGCGTTCTATCTGGCACGGTGGACCGCCTGCCGGGCGATCACCGCGATAGCCGCGGACGACCCGACGGCGGCGGCATTCCGTATCGGCCAGGTAGCGGAATTCGCCCAACTGCTCAACGGAATCTTCCATGTCCTCAAGACGCTCTCACCACAGCAGTTCATGAACTTCCGCGAGGCCACCGGGGCGGCCAGCGCCGTACAGTCGCTCAACTTCCACCTCATGGAGCTTGCGCTGTTCGGCTACGATCCCCGGAAATCCGAGGTGTTCTGCGGGATCCGTCACCTCAGAATGCTGAACGATCCGCCGTATCGTGACCACTGGCCGCTGCGTGAGGCCGTTACCGCCTCCGGGAGACCGGAGTTGAGGACGGCATTCGATGCGGTGGAACGGTCGATGCTGACCTGGCGGGGGCGGCATTACGGATTCGGCCGGCTCTATCTGCCCCGTCAACTCAAGGGGTCCGGTGGCACCGAAGGAGCCGGATACCTCAAGAGATTCGTGAACAAGGACAGTTGCCTTCCCGGAACCCCGGGACCGGTCGACGAGGCGATGTTCAAGTTCGCCTTGCAGTGACCGACCGGCTCTCCCGCCCGTTTTCCGGGGCGCGACCACACGACAACAGGAGCCATTCAGTGACCACCATTCCGATTCTGTCCGCCGCTGCCGCCCGTCGCGTTCTGGACGCCGCACTGGCCAAGGCGGGACAGCTGAACGTCGCCGTCGCCGTCGCCGTCGTGGACAGCGGCGGCAACCTCCAGACCCTCGCCCGGATGGACACCGCCACGTTCTGGTCCACCACCATCGCCACGCACAAGGCGGTCACCGCGGCCGGACTCGGCGTACCCACCGTGGCGTTCGGCAAGTTCGCCGCACAGGACCCGATCCTGCTGGCCACCATGGCCACCCAGCCGGGTTCCGCCCTGCTGCCCGGCGGCATCCCGATCGTCGTCGACGGCGCGATCGCCGGGGCCATCGGTGTGGCCGGCGGGACCAAGGGCGAGGACGAGCCCATCGCCGAGGCGGGCGTGGTCGCCGCGGCGGGCTGACCCGCGGCCGCCGCGTGGCCGGACCGGTGCTCCGGCCACGCGGCGGCGCCCGGCGGAGCACGCTCGCGTCACCTCACCGGAGCCGGGCGACCCCGCCGGGGAGAACCGGCGGCCGGCATGGCGGTGGACCGGACACGCCGAACGGGCCCCCGGAACGAGAACAGGTTCTCGGCGCGTCTTCCCCACGGTCGGTAAGCGTCACCGACCGAGCCGTACCGAGCGGGGAAGGCCGATCACCCGATGACGCACCGCACGAAGAGAGCACGGGACCGCGGTCCTCGTCCGACGGCCGCGGTGCCGGGCGGGGGAGCGGCGACGCCGTCGACGACCGGCCCCACGACCGGGACGGCGGTACGGCGTGGCCTACCGGCCGTGGCGCTGACCGGCGCCGCCCCGCTGACCGGACCGGTGGCACCGGCCGCGTCCGCCGTGTCCCCCGCATCCTCGGTGCCTTGGCGTCCTTGGCGTCCGCCGCGTCCGCCGACGGGATCACCCCGCTGCTGTAGGGCATGCGGTGCGATATGGCACACGGCGCGAGCGGCGGCCCGCACTTCGCCGGATTCGACCCGGCGACCGGAACCGGCACGGTGACCGGCGTCACCACGGCCGGCGAGGACCCCTCCGGCGGCGAGAGCGAGTACGCGTACGCCACCCGGCTGGGCACCGACACCGAGCGGCTGTACCGGCGGGCACAGGCCGGCTGACGGAGCGGCAGCCGGACCGGCGGCCGCGCGCCCCGGTGCCGCCGAACCGTCTCCCCCCCCGAGGACCGCACGGCCACGGAGGCCGTCGTGGCCGGCGCGCGGTGCCCGGCCGGCGGCGGTGGGCGGCGGACGGCAACCGCGGCCGGTGGCCGCCGCCCATCCGGTGGCCCGGCGCCGCCCGGAACCAGGCATCGAACGTTTGTCAGGGGGAAACAGACCAGAGCTATGCTGTGCGCGGCTCATGATCTTGTAGGTGTCCATGCGGCGGGATCTGGGCTGTTGTCGTGACATCCTTGCGCGGGCGGCCACCGGGCAGGGCTGTGGACCGGCAACCGGTATTCCCCTGCGTATGGCTCGATGGCCCGGCCGCCGCACATCCCGGGACCGGGGCAGCGGCAGCCGGCCCCTGGTCCGGCGCCGACGCGATGCCCGTGCGCGGGGAGTCGGCCGCGGCCCGTCGTGATCGCGTGCGCAGCCGACCGTCCTCACCACCTTCGGAGGCCCCGTGACCACCCCGCGCCCAGCTCACCACAGCGACGGCTCCGGACCCGTGCCGCCCCCGGGCTGCCCCGCGCACGGTGCGGGCACCGAGGGGCTGCAACGGCTGTACGGGCCCGAGGCGGAGGGGGACGCGCAGGCGCTGTACGAGGTGCTCCGCCAGAAGTACGGCCCGGTGGCGCCGGTGCTGCTGCACGGCGATCTGCCCGCCTGGCTGGTACTGGGACACCGGGAGAACCTTGAGGTGATGCGCAACCCCTCCCGGTTCTCCCGCGATTCCCGCAACTGGCGGATGTTCCGGGAGGGCCGGGTCACCGCGGACTCCCCGCTGCGCCCGATGATCGAATGGCAGCCGATCTGCGTGTTCGCCGACGGCGCGGACCACGTACGGCTGCGCGGAGCCGTCACCGACAGCCTGGCCCGGTTCGACCGCCGGGGGATCCGCCGCTACGTGGTCCGGTACACGAACCAGCTGATCGACGCGTTCGCCGCGACCGGCGAGGCCGACCTGATCTCGCAGTACGCCGAGAAACTCCCGATGCTGGTGATGACCCAGCTCCTCGGGATGCCCGAGGGGTACGGGCCGCGCCTGGTGGACGCCGCGCAGGACCTGATGCGGGGCAGCGAGACCGCCATGACCAGCAATGAGTTCGTGGTCGAGACACTGCGGACCCTGGCCGAGCGCAAACGGGCCGAACCGGGGCACGACTTTGCGTCCTGGCTGATAGGCCACGAGTCGAACCTCACCGAGAACGAGGTGATGGAGCATCTGCGGCTCGTGCTCGTCGCCGCGAACGAGACCACGGTCAACCTGATCGGCAACACCCTGCGCATGGTGCTGACCGACCGCCGCTTCCGCCTCAACCTGACCGGCGGTCAGATGACGCTGCCCGACGCCCTGGAGCAGGTCCTGTGGGACGCGCCGCCGCTGTCGGCGATCCCGGGCCGCTGGGCCATCGGCGACACCGAACTGGGCGGCCGCCGTATCGCGGGCGGCGACATGCTGCTCCTCGGACTGGCGGCCGGCAATGCCGACCCGGAGATCCGGCCCGATCTGTCCGCTCCGGTCCACGGCAACCGCTCCCACCTCGCCTTCAGCAGCGGCCCGCACGAGTGCCCCGGCCGGGAGATCGGCCGGGCCATCGCGGACACCGGCATCGACACGCTGCTGGCGCGGCTGCGTGATCTGCGGCTCGCGGTGCACGAGGGCGAGCTCCAGACGCACCCCGCGTGGCTGTCGGAGCGCCTGGACAGCCTGCCCGTGCGGTTCAAGCCGGAGCAGGAGCGGGCAGCCACGCCCCCGCGCCTCGGGGCGGCGTCTCCGTCACCCGCCGTACCCGCCACCACGGGCCGGACACCGGCGCCGCGGGAAGCCCGCGCTGCCCGCACGCCCTGGTGGCGGTCGCTCTTCCGGGCACGGTCCTAGGGCGTCTCGGCACAGTGGCGCCTGCCCGTGGCGCCTGGCACAGCACCTCCCGGCGTTGTCGGGATCACCCCGGTACACCCGGTGCCGGGTCGGTCCTCCGCCTTGTGATGCACCGCACCGGACGCCGCGGATCACGCCTTCCGGGCGAACGACGGCACTGTGACGACACGCCCTGGCCTGCGTCCGGCCGGCCCGTCACGGGGCCGGCCGGACACCAGCGGCCCGCCCGGCGTCCATGAAGACCTGGTGACGCCGCTATTGGATCAGACGTACGCGATGCGTACGATGCGCCGTAGTTGATCATTCACGGAGTGCCGGTGGCACATCCGGTAGGCCGGTCACGAGGCATCCGCGTACCCGGCCGAGAGTGCCGCACGACAGCTGAGAGGTGGTCAGAAGTGGGACCCGAGCTGATAGTTCCGCCGACCTACTCGCCCATTCCGCCGGCCATCCACCCTCGCCACGAGGCGATCGAGATCCGGACGACAGCCTGGGCGGAACGTTTCTCCATAGGGTCCGACGAACTGCGGGAGCGGCTCGTCACCCACGGCATCGGGGCATTCTCCGCCCGGATACTGCCCGAGGGCCGCGAGGAGGTGGTATCCCTCCTGGCGGACTTCGTGCTGTGGCTCTTCGGCGTCGACGACGGGTACTGCGAGGAGGGCGACCTGGGCTGTAGTCCGGGCGGACTGACGGCGGTTCTCCACCGCCTGCTGCGGGTGGCACAGAACCCGGAGGCCCAGCTCCTGCGGGTGGACCCGCTCGCGGAGGGACTGCGCGACCTGCGGTCGCGGGTGTCCCGGTACGGCACCGCGGGACAGACGGCCCGCTGGCTGGACGCCCTGCGGGAGTATTTCTTCTCCGTGGTCTGGGAGGCGTCCCACCGCAGCGAGGGCACCGTCCCGAGCCTGTCCGACTACACCCTGATGCGCCTGTACGACGGCGCGACCTCGGTCGTGCTGCCGATCCTGGAGATGGGGCACGGCTACGAACTCCAGCCGTACGAACGGGACCGGACCGCCGTGCGCGCCGCGGCCGAGATGGCCTCGTTCGTCATCACCTGGGACAACGACATCTTCTCGCACCACAAGGAGAGCCGGAGCGAGGGCTACTACCTCAACGTCCTCCGGGTGCTGCAACACGAGCACGGCATCGGCCCGGAGCAGGCCCTGACCACGGCGATCGCCCAGCGGGACCGGGTGATGACGCTGTTCATGCGGCTGTCCGCGCAGCTGCGCGACGAGGCCAGCCCGCAGCTGCGGCAGTACCTGAGCGGCCTGGCCTCCTTCATCCGCGGATCACAGGACTGGGGCATCACCTCCCTCCGCTACACCACCCCCGACGATCCGGCCGGGCTCCCCACGACGCTGCGCGAGACGCCCACCGACGACAGTCACGAGCCCCTGGACATCCCCGTCATCTCCTGGTGGTGGGACCTGCTGCCCGCCGGCGGCAGCACCCCGCCGCGGTACGAGAACGGGGACGCGTCCGCAGCCGAGTGGGCGGCGCGGAAGCCGGCCTAGAGGAAGGACTCTTCGGTGACAGTTGGGATAACGGAGGTGCCCCGCGCGCCGGGCGCACTGCCCCTGATCGGGCACGCCGTGAAGCTGGGGCGCGAGCCACTCGGGTTCCTGCGGTCGCTGCGGCAGACCGGTGATCTGGTCCGCGTCGACCTGGGCACGCTGCCGGTGTACTTCGCCACCAGCGCCGAGCTGGTCCACGCCGTGACCGTCACGCACGCACGGAGCTTCGAGAAGGGCCGGCTGTACGACCGGGTACGGCCACTGGTCGGCAACGGTCTCGCCAATGCCACCGGCCCGGTCCACCGCCGGAACCGCCGTCTGGTGCAGCCCGTGTTCCACCATGAGCGCATCGCGGGCTACGCGCGGACGATGAGCGACCGGGCCCGTGCCCTGACCGGATCGTGGACTTCGGGACAGCGCATCGACGTCGAGCAGGTCATGGGGGAGTACGCCATCGAGACGCTGGCGGAGACCATGTTCTCCGCCGACATCGGGCGTCCCGCCGTGGAGTCGGTCCGCCGGAACCTCCCGGTGATCCTGAAGAACATGCTGCTGCGCGCCGCCTCTCCCAAGCTGCTGGACCGGCTGCCGATCCGCCCCAACCGCGAGTTCGACGCCGCGGCCCGGAGCATGCGGCAGGTCATCGACGAGGTGATCGCGAGCACCCGCCGGTCCGGGCGGAGCGGCCAGGCCGATCTGCTGTCCCTGCTGCTGGACGCGCGCGACGCCGACACCGGTGAGGCACTGACCGACGAGGAGGTCCGGGACGAACTCGTCACCATCCTCTTCGCCGGCTCGGAGACCACGGCCTCCACCCTCAGCTGGGCCTTCCACGAGATCGCCCGTGCCCCCGAGGTCGAGCGGCAACTGCTGGCCGAGGTCGACGAGGTCGTCGGCACCCGCCCCGTGACCGTCGAGGACATCCCCCGTCTCGTCACCGTCCGGCGGGTGCTGGACGAGGTGATCCGGCTGCACGGGGTGACGCTGCTGATGCGCCGCACCACCGAGCCGGTGGAGCTCGGCGGATTCCGCCTCCCCGCCGGGGTGGAGGTCGGCTTCAGCCTCTACGCCCTGCACCGGGATCCGCGGCTCTACACCGAACCGGACCGTTTCGACCCCGACCGGTGGCTGCCGGAGCGGCGCGCCGGCATACCGCGCGAGGCATTCGTCCCCTTCGGCGCGGGCAACCGCAAATGCATCGGGGACGCCTTCAGCTGGACGGAGGCCACGATCGTCCTGGCGACGGTCCTCTCCCGCTTCACGCTCCGCGCCGTTCCCGGGCACACCACCCGCGAAGCGGCCTCCGCGATGGCCCATCCCGACCATGTCCCCATGGAAATCATCGCCCGGGACGCCTGACACCCGGCTCGGACCGCCGGGCGGGCGGGAGGTGTGCGACGGCCGCACCGGCGTCGCGGGTCCCGGGGCGGCGGACCGCTCCGGCACCCGCCGCCGCTCCGGCGCGACGGCCGGCGTATCCTCCGCGGCGTGGCCGGGAGGCGTACACGCCTGCCGGCAGGCGCCTGCGGAGGGGTGCGTGCCGCGGCCGCGGCTTACCGCCGTGAAGATGCCGCGCGCCCGATGGCCGCGCGGCAGCGGATACAGGGGAACGGTCGGCGGCCGGCCGTACCACAGGACACCGGCCGCCGATTCCAGCCGCGTCAGCTGCGGGGAGACGGACGAGGGGCTGTACGAGAGGGCGGCGGCGACCGCCGCTGGCGTGCCGCGGTGCTTGAACTCGCGCAGCAGCCGGAGCCGGTGCAGATCGAACACCGGCAACCCTCCGCCACCACGGGAATCATCGGCATTGCCGAGGAATGTACGCGGGAAACATTCGCTGGACCGATGGATGGGCGCATCGCACGATGGAGGCATGCCTGAGAACTCGCCCCGCCGCCCGCTGCCGTGGTTCGCGCGTCCCGCCGCCCGGCGGTGGACCTGCGCGCCGGTCCCCGCCGGGGCGGGCCAGTACCACGCCTCGCTGCCCGGCTACGCCCCCACCCCGCTGGCCGAACTCCCCGCCCTCGCCGCCGGGCTGGGGGTCGGCCGGGTCTTCGTCAAGGACGAGTCGTCCCGCCTGGGACTGCCCGCGTTCAAGGTGCTCGGCGCCTCCTGGGCCATCCACCGGACCCTCGCCGAGCGGGCGCGCGGCGGGTCGCCGGCCGGCCCCGTCACGTTCGTCACCGCCACGGACGGCAACCACGGCCGCGCGGTGGCCCGTACGGCCCGCCTGCTCGGGCAGCGCGCCCACGTCTTCGTATCGGAGGGTGTGCACCCCGGCGCCGCGGCCGCCATCGCCGCCGAGCAGGCCCGGGTCACCCGCGTGGCCGGGTCCTACGACGACGCCGTACGCCGGGCGGCCGACGCGGCGACCGCGCCGGACGCGGTCCTCCTCCAGGACACCGCCTGGCCCGGCTACGAACAGATACCCGGCTGGATCGCCGAGGGGTACGGCACGCTGTTCGCCGAGATCGACGCACAACTGACCGCCGTGGGAGCGGAGTTGCCCGATCTCGTCGCCGTCCCCGTCGGAGTGGGCTCGCTCGCCCAGGCGGCCGTCACCCACTACCGCAGCCGCCCCACGGGTCACGCGCCCGCCCTGCTGTCCGTCGAACCCGACACCGCGGCCTGCGCCCTGGCCTGCCTCACCGAGCGGCGGCTGCACAGCGTGGCCACCGGCACCACGGCCATGGCGGGGCTGAACTGCGGTACGCCCTCCAGCATCGCCTGGCCCTACCTGCGCGACGGACTGGACGCCGCCGTCGCCGTCACCGACGCCGACAGCGCCGGGGCCGCCCGTGACCTCGCCGCCCTCGGGATCTCCGCCGGCCCCTGCGGCGCCGCCTCCCTCGCGGGGGTCCGCGCCGCCCTCACCGGCGACGGGGCGGCCGGCCGCCGCACCGCCCTGGCCCTCGGACCGGCCGCCACCATCGTCCTGCTGAGCACCGAAGGCGCCGCCGCCAACCCGCACGGCCCGGCGGACCGGCCGTGACGAGCCCCGCCGACGCCCAGGTGCAGGTGTGCAGGTGTGCAGGTGCGCGGGGGCGAGCGGGGGCACCTGACGGCTGCTGACGGCGGGTCAACCGGGATCGCTTTCTGCACCCCGCCCCGCGCGCCCGTCCCGTAGGCCGTCTTCCACCCCGGCGTCCCCGTCCCTACCCTCGGGACCATGGGGGACGCGAGTGCCGGGCGGCAAGAGCGGCGACAGCGGCGGGGCCGGCAACGGCCGAGGGGCCGGCACGCCCGGCAGGGCCGGCCCGAGGTGAGTCTGCGGCGCGATGCCGTGGGGCTGCGGGACGTGCTCTTCCAGAGCGTGACGTCCATGGCGCCCGGGGCCGCCATCGCCGTCTCCATCCCGGCCGGTGCCGCCTTCGCGGGCGGCGCCCTGCCGCTGTCCGTCCTGATCGCCCTGGTGGCCTGCCTGTTCACGGCCTCGTCCGTGGCCGAGCTGGCCCGGCACCTGCCGTCCGCGGGATCGGTGGCCGCCTACAGCTCCCGGGGCCTGCACCCCGCCGTCGGGTTCGTGGTGGCCTGGGTCTACCTCCTCGTCGAAGCGCTCGTCCCGGCGCTGCTGCTGGTGCAGTTGGGCTTCACGGTCGCGGGCACCGCACACCAGGAGTGGCCCGGGTATCCGCAGAGCCTGTGGTGGCCCTGGGTGCTCGCGGGCGCGGCGGTGATAGCCGTGACCGGCTACTACGGCATACGGGCCGCCGCCCGGCTGGGCACCGTCCTGGGCGCCTTCGAGGTGCTGGTCTTCGTCGTCTTCGCGGGCCTGCTGATCGCCCACGCCGGCCGCCACAACACCCTGACCGTCTTCGGCACCGCGCACACCCCCGCGGCCCACGAAGGCGTCGGCGGCGTCATCGCGGGATCGGTCTACACGGTGCTGGCCTTCGCGGGATTCGAGGCGGCGGCGCCGCTGGCGGAGGAGACCCGCGATCCGCGCCGCACCCTGCGCCGCGCGGTGCTGGGCTCGGCACTGGCCATCGGCCTGCTCTTCATCCTGACCACCTACGCCATGACGGTCTTCTACGGCCCGGACGCCTTCCACACCTTCGGCGCGTCCGGTGCCGCCTCCTGGGACGGGGTGGCCCGCGCCTCCTTCGGCGCGTTCTGGGTCCTGGTCTTCCTGGCGGTGGTCAACTCCACCATCGCCAACGCCAACGCCGCCGCGAACGCCTCGACCCGGACGGCCTTCGCGCTGGGCCGCGTCGGCGTCTTCCCCCGCTCCCTCGCCCGCCTCCACCCCGTGCACCGCTCGCCCGTCATCGGCCTGCTCGTCCAGTGTCTGGCCGCGCCGGCCGCGGCGCTGGGCCTGGGCTTCGCGTACGGCCCGGACACCGCGTTCCTGCTGCTGGCCACCGTCGTGGTGACCGCGATCATCTCCGTCTACCTGCTCACCAACCTCGCCTGCGTCGGCTACTTCCTGCGGCGGCGCCGCGCGGAGTTCCGCCCGGTGCGCCACCTCCTCTTCCCGGTCCTGGGCATCGCGGCCTTCACCCCCGCGCTGCTCACCGCCGCGGGGCTGCCGGTGTTCTCCTTCGTCACCGAACTGACCGCTCCGGTCTCCTCGGCCGGTGCCGTGGTGGCGCTGTGGAGCGCGGCCGGACTCGGCATCGCCGTCGTACTGTGGCGGCGGCATCCGGACCGGCTGGCGGCCACCGGCCTCGTCCACCTCGATCAGGAGTCGCCATGACCGATCCCGCTTCGGACCCGCACATCCTCACCGTCCGGCCCGGCGAGGAGGATTACGCCTGGACGTTCGGCGGGGCCGCACCCGTGGCCCGGATCGCCCCGGGCACGGTCCTGGACGTCTTCACCGAGGACTGCTTCGGCGGCCGGGTGCGGACCGCGAAGGATTTGGTGTCGCAGGTCTGCGAATTCCCGTTCGTCAATCCGCAGACCGGGCCGTTCCACGTCGAGGGCGCGGAGCCCGGCGACACGCTCGCCGTGCACTTCGTGTCCATCGAACCCCGCAGGGACTGGGCGGCCTCCACGACCGTGCCGCTCTTCGGGGCGCTGACCGCCACCCATGCCACCGCCGCGCTGCACCCGCCGCTCCCCGAGGCCGTCTGGATCTGGCAGCTGGACCGTGCGCGGCGCCTGTGCCACTTCAGCGCCCGGGACAGCGAGTGGGAGCTGACGCTGCCGATGGACCCGATGCACGGCACGGTCGGGGTGGCACCAGCCAACCTGGAGGTGCGCTCCGCGCTGGTCCCGGACGCGCACGGCGGCAACATGGACACGCCCGAGATGCGGGCGGGCGTCACCTGCTATCTCGGGGTCAACGTCGAAGGCGCGCTGTTCAGCCTCGGCGACGGGCACGCCCGCCAGGGCGAGGGGGAGACCTGCGGGGTCGCGGTCGAGACGGCGATGCACACCGTCGTGATCGTGGAGCTGCTCAAACACGTGGCCACTCCCTGGCCGCGTCTGGAGTCGGACACCCACATCATCTCGACGGGCTCGGCCCGCCCGCTGGAGGACGCCTTCCGCATCTCCCAGCTGGACCTGATCCAGTGGCTCGCGCGTGACTACGGGGTGAGCGAACTGGACGCCTACCAGGTCGTGACGCAGGCGGTCGAATCCCCGCTCGCCAACGTCTGCGACAGCAACTACACCTGTGTGGCCAAGCTCCGCAAGGAGTGGCTGCCGCCCGGCCGGACGCACGGCGGGCTGCACGACGAGCTGCGCGCGCGGGCGGCCGCCCTCCGCTGACCCGCACCGGCCGGACGGCGCGACCGTCCGGCCGGTCCGTGGCGCCCCGCGGTGACGGGGATCAGATCAGCAGGAACGCCGCCGAGGTGGCCGCGCCGAGGGACGCGCCGGCGACGGTCTGCGCGACCGTGTGGAAGCGCAGCGCGACCCGGGACCAGCACACGGCGACGGTCATCGCGTAGGCGAGCAGCCACCAGGGGGAGTGCACCACGGCGAGCTGCGCCACCACGGCCGAGGCGACCGCGGAGTCCACCGAGATCTTCCAGACGGTGTTGACGGCCAGGAGGAGGACGGTCATCGCCCAGAGGGCGAGCATCGTGACCAGGATGCCGACGGGGGCGCGGCCGAGCACCATGATGAGGGAACCGGCGCCGATGGAGCCGAGGATGACGAAGAAGATCGGCGCCCGCTTGGTCCGGTCGACGACATGCCGGTCGCCCCAGGTGCCCCGCTTGCGTTCCCATTCGATGTAGCCGGCGGGCACGATCCCGGCGCACAGGGCGCCGAGCAGGCCCCACAGGAGCCCGGTCCACTCGCCCGCGGCGGCCAGGCCGATACCGAGCATGCCGATCAGCAGGACGTTGCGGGGCTGGAAGATGTCGGTGACGGTGCGGGCCGTCGTGCGGGTACTCATGCGGTGCTCTCCATGGACTCCAGGACGTACCGGGTCCGGTCGTCGGTGACCGTCCGGTAGGCGGCTGCCACGCGCACCAGCCAGGCCACCTCGTCGTCCTGGTCGGTGGCGTGCTTGGACTCGACGGCCGCGGCCGGGCCGGCGGGCGCACCGTCGGCCTTGGCTGCGAGGGCCGCCTTGATCCAGTAGGCGTCGGCCAGCGGAGCGGCCTCGTCGGGCTCCGGGGCGTCGTGTGCGGCGGCCCGCTTGGCGGCCGGGAGCAGGCCGTCCGGCACGTAGTGGCGCAGCTTCTCCACCGCGTCCGCGATATCGGCGGCCCACCGGTCGACCCGCAGGTCCGCGGGGGTGTCGAACCGGGTCAGTTCGCGGGGCAGCGAGGCCGGCGGCGCGAAGGGCTGGTCGGGGAAGGCCGTCATCAACTCGCGCCACAGGGGGTGCAGCCGGGTCTGGGCCCGCCACAGTTTCGCGCGGTGCCAGCCTTTGCCGAAGGCGGGGATGGACGCACCCACCGCGAAGAAGGCGAACAGGACGAGCTGCGCGGACTCGGTGATCTCGTCGAAACGCAGCGCGAACGCCTTGCCGGGCCGGTCGATGACGCTGACCCACAGGAACAGCGTCCGGCTGAGCGTGTAGCCGACGCCGATGAACATGGCGAAGGTCATCATGCCGAGGCCCACCCGGAGATGACGGAGCGTGCTGTGGGCGGTGGCCAGCGCCCACTGGTAGGCGCAGACGGCGGACGCGGCACCCAGATAGACGTAGAAGACGCTCATGTAGAGCGTGGCACCCCACTGGCCGGCGTGGTCGGAGACGAAACGGTCCGAGGGGACGGAACGGTCGACCACGGTGAAGAAGAGCACGGTCAGCAGGACGAGGGTGGCGACCGACGCCTTGGCCGCCACCTGCTGGATCACCCGGGCGAACCGGACGTGCCGGGGGATGTCCCCGCCGTCGGGGTAGTGCCCGTAGATGGCGACGATGTAGCTGAGGATCGCGAGGATCGCGATGGTCGCCGTGTAGTGCTTGATGAGGACGGCGAGATCGGTGACGGAGCTGTTGTTGAGCCCGATTCGAATGATCCTGGTCTTGGTCCACAGGGCGACGGCGAACCCCGCGTAGCAGCCCCAGAGGGCCCGGCGGCGCTTGTCTTCTTCATCGCCCCACAGCGCGGCGGGCATGCGCCACAGCGCGACAGCGGTCATCAGGCCGGCTATGAGATACCCGGCAAGGTCGAGCGGGGTCACGACGGGATTCCTCGGGGAGTGGTGGGGGTTACGGACGGCGGAAGAAACCGCGGCGCCGGTGCGCGACGGGGCGGGAGAGGGAGTTGGTCAGGCGGCCGACCATGTCGTCGCTCGTCACGTCCCTGGCCATGCGGGGGATCAGCGAGGCACCGAATTCAGCCACCCGCTCGTCGTGGGTGTCGTACTGCGCGCGGGCCTGCATCGGGCCGCCGGCCCGGAACGCGTCGGTGACCGCCGGGGGGAAGCACGGCGGCTCGTCCGGGGCGGCGGGCCCGGCGGCCGGGTCCTCGTCGGCGGCGAGCACCCGGGTGATCAGCGAGGTGTCGAAGACGGGCAGCAGCTGCCGGAGCTGGTCCGCGTCGAGCGTGGTGCCGTGGTCGAACCATTCATGGCACAGCTCGTGCAGGATGACGTGCTGGGTCTGGTACGCGGTGGGGCGCCGTCGGTAGAGCACGAAGCTGGTGTCACCGCACTTGAGGCGCAGACCGCAGGCGGCGTTGACCCGGGCCAGCTGGTCGGGGAGTTCGTGCAGCGCGATGGTGCGGCCGCGGGCCGCCTCCATGTTCGCCACCAGTCCGGGGATGCTGAACGGCACAGGGAGGGGCAGATCGGCCAGACCGTCTTCGCACTCTCTCCGCAGCTCGCGCATGGACATGGGGACCTCTTGATCGTCGTCACGCGTGCGTGTGACATGCGCTCGACAGAGTTTAACCACGTCCCCCGGACACCGCGGTCACGGCTCCGGCTCCACGTCGTCCGCGTCCTTCCTGGCCTTGGCGTCCTCCAGAAGGGACAGTGCGAACTTCAGCAGCTCCGGGGGGAGGCCGTTGTCGTCGAGGCCGCGGCCGGCCAGACCGCTGATCTCTCCCGTGCGCCGCTTGGCGAGGAACTGGAGCCCGGCCACGACCTCGTCGACGACCTCGGACTCCTCCTTGAAGAAGCGCCAGTCCACCCCGAAACCCGTACCGAGGGCCCGGAGGATGTCCTCCGACGGGTGGGTGACCTTCCCGGCGAGAATGTTGGAGAAGTAACTGTGCGAGAGGGAGCCGCCCCGCTCCCTGACCCGTTCCGCGAAGACCCGGCCCGAGATCTTCTGGCCCGGGAAGGTCTTCTCCACCATGTACGCGACCTTCTGCTGCAACGTCTTCAGCTCGGGCGTGCGCTGTTCGTCACTGTCCATCAGGCCCCCACGATCACGCCCGCCGCGCGTGCGCTCATCCGACGCCGCGCGGTGTTCGAATTCGGTCAACGGGCTCGTACTGTAACCGACCCTGACGGGGCGCCCGCAGTGCGAGCGGAGAAACGGAGCGTCTTGCTCCGTGGTCGGGGCGGCCGGGCTTGCGTAAACACTCTACGCCACTGTTAACTCGAAAAAACACGGGCAGGGGGCCACGAGGGGAGTCCCCTGCCCGTGTATTGCCCTGCTCTGCCCGGTCACCGGTACGCCCATGGCCGAGAGTGGCCCGCGCCGCCACGACGGGTGGCGCGGGAGGCACGGGCGGACGGGAAATTCACTGATTCCGGTGAACGCCCCCGCTCCGCGGACGAGGCCGCCACCGCGGAACGAGGGCCGGCCGCACGGCACCTCCGGGAAGTCCGGGGGAGTTCACGACCCGGGAAACGCACAACTCCCGCTGGTGACAGGCCCGGTGACGCCGCGCCTGTACACCTCCGCCGGACATCGGCGGCAGCCGCTGTCCGGGCGGCACGGCCCATCTCGCCTGCCCGGTACGGGGCTTGAATTTGTGCAGTTCCTTTGACATTGCCGTGATCGTCGTACTTCTCTGTGTCCGTCTGCGATGCAGACGGACAGGGAAGGGCCGTTCGTCCTGCGTGTCCCCGCGCTGTCCGCGCTGCCTGACCGTGGACAGGGGCCTGAGCCCGTACTGGGCAGCCCAAGTGACGAGGGGACAGAGATACATGCGAATTGCTCGGATGAAGAGACTTTCAGCCATCGGCGCGACGGCCGTGGTCGTGGGGGTCGTCGGCGCGACCGTGCTGCCGGCCACGGCGGCCTCCGCGGAGGACCGGGAGGGGCACAAGGGCAGGGCCGTCGGCTGGCACCTCCGTACCGGCAAGCACACCGCGATGTGGACCGGCACGCACGTCCTGGACAACGGAAGTCCCGCACTCTGCCTGGACCTTGCGTGGTACGGGCCGGACGGCACCGACAACGGATACAAGCGGACCGACGCGCCGTCGGAGCTCAGCGAGGACACCAAGGCCCGGTTGGCCTGGCTGGCTGCGAAGTACGGCAAGCTGCCGGACAACGTGAAGAACCGCAACACCACCGCCGCCGCCTCCCTGCTGACCTGGGCGCTGGCCGCCCATGACGGCATCGACGAGAACGGCTACAACGGCGAGAAGATCCCGTGGCAGACCTGGCTGACCAAGGGAATGCCGAAGGGCGCCATCGCGGGCTACGGCGCCGACGCGAAGGTCGACACGGCGCCCATCGTGGCCGAGTTCAACCAATTGCGCACCGAGATCCAGAAGGTCGACGGCACTCCGTACGCGCTGAGCGTCGAGGGCTCGGGGAAGACCTTCCCCTATGAGCGGACCCCGGAGGAGAAGTCGCTCACCCTCAAGGTCGCGCAGGGGGACAAGCCGGCCCCCGACGTCCACGTCAACACCACGGGCCTCACCAACATCGCCGAACCGAAGACCCCGGGCGAAGTGGGCATCACCGACGCCAAGGGCGAGGCCGCGTTCCGCTTCACCCCCGACAAGCCGGGCACGAAGACGGGCGCGAAATTCGAGGCCAAGGTCTCGGTGAACACGCCAACTTTCTGGCACACCGACCGGACGGTGCACGGCAAGCCCATGCAGCGGCTGATCTACTTCCTGGCCGAGCAGAAGTCGCTCCCCGCCGCCGGCGAGATCGCGTTCCAGCCGCCCGCCATCGTGATCACGGAGAAGAAGGACCGCGCCACCGGCAAGGCCGTCTCCACACCCGCCACCTACGAGATCCACGCGGACGACAAGGGAGCGCCGGGCAAGGTGATCACCACGGTCACCACGGGGAAGGACGGCAAGTCCCAGCCCGTCGACCTGCCCGCCGGGACCTACTGGCTCGTCGAAACCAAGGCCCCGGAGGGCTATCAGATCGACAAGGAACCCAAGCGCATCGACGCCAAGTCCGGTGAGCAGCAGGTGATCACGGTATGGGACAACGTCGTGCCCACCCCCACGCCGACGCCGCCCAGCACACCGCCGGCCACTCCCGAGCAGCCGCAGCCCAAGCCGCCCGCCCCCGCCGGGGTCGTGCCCAGCGGCGGCCAGCTGGCGCGTACCGGCACCAACGCCACCCCCTATCTCGCCGCGGGTGCCGCCGCACTGGTCCTGACCGGTGGGGGCGCCCTGGCACTGGCCCGACGCCGTAAGGCCGCGGACCGCCCGTAACCCGGCCGGCCACGCGCCACGGCCGGCCCCGCCTCACCCTTTCCGTCCTTTCTGCCCTTCCATCCCTGCCACCCTGATCCGCTGACGGCGCGGGCCTCCACCACACGCCGCGGACGGCACGGCAGTGGCGGTGCCCCCGGTCCCGTACCGGGGGCACCGCCATGTCCCGGACGGGCGGTGCGCGTCGGCGCCGCCGGGACGGTCACCGAGCCGCCGCCCGCCCGGCACCGCCGTACGGCGCGCGGCGCGCCGCCCCCGCCGGAACGACCGATCAGCCCCGGACGCCCTCTACCATCCCCTCAGCCGAGATGCCCGCGATATGCCCTGGGCACCGAAGGCGAGGCCGCGGCCTCCCGGCGGGCGGGTGGCAGTTCGGGCACGCATCCGGCGCGGCGGACACGGCGGACACAGGAAGGACGACGCCTTGGAGGACTCCGGCACTCTGGTTCCACGGACCGCGCGGCGTCGGCTGGTCGGGGGATTCCTCGCGGCGGTCCTGGGCGCGGGCACCCTGCCGGTGACCTCGTACGCCGCGGCCGCTTCCGGCCGTGACCGGGATACCGGGCCGCGGGTGCTGGAAGAGGCCGAGCGGCAGATCGGCGTCCCCTACGCATGGGGCGGCGGCGACCGGCTCGGGCCGGGCCCCGGATTCTGTGCCGGGCCCAACGGCTACCTGGACGGCGCGTGCGCGGCCGAGCGGACCATCGGCTTCGATTGCAGCGGCCTCGCGCTGTATGCCTGGTACCGCGCGAGCGGCGGGACCATTGATCTGCCGCACCACACCACCGCCCAGTACGACGCGGGCCGCCCGGTCGGCCGGACCGAACTGCGCCCGGGAGACCTGCTGTTCTTCTCCCGCCCCGACGAGCCGCTGCACCACGTGGGGATCTACGCCGGCGACGCCGCCATGGTCCACGCCGAACGGACCGGTACGCCCGTCGCCCGCCTGGACGACGTCTTCCGGCACCCCCGATGGGGCCGGGAATACGCCGGCGCGGTACGGCCCGTCGCTCCCTGAACCCACCGACGAGCGGCGCCCCGCGGAACCGCCGATGCGGCTGCCGTTCCCCCGGTGAGCAGCCACTCGACCACCGCGGCAGCATTGGCACTCGGGCCGAGGCCCGCGACGAGCTCCCGCACCACCCCGTCCCCGCGCTGAACGCGGCCTGGCGCGGCGCGCCGCCGACGTACACCTTCCGGCAGCACCTCCGGCGGGTCGGCGGGGCCATCGACGAGTAGCCGCGGCCCGGCCGGGACCCGAGCCGGCGCGCCGCCGGCCAGGAACGGCTGTGCCACGAGGGGTCCGACCGCCGAGCGGACGCAGACCGCCCCGCCGCCGCGCGCCCCGGGGGCCGCCGGGATCAGCGTGTGGTGTAGCCGCCGTTGACGAGGAGGGTCTGGCCGTTGGCCCACCATCCGTCGGTCAGCAGCATCCGGACCCACGGCACGATGTCCTCGATCTTGGTGAGGTCACCGTCCATGGACGACGACTTGTGGTAGGCGATCGACTCGTCGTCCTCCGCCGGATAGAAGAACCCGGTGTCCATCGGGCCGGGGGCGAGCGCGTTGACCGAGATGTTGCGGCCGAAGAGCTCTTTGGACAGTGCCCGGGTGAAGTGCTCGACGGGGGCCTTGCTGCCGGCGTACGCCGAGTACAGGCCGGTGTAGGCGGCCAGGAGGGAGGTGACGATCGTGATGATCTTCCCGCCGTCCTCGATGCGCCGCGCGGCTTCGCGCATCACGAAGAACGCGGCCTTGGAGTTGACCGCGAACATGCGGTCGTACTCCTCCTCCGTGATCTCCGTCAGGGGTTTCTTCAGGACCATTCCGGCGGTGTTGACGCTGTAGTCGAGTTTCCCGAACCGGTTGACGACTTCGTTGAAGACCCGCTCGACCTCGGCGACCCGGGTCAGGTCGCCCTGGACCGAGAAGGCTTCCCCCGGACCGGCGTTGATCTCCGCGACGACGCCCTCGGCCTTCTCCCGCGAGGAGTCGCTGTTGTAGTGCACCGCGACCAGGGCGCCTTCCGCGCCGAGAGTGCGGCTGATCAGTCCGCCGAGGTTGCGGGACGCGCCGCCGACGAAGGCGACCTTGTTGCTGAGGGACTTGTCCGGAATCTTCGCCGTGTGCGCCATGGTGGCCTCCTCCGCCGTCCTGACCGGGCCCGCTGCCGCCCGTCGCGAGGTCACCACTCGCCACACCACCGCGTGACCGGGACCCGGCCTCTCCCGACGGGACACCGCGGCTGCCGCGCGGTGCGCGAAACGCTCACCGGACCATTGTCACGCCGACTCACCGCCGCCGCAGTGCGCCACCGCTACGACCGCCTGTGACCTGCTGAAAAAGGGTGGGGCGGCCGCTGCTTCCGGCCGGCCGCGGGTCCGGGGCACGCCGTACGGAGCCGTACCCGACCACTGAAGGGTGGTTCGAGCGGCAGGTGCGTCGCCCGCCTTCCCGCGCGGGGGTATGCCTGCGGGGTGGACCACCTAACGTTCCTCGTCGTAGCGGTGATCGTGACCTCCCTGGCGTTCGACTTCACGAACGGCTTTCACGACACCGCCAATGCGATGGCCACCTCGATCGCCACCGAAGCGCTCCGTCCGCGGATCGCGGTCCTGATCAGCGCGGTGCTCAATGTGGTCGGGGCGTTGCTGTCCACCGAGGTCGCCAGAACGATTTCCGGCGGCATCGTGAACGACGGCCTGGTCACCCCCGGCATGATCTTCGCAGGGCTGATCGGCGCCATCCTGTGGAATCTCGTCACCTGGCTCTTCGGCCTCCCTTCCAGCTCCTCGCATGCGCTGCTCGGCGGGCTGATCGGCGCCGCCTGGACGGGGGCGGGCCGGCACGCCGTGCACTTCGACCAGGTGGTGGCGAAGATCCTCGTCCCCGCCGTCGCCTCGCCGCTGGTCGTCGGGGTGGCCGTCCTGCTGGCCACCCGCCTCGCGTACCGCCTCACCGCCCACACGCCCGAAGGAGCGGTCACCCGGGGCTTCCGGCTGGGGCAGATCGCCTCCGCCTCGCTCGTCGCCCTCGCCCACGGTACGAACGACGCGCAGAAGACCATGGGCGTCATCACGCTCACCCTCATCTCCGTCGGCGTGCTGGGTCACGGCGCCGGACCTCCGCTGTGGGTCATCGTCACCGCGGGCCTGACCATCGGGCTGGGCACCTATGTGGGCGGCTGGCGGATCATCAGAACCATGGGCAGGGGGGTCACCGCGCTCCGCTCCCTCCAGGGCTTCGCCGCCGAAACGGGCTCCGCCACGGTCATCCTGACCTCCGCCCATCTGGGCTTCCCCCTGTCGACCACACAGGTCTGCGCCGCCGGAATCCTGGGCACGGGGCTGGCCGGGCGACCGGCCCAGGTGCGCTGGCGCACGGTCGGCCGCATGGTCATCGCCTGGAGCGTCACCCTTCCGGCCGCGGCCGCCGTCGGAGGGGGCGCGGCGAGCGCCGTGGTGCACGGCGGGCCCCTCGGCACCGTGGCCGTCACACTGGCCGCCGCCGCGCTCGCCGCGCTCATCGTCATCGCCTCCCGGCGCAACCCCGTCACCGCCGACAACGTCAATGTCCTCCCGGTCACCGCCGACTGCCCGGCCCGACGCTCACAAGTGCCGTAGCCCCGGCGGGACGGACGGTACGGAGCGCCCGGCCCGCCACCGCATCCGGCCGAACGGTGCGTGCGGCGGCGTGGCGGGTACGTCTCTGGTGGGCACCGGGCCCGGTCCCGGCGGCCGCCAGGTCCGGGAGAACACACCGTGGCCGTCACGACGCGCCCGGGTGGCGCCGGACGAGACGAGAGGACGGGCCGACGGCGATGGGCGAGGACAGCGGCGGCGGGACCGGCGGGACCAGCAGGATCAGCGGGAACTCCAGGGGCACGGGGATCGAGGTGCGGGGCTTCCGGCCGGGGGACAGTCCGGGGCTGGTGGCGGCATGGCGCCGCGGCATCCCGTACGACCCCATCACGCCCCGGCGGTTCCGCGACAAGGTGCTGCTCGACGCCAACTTCGATCCGCCGGGCCTCCGGGTCGCGGTACGCGGCGGCGAGATCGTCGGCGCCGCCTACGGAGTGCGCCGCCTCGTGGCGATGACCGGTACCGACCGGGAACCCGACCGGGGCTGGATCCCCTTCTTCTTCGTCGTCCCCGATGCCCGGTGCACCGGCCTCGGGCGCCGGCTGCTCACCGACGTACTCGACTGGCTGCGCGGTCTCGGCCGCACCCGCGTGGACTTCGCCTCGTACACCCCGCACTACCTGCTGCCCGGCCTGGACCCGGACGCGTACCCCCAAGCCGCCCGTCTGCTCGGCGAGTTGGGATTCCGGGCCCTCCACGAGGTCGCCGCGATGGACCGGAGCCTGGTCGGCTACCGGATGCCGGCGGCGGTGCTGCGGCGGGCCACGGACCTCACCGGCCTGGGCTACCGCTTCGCCACCCCCGCCGACGACGACCTGGTGGAGCTGCTGCGGCTCGCCGGGGACGAGTTCTCCCCCGACTGGGCGTGGGCCATCCGCAGTTGCCTGGCCGCGGGTACGCCGCTCGACCGGATCGTCACCGCACGGGCCCCGTCCGGCGCACTCGTCGGCTGGGCCATGCACGGCGCGTACGAGGGGCGGAACGAAAGGTTTGGGCCCTTCGGAGTGCTGGCGGAACAGCGTGGCACCGGGCTGGGGCAGGTACTCCTGCATCTGACGCTGGAACGCATGCGGGCACTGGGCGCGCACGGCGCCTGGTTCCTGTGGACGGCCGAGCACAGTCCGGCCGGACACCTGTACCGCCGGGCGGGCTTCCGGACGACCCGGACCTTCCGGGTGCTGCGATGGGAGGACACATGAGACAGGGCGAACGGCCGGGGCGGTACGCGGTGCAGGGCGGCCGGCCCCGGTGGCGGCGCACATGAGGCGGCGCCGGTTCCTCGTCGGACTCGCCGGTGCCGCCGCCGGCTGCGCCGCGCCCGGCGGCAGCGGCACGGGCCGCCCCGGCGACCCCGTCGTCCTGACCGTGCTGTCGCACTACGGAAGCGAACCGCTCAAATCGGCCTTCCAGAAGGTCCTCGACGAGTGGAACACCGGCCACGACCGGGTGCGCGTACGGTCCACCCCCGTCCGGTACGCGGATCTGCTGACCACCGCGATGGTCCGGCAGGCCGCGGGGCAGGGCGCCGACATCATCCACCCGTACACCCTCTGGGCCGGCCAGCTGACCCGGGCGGGCGTGCTGCAACCGGCGCCGCCCGAGGCGGCCGCGCTCATCCGGCACGGATTCACCCGGGCCGCCGTCACCGCCGCCTCCGTACAGGACACGGTCTACGGCTATCCCACCGAAGCGCAGACCTACGCCCTCTACTGCAATATGCGGCTGCTGCGGGCGGCCGGTGTGACCCGGCCGCCGCGCACCTGGCGCGAGCTGGAGCACGCCGCGTACGCCAGCGCCCGGCACGACGGCCACGGCAACACGCTGGTGCAGGGCTTCGGGCTGTCCCGGACCGAGGACGCCACCGTCGTGGGACAGACCCTGGCCCTGCTCGCCTCGTGCGGCGGCTCGTACCTCACGGCCGACGGGGGCCGGGCCGCCATCGACTCCCCGGCGGGGCGGGCGGTGGTCGGACTGGAGCGGCGGCTGATCGAACGGGGTGCCAGCAGTCCGGGCACCGACCTCTACCGGGCGTTCCCGTCCGGCCGGGTGGCGATGGCGATCAGCGCCGGCTGGTGGACCGGCAGCCTGAAGAACGCGATGGGGTCCGGCTACCGCGATGTCAGGGTGGTACCGGTGCCGGTACCGGCCGCGGGGGACCGGGGGACGCTCACCACCGGGTACCTCCTCGGCGTCAACGCCAAGAGCCGGCACCCGCGGGCGGCCTGGGACTTCCTGCGCTGGCTCAACAGCGACGAGGTGCGCGGGGGAGACGGTCTGCACACAGGAGACGGGGCACCCCCGTCGCGCTCCACCGGAACCGCACCGCGCCGGGACACCCGGCTTCCCGGCGTCACCCGGATGAGCGCCCTCCAGTTCTCCGTCGGCTCGATGACCGGCCGCAGCCGCGATATGCGGGCCCTGCTGGGCACCACCGGGGACGCCAACCTCGTCCCGTTCCTCGACGCACTGGGCTACGCGACCCCGGAACCGAACGGCCCGCACGCCCAGAAAGCCAAATCGCTGCTGCGCAAGAACATCGAGGAGGTCTGGACCGGGCGGCGGTCCGTGGACGACGCCCTGCGCACCGCCCGCCGGCAGATCGACCACGCACTGTCCGGCAACCCGTAGCCCGCCGTCCCCGAGGCTCCTCTCCTTTCTCTCGTACCGCTTCCGCAGAGAGGTGGTGTCCCCGCCCCATGGCCGCACCCGGCGGGCCGGCCCGGACCCGGCCCGGCAGCCGCCAGACCGCCGTCGCCTATCTGTTCCTGACCCCGGCCCTGCTCTTCTTCGCGCTCTTCCTCCTCCTGCCGCTGCTGTTCGCGCTGCTGCTGGCGCAGTCGCGCTGGGCGGGCTTCGACCTCGCCGACATCGAACCCGTCGGCCTGGCCAACTTCACCGGCCTCCTCGCCCACGGCGCCACGTTCCTGACCCCCGTCCTCACCAACACACTCCTGTACGCGCTGGGCACCGTCGTCCTCGCGACGGCCGGCGCGGTGGTGGTCGCCACCTGCATCAACAATCTGCGCTGCCAGGGACTGTGGCGCACGCTCTACTTCCTGCCGGTCGTCACGACGGTGGTCGCCGTCGGCAACGTATGGAAGTACATGTACGAGCCCGGCGGCCTGATCAACGGTGTGCTCAACGCCCTCGGGCTCGGGTCCGTGGCTCTGCTCCAGAACCCTGGCACCGCCCTGCCGGCGGTCGTCGTGGTGCAGGCGTGGGCGTCCCTGGGGACCGCGATTCTCATCCTCACGGCGGGGCTCAAGGCGATCCCCGAGTCGTACTACGAGGCGGCGGAGCTGGACGGCGCCCGGCCGTTCACCGTGTTCCGGCGGATCACCCTGCCGCTGCTGCGGCCGTCCCTGCTCTTCGTGAGCGTCACCCAGTTCATCGCCGGGTTGCAGTCGTTCGCGCTGATCATCGTCATGACCGGCGACGGCGGCCCCGGCGACGCGACCGATGTCGCCGCTCTGGAGATGTACCGGCAGGCGTTCACCTACGGCGACTGGGGCAGCGCGAGCGCTGCCGCCTTCACGCTCTTCGTCCTCATCCTGGCGATCACCCTGGTGCAGTTGTGGCTCTTCCGGCGGAAGGGGAGTGAGGCGTGAGATGAGGCGGAACCGTGGCACAAGAACGGACCGGGGCAGGGGACGGAACAGGGGCGCAAAGAGGTGCCGGGGTGGTGCAGGAGGGGAGCGGGGCCTGGTGCGCGGGCGTGTCCCCTGGCTCTCCTCTCTGGTGGTGGCCGTCGGCGCGGTCGTGATGGTCGTGCCGTTCCTGGACCTGCTGATGTCGTCCCTCAAGGGGTCCGGCGAGTACGGCAGACTGCCGTACCGCTTCCTGCCCGAGGCGTTCGACCTGTCCAACTACCGCACCGCGTTCCAACGGCTGGACCTGCCCCTGCTGTTCCGCAACAGCACGGTCGCCACCGCGGTGATCACCGGCTCCACGCTGCTGACCTCGTCCCTCGCGGGTTACGCGCTGGCCAAACTCCGCTTCCCGGGGCGCGAGTTGATCTTCCGGCTGGTGCTCGCGACGATGATGTTCCCGCCGTTCCTCTTCTTCATCCCGCACTTCCTGATCCTGGTGCACTGGCCGCTGGCGGGCGGCAACGACCTCCTCGGCAGCGGCGGCGCGGGCCTCACGGTCAGCCTCGCCGCCCTCGTCATGCCGTTCCTGGTCTCCGGCTTCGGGATCTTCCTGATGCGGCAGTTCATCGTCGCGATCCCCGACGACATCCTGGAGGCGGCCAGGATCGACGGAGCCGGGGAGTTCACGCTCTGGTGGCGGATCGTGGTACCGCAGACGAAGCCGGTCGCCCTCACCCTCGCCCTGCTCACCGTCGTCAACGCCTGGAACGAGTACATCTGGGCGCTCCTGGTCTCCACCGCCAACCCCCGGCTGATGACACTGCCCGTCGGCATCCAGTTGCTCCAGAGTTTCCTCGACCCCGACCGGATGGTGCCCGTCATGATGGCCGGACTGGTGCTCAGTTCCGTCCCGGTCCTGCTCTTCTTCCTGCTGCTCCAGAAGCACTACCTCCGCGGGGTCGTGCTCAGTGGGCTCAAATAGGGCCGAGCCGGGGCGTGCGGGACGGTGCTGAGTGCGCATAGTGCGCCCCCTGTTCACTCTTTCGAGTTATCCCCACGGGCGGCAGCGGCTGCCAGCATTGCCGACGGCACGCAGCGCGTCCGGCCCTTCCTGGTGCCGTTCCTGCCGTCCCGCCGCAGGTCAGACGCATTCCGGCGGGCCCATCGTCGAAAGGAATCCGGCATGCGACCACGCGAACTCTCTTCCGCCGACCGGGAGCTGACCACACCGCCGCGGCGCCGGCTGCTCGGCCTGGCCGCCGTCGCGCTGGCGGGTGCGCTGGCCTTCGCCGCCGCCGCACCGGCCGGCGCGGCCACCGAGCTGCGGATCAACGGCTGCGGCTGGAACGGGAGGAGCTCCGGCAACCACCCCTATTACGAGCACTGCGCGACCAACACCAATGTGTGGATCCAGGTCAAACGATTCCCGCGCGGCAATTACCACCGCTGCGTCGGTCCGGGCAAGACCGTCCTGGACTCCGACGCGACGGGCGCCTGGTACGACAGCGGCTACCAGGGCGGACTCTGCAAGCACCCCGGAGACACCGGACCCTGATGCCGCGTCGGCGCACGTCCGCACCTCGTGATCGGCCGCGGCAGCGCGGCCAGGGCTGATCCGTCGGACGAAGGCCGGTGCCGGGTGAGTGCAGGCTCCGGCCCGGCCGGTCAGGCGGAGCGCGTCATACCGTGCGCCGGTGATCGGTGACGAGTTCGTCGAGCCGGCGACGGGCGTGGGCGGCGCGTACCGGTTCGGCCGCCGAGAGGTCGGCCGGTGCGGGCAGCAGCGCGGCCAGGCCCCAGGCCCGGCCGCGTGCCCACGTCGCGTCGTCGACCGACAGCGTGGTGCGGAAGACGTCCCGGGCCTCGCCGGACAGGACCGTCCACGCGGCGATCAGATCACATGCGGGATCGCCCACGGCCAGGGTGCCGAAGTCGATGACGGCGCTCAGCCGGCCGTCGACGGCCAGCAGGTTCCCCGGAGCGGGGTCCCCGTGGATCCAGACGGGTGGGCCGTGCCACGCCGGTGCCGTCAGGGCCGCCTCCCACACGGCGGTCAGCGCGTCGGTGTCGACCAGGCCCGCCAGGGCCGCGATGCCGGGACGGAGGCGCGTCTCCACCACCGCGGAGTCCCGCTCGTCGCCCACAGGCACACCGCGAAAACCGTTGCTCCACTCGGGCGGCGGGCCGTCGGTGGCGTCGATCCGCTGGAGGGCCGCCAGGAAACCCGCCAGCTCGGTCGCCGTTCGGCACGGATCGGCGAGGTGCTCGGGGGTCGCGTTCTCACCTTCGAGCCACTGGTAGACGGACCAGGGGAGGGGATAGCCCGCGGCGGGGCGTCCCTTCGCGAGCGGGCGGGGGACGGTGAGCGGCAGCTGCGGGGCCAGGCGCGGCAGCCACCGCTGCTCCCGCTCCACCTGCCCGGCCCATCGGGAATAGCGGGGGAGCCGCACGGACATCTCCTCGCCGAGGCGATAGGTCACGTTGTCCACCCCCGGCGAGGGGACCGGCGCGAGCGGCAGGTCCGCCCACCGGGGAAACTGTTCCGCGAGCAACCGGCGCACGAGCGCCTCATCGATACGCATCTCGACGGAAGACGTGTCATCGGCGGACAATGCATCACTCCTCGGAATGTCCCGCGCGGGGTTCCGCACCCCGTTGGGTGCCGGCGGACGCCTGATTCCACCGGCCGGGCGTCTGTCCGTCCACTCGATTTCCGGCGTACGGAATGCATTTCCGGCACCCGGAGTGCACGGCGCCCGGCCGGAGAGCTGACGGAACGCGGCAATGCGTCTCTCCGCATCGCGCAATGTGGAGAGACGCGATGCGCACTACGGGCAGCCGCGAGCGGCACACGGTGAGCGGGGCCGCCGCGGCGTCGGGCGTCAGATCGCGTGCTGCCAGACGGTGAGCATGTAGGCGCCGTACCAGCAGCCGAAGAGGGTGGCGGCGGTCAGGACGATGACCGTGGTGCGCCGGTGGGCGCGGGCCAGGGCGCGGGCGGCCGGGACGAGGAAGATCACCGCGGGGATCAGCAGCCGGAGCTTGGAGTGGTAGTAGTTGCTCTGGCCCAGCGTCAGGATGACGATCCCGGTCCCGTACACCACCAGCGGCGGCCAGGCGTCACGCCGCCAGGCGAGGACGGTGGCGCAGAGCAGCGCGAGCAGCAGCACGGCGGTGCTGACGGGGATCCAGCCGTCGCTGTGGGCCAGGGTCCGGCCGAGGAAGGCGAAGAAGGCGGCGCCGCCGTCCCAGTGGGTGCCCCACCCCGCCTTCTGGAGGGTGAACCACGCGTCCAGATGCCCGGTCCGCTGCCCCACCCACCACAGATAGGCGGGCGTGCCGACGCAGCCCAGGGCGACCGCGGCCACCGGCCGCCAGGTGATCCGGCGTTCGCGCCGCAGATGCAGCACCACGGCGACCACCAGCGCCAGCACCACCGCCGCGGCCGCCGGCCGGGTGAGGCCGGTGAGCAGGGCCAGCACACCGGCGGTGAGCCAGGCGCGGTGGTGGGCGGCGAGCAGCGTGCCCGCGGCCAGCGCCAGGAACAACGACTCGCTGTAGGCCATGAAGAAGGACACGGCCATCGGCTGAGCCCCGGCGAGCAGCACGATGCCGATGGTCGCCGTGCGCCGCCCGTAGAGCCGTGCCAGCAGCCGGTGGACGACGATGAGCGTGGCGATCAGTGCCAGATGGGCGCCGACGACGGCCGCGAGGTCGTGATCGAGGCCGGTCAGCCCGTGCAGGGCGCGGATCAGCAGCGGGTAGAGCGGGAAGAACGCCAGGTTGTTGCCGGTGAGCTGGCCCTGCGGGGTGTAGGTGAGCGCGTCGGCGTAGCCGTCGGCGGCGATGCCGACGTACAGCCCGCCGTCCCAGGCGAGCAGCCGGTTACGCAGTCCGGGCCCGCCGGGCGCGGTCATCGCGGACAGCAGCACCAGGTGCACGATCGCCGTCAGGGCGTAGACCGCCAGCGCGGGCCGCACGGCGCGGTCGAGGCGCCGCAGCCGTCCGGCGAGCCGCGAGGCCGAGGGCGCCGCGGCGGCCGGGACCGAGGAGGCGGCCGCGGGCGCGGGCACCCGCGTGGCGGGCCCGTCGGCGGCGGACTTGGCGGACCCGGCGGAGGCGGCCGTGGATGTGCCGTCGGGTATCGGGTCCGTATCGCCCGGATCCGGGTCGGCGGCGCCGGGTACGGACCGGTGCGCGCCGGGCTGTCCGGGGAGGCGCGGGGCAGAGGAGGAAGGAGGCATGGTTTCCGGGGTGGGTGGGGGAGTGGGTGGGACGGAGTGCCGGGCGGCGACGGGCCACGGGGCCCGTGGACCGCGCGGTGCGGGCGCGTCAGCGCGGAGGCGGGCCGCTCCCGGACCGGACGCCGTGCCCCGGTCCCGGCGGGAGCGTGGGACCGCCGGGCGGTGCGGTGCCCATGGGCGGTGCGGTGGTGGCGGGCGGTCCGGTCGGGGTACGGCCCGGGGCCGGGCACCGCGAGGCACCTTCGGTCCGTGGCGCCGTGGGCTCGGCTGTGGGGTCGGGGAGGCGGCCGTCGGAGGCGGGGGCGCCGCCGGAGGGCCGGTCGGCCGGGACGGCGGGCGGAACCGGTGCGGTACCTCCGGAGAGGGCGGCCACCGGGGCGGCCACGCCGTACAGCGCGGCCGGTCCGGCGCCGGCGGTGAGCCATCGGCCGCGCCTGCGCCACCGGCCACGCGCGGCGATCACCCGGATGTCCGGGGGTGTCGTCCGGCGCTCGGCCGACAGCGCAGCCCGGCGCAGCGCCGCCGCCACGGGGTCGTCGCTCTCAGGCATCGCGGCCCTCCCCGGAGCGCGCGGGCCGGCCGAGGTGGCGGCCGAGCGTGGTCCTGGCTCTGGCGAGATGGGTCTTGACGGTGCCGACGGCCAGACCTGTCTCGGCGGCGATCTGCTCCACCGGCAGGTCGCACACGTAGAACAGGGCGGCGCAGTGCCGTTGCCGCGGGGGCAGCCGCCGCAGTGCCGCCGCGAGGTCGACCGCGTCCGGTCCGGGCTCCGCCGTGGTCGCGGGGTCGGCACGCCCGATCCAGGCCCGCAGCCCGCCGCGTACCGTGCGCCGGCGGCGGACCGCGAGCCGCCAGGCGACGGTGCGCACCCACGCTTCGGGGGCGCGCTGCCCGTCCAGCCGGCGGCGTTTGCTCCAGGCCCGGACGAAGGCTTCCTGGACCGCGTCCTGGGCCTCGTGCAGGTCGCCGGTCATGACGTACAGCTGGCCGGTGAGTCGGTGGACCGAGTGCGTGTAGAACTCCGTGAACTCCTCCTCGGTCAACGTCGGCTCCTTGCGAGATCGGCTTCTGATGGGAGTAGGCCCGGGAGGGCAGGCCGGGTTGACGCGACGAGACGCAGATCACGCGAGAACCGTGCGGCCCGCGCGTCCTGTCAGCAGCGCAGGTCAGCGCGTGCCCGTACGGGTGGTGGATGCCACGGGCCGGTGCCGTACCCACCTGGCATGCAGCTTGACACGAACAGACGTCCGAGGCGCCTTCGGCCCCTTGTGCGCTCCGCACGGTCCCTCTGCTATCGGTGGCGGGCGATGTACCAGTACACCGAGCTCGGGCGCGCCGAGGGAGCAGCGGGTGTCCCGGAGGGCAGGTTGCGCCCCCTGGTACCGATGGTGCGTGTTCCCCGTGGAGCGGTGGTGAGCCGTGCGCCTGGACGGGGCTGAGTACGGCTACTCAGGCACGTTAGGCACCTGACCGCTGGTCGCGGCAGAGCCCCGACGGGTGGGATCGGTGCATGGAATCAGAGCTGCCCACCTCGCCGGATTCCCGGTCGGCCGGGCCCCGGGCCGGGCGCTTCCTGGTCAGTACGCGGCGGTGGGGGATCTGCCTGGCTGTCGCCGCGCTGCTGTGCTGGGGAGCGGTCGCCGTCAACGGCTTCTTCGTGGAACTCGGCGGCGGGCCGGTGCGGTCCGCCGCCGAGTTCCACGAGCGCGACACCCGGACCCGGCAGGCCGGTGGCCGGCTCGGCGCGGAGCTGCGGCTCGGAAAGCTCGTCGACCACGCGGCCGACACCAGCGTGACGTGCACGAGGGGTCTCGCCGCGAACGGCCCCGGCGAGGCCCGCGACGAGCCCTCCTACGAGTGGGAGGTCGCCTTCGGCAGGCGGGCGGACTACGTGGCGGAGGTGCGGCGCCTCCGGGCGGAGTGGTGGGAGCGGGGGTGGCGGGTACACGACGGGCGCTCCGCCAAGGGGCTGCCGGTCGTCAGCGGTACCGACGAGTCCGGCATCGACATCGGCCTCGCCATCGACCCCGACAGCTCCCGGCCGAAGATCTGGGCCGACGGAGGCTGCATCCGGCACCATGTGCGGGACCCGGCCGCCACGCCGTGAACGGTGCGCGTCGCCGCCGCCCGGCCGGGCGACACGGGCCTGACCCGTAGGGACGGCGGCCGACGCGGATGGTGGGCGGATGGAGCAGGGGCGGGCGTACGGCTCCGTATGCGTTGCTCGCCGGCCAGCTGCGTATGCGCCGCCCCCCCCGTGGGCTCCCCGTGTCCGCATGTGGCGGCGGTGCTGCTCGCGGGGAACCCTTGGACGGACCCGGACCCGGACCCGGACCCGGACCCGGACCCGGTCTTGGTCTTGGGCTGGGGCCGGGGCTCGGGCGGGTCCGGTCGGGGGCCTCGGGTCAGGACTGGGGCCGTCGACCGTGATTGGCCGCCTTCCTGCGATGTGTCTTCTTCTTGCGGCGCCGCTTCGATGACATGTCGCGTCCTCTCTCTCCAAGATGCTTTCGTCCGATACATACCCTTTCATGTGGGGATCTCGGCGGCGAGCGCCATACGCGGAGAAGCCGTGCGGGGTGCCGGGGCGGGTGACGAATTCGCGTGGCGGCGGTTCTCGCCGGCCCTGGAGTCCTGGTCGCGACAACGCCGGAGGTCCAAGGGGGCGGTCGCGCAGGGGCGACCGTCACCCGTGACTGCCGGGGGTGCCGCGGTTACTCGGTGCCGGGCGTCTTGCGGGTCGTGACGTTCATGCGGTTCCACGTGTTGACCGTGAAGATCAGCGCGATCAACTGGGCGATCTCCTTCTCCCCGAAGCACTCGGCGGCCTCGGCGTAGACCGCGTCGCTCACGCCCTCGGGAAGCAGCGTGACGGCCTCGGTGAGTGCCAGGGCCGCGCGCTCCTCGACGGTGTAAAGGCTCGACTCCCGCCAGGCGGTGAGCTGGTAGATCCGCTCCTCGCTCTCACCGGCCTTGCGGGCGTCGCGCGTGTGGTAGTCGATGCAGTAGGCGCACTTGTTGAGCTGCGAGGCACGGATCTGGACCAGTTCGAGAAGGACGGGATCGAGACCGTCACGGGCGGCCGCGTCCAGGGCCAGTACGGCCTTGAAGACCTTCGGGGCGACCTGGGAGAAGTTCATGCGCTCGGAAACCTGAAAAGTTGTCATGCCGCGACTCCAGGAAACCGATCGCCCCTCGGTATGGTGCATTTCCGTGGACAATTCTTGGGGCAATTCCTCGGAGGCGGGCATCACGACGGCGGCGGGCGGCACGCCGGAAGCGGATGCCGCGACGGGGGCGGGTGCCGATCTGCACCTCGTGCTGACGGGGCCGGGCGGCATCCGCGCCCGGTTGATGAGGGCGCTGCGCGAGGCGATCGACTCGGGCCGGCTGGCACCGGGCACCCGGTTGCCGCCGCACCGCACCCTCGCCGCCGACCTGGGCATCTCCCGCAACACCGCCGCCGACGCGTACACGGAACTCGTCGAGGAGGGCTGGCTGACCGCCCGGCAGGGGTCGGGGACGCGGGTCGCGCGCCGGGCTGTGCCCCTCGACGTGGGATCGGCACGGGCACCGGTCCGGCCGACCCGACGCCGTCCCGCCTATGACCTCATGCCCAGCTCGCCCGACGCCGCCGCCTTCCCCCGCACCGCCTGGGCCGCCTCGGCGCGGCGCGCGCTGACGGCCGCGCCCAACGACGCCTTCGGGGTCGGCGACCCGCGCGGCAGGATCGAGCTGCGCCGGGCCCTGGCCGAGTATCTTGCGCGGGCCCGCGGGGTGCGCACCGAGCCCGCGCGGATCGTCGTCTGCTCCGGATTCGCCCACGCGCTCCGGTTGTTGTGCTCAGTGTCGTCGGTGCGGGAAGGGCCGATGGCCGTCGAGGCGTACGGCCTGGCCTTCCACCGCGAGCTGGTCGCCGAGACCGGTATCCGCACGGTTCCGCTCACCATCGACACCCACGGCGCACGGATCGACGAACTGCCGGGCACCGGTGCGAAGGCCGTCCTGCTCACCCCCGCCCACCAGTTCCCCACCGGAGGCCCGCTGCACCCGGAGCGGCGCGCGGCCGTCGTCGACTGGGCGCGGGCCGCCGGCGCCGTGGTGCTGGAGGACGACTACGACGGCGAGTTCCGCTACGACCGGGAGCCGGTCGGCGCCCTCCAGGGCCTCGACCCGGAACACGTCGTCCACCTCGGATCGGTCAGCAAGAGCCTGTCCCCTGCCCTGCGGCTGGGGTGGATGGTCCTGCCCGGTCGGCTCGTCGACGACGTGCTCGCCGCCAAGGGAGCCCGCGAGATGTGGTCGGGCGTCGTCGAACAGCTCACCCTCGCCGACTTCCTCACGAGTGGTGCCTACGACCGGCATCTGCGCCGCATGCGTCGGATCTACCGGCAGCGCCGCGACCGGCTCGTCGCCACCCTCACCGAACGGGCACCCCATATACGGGTCAGCGGCATCGCGGCGGGACTGCACGCCGTACTCGAACTCCCGCCCGGCACCGAGCAGGATGCCCTGCGCGGCGCCCGCCGCCAGGGCCTGGCCCTGGACGGCCTCACCCCCTACCGCCACCCCGACACCACGATGCCCGCCCGCGACGGCCTCGTGCTCGGCTACGGAACCCCGGCCGAGCACGCCTTCACCGCCGGGCTCGACGCCCTGTGCCTGGCGCTGCCGGATCCCCACGAGGGCCCGGACCACCGGGACCCGGCCCGGCGCGGCTCTCCGCCCCTCCTTCGGCGCAGCGGGGTTCCGGAGGTTCGTGCGGCGCGGCGGTAGGAGGGGGGAACGGCACCGGCCGGTGCCGTTGTGCGCACGGCGGGGTCTTGCCGGGCGCCGGCGCGCGAGCGCTTGGGGCCGGGTGAGGCGATCGAGGTGAGTAGGGCAAGTGAGGCGGTGCGGGCAGGTGTTGGTGATGTGGTGATTCCTGAGCCCGCCAAGTGCTCTGTCCGGCCCCGGATTTCGGCCATCTGCGGTGGTGGGGGTGGGCTTCGTATCGGCGTTCGGGCCGCGCGGCGGTGTGGCCCGTGTGGGGCTTTCGTGCGGCTGGGGCGGCTGTGTCGCGTACGGCCTTGCCGGGGGACCCGCCTCGCGGCTTCGGTTGCCGCCCCTGGCGTGTGTTGCCGCTTCGGGGTGGGGCGTGCCGGCGGCGGCGTGAAAGTGCCCCCGAATGAATGGCATTACCAACCGATGGTTGTTACATGACCATCTCTTGACTAATGTCGCTGTGGTCGGTCGGTGACCGGCTGTGATGCGGAGCGTTACCCGGCCGTCCCCGTCGGCCGGGCGTTCGCCACCGGCGACTCCGTCCCTGCCGGACATGAGTGAGACCGTCCGGCAGGAGCAAGACCGTCCGACACGAGCAAGTGCGCACCACCACGAGAAAACCGGGGGGCACGCCACATGGCGTGCCACGCCCGGTCCATCCGGCGCGTGCCGACACCGGGCCAACCTCAGGCTTGCCGGCATCAGTTGGTCCCCGTACAGGCATGCGCCCAACTTCGCGGAGGATACCGTGAACCATCCGAACCGGCTACGCACGGCCATCGACGCACCCGGCACCACGCCCCTGATCGGGGTCTTCGACATGTTCTCGGCCTCGGTCTCGGCTCAGCACTACGACGGGATGTTCGTCTCCGGCTTCGGCTTCGCCGCCTCCCACTACGGACTGCCGGACATCGGGTTCATCGCCTGGCCCGACATCGTCGCCTTCGTCCAGAGACTGCGGCTGGCGTTCCCCCAGCAGCACCTCCTCGTCGACATCGACGACGGATACGTGGACCCGGAGACGGCCTGCCACGTCGTCCAGCAGCTGGAGGCGAGCGGCGCGTCCGGGGTGATCCTGGAGGACCAGAAGCGACCGCGTCGCTGCGGGCACGTGGAAGGCAAGCAAATACTGCCCCTGGAGGAGTACCTGGAGAAGCTGGAGATGGTGCTCGCGGCCCGCCGTGATCTGCTCGTCGTGGCCCGTACGGACGCCACGGAGGAGAGCGAGATCCTCCGCCGCGCCAAGGCGCTGGCCGCCACCGATGCCGATGTGATCCTGGTCGACGGCGTGCGCAGCGTCGACCGGATCCGTATGGTCCGCGAGGTCATCGGCAACAAGCCACTGCTGTTCAACCAGATCGCCGGTGGCAAGTCTCCCCGCCTGTCCCTGTCCGAACTCGGCGAACTGGGCGTCGACGTCGCCATCTACAGCACCCCGTGCCTCTTCGCCGCCCAGAGCGCCGTCGACCGTGCGCTGGCCGACCTCAAGGCCGCCGACGGACGGCTCCCCGAACCCACCCCGGAAAGCGTCGGCGTGCCCGAATGCCTCGCCCTCCTGGAGCGCAACCTGAGCCGCCATCACCCACCGGTCCCGGCCTCGTGAGCGTGACTCCGTAACGCACCGGCCGGGCGCGCGTCCCGCGGGCGATGCCCGCGCACGCGGGCCCGGCCGGGTACCTCACGCGGACCCGGCCGGGCAGCAGTCCCGGCCGGGCCCGCCCGCCGTCCGGAAGGTGCTTGTCCATGCGCATAGTCCGCGGGCCGCTGCGCCGCGTCGACTGGTACATCATCGCCCTGCTCGCGGTCATCGGACTGGCCGCCCTGCTCCCGGCCCGGGGCCCGGCGGCCGACGGGCTCGGCTGGGCCACCAAGGCCGCCGTGGCACTGCTGTTCTTCCTCTACGGCGCCCGGCTGTCCCCGAAGGCGGCGTACGAAGGGCTGCGCCACTGGCGGCTCCATGTGCCGATCCTGCTGCTGACCTTCGCCGTCTTCCCGCTGCTCGGGCTGACCGTGCTGCTGCTCCCGCCGGCCTGGCTCGGCCCGGGGCTGACCGCCGGCGTGCTGTTCCTGTGCCTGCTGCCCTCCACCGTCCAGTCGTCCGTCGCGTTCACCTCCATCGCCCGCGGCAATGTGACGGCCGCGGTCTGCTCCGCGACCTTCTCCAGCCTGCTCGGCCTGGTCATCACTCCGCTGCTCGCCGTGCGGCTGCTGGGCACCGGGCAGGAGGCCGGGTCGCTGATCTCCGCCGGGCAGGCCCTCGGCATCCTCGTACAGCTCTTCCTCCCTTTCGCGCTGGGGCAGTTGGCCCGGCCCTGGATATCCGCCTGGGTCACGCGGCACCGGCGGCTGACCGTGCTGTGCGACCGGGGCTCGATCCTGCTGGTCGTCTACGCCGCCTTCAGCCAGGGCGTGACCGCCGGAATCTGGCACCAGGTCCCGCCCGCGCGCCTGCTCGCGCTGGTCGCCATCAGCCTGACGCTCTTCGCCGCCACCTTCGCGCTGGCCCACGGCGCTGCCCGACTGCTGCGTTTCTCCCACGCGGACCGGGTCACCGTGGTCTTCAGCGGCTCGCAGAAGAGCATGGCCAGTGGCCTGCCCATCGCCGCCGTCCTCTTCCCCGCCTCGGAGGTCGGCATCATCGTGCTGCCGCTGATGATCTACCACACCAGTCAGCTGCTGATCTGCGCCGCGCTCTCCCGCCGCTGGTCACGTGCCCCCGTCCTGCCGGACACGGCTCCCATCCATACGTCACCGCCCGCCGCCGCCCGTGCGGCGGGCCCGAACGGATGACTGGGGGCGGGTCCTCCACCGAGGATTCCCCCAGGCTTCTCCGTCGAGGCTTCCCCGCCAGCGGTCGTCCGTGATGTCTGAGGTTGCTCGAACTGATCAGTGCGGGGGGTGCCTCTATGGGGTTCGTCAAGGAAATCGGGCTGCGGTCGGAAGGCAGCGGCGGGCAGCATGGCGGGATGCCGGATCTGCTGTGGGATGACGTCAAGGAGTTCTTCGACCCTGACCTGATGGGTGCTCTGCCGGATGTGTCCGTGGCGGGCACCTCGGTCGAGGACTGGCAGGCGGTGTTCGACCTGGTCCGGTCGAGGGGATGGACGTGGGAGTACTCAGCGGGTGGCGTCGTCGGGCCGCTGCCGCCGGCTGCGGTGGTGCTGTCGCGTCCCGCCGGCGCGGAAACGGTCGATCTGCGGGTGTGGCCGGTCCCGGGCGTGTTGGCGATCTTCCGTACGATGTCTGCCGATGAGATCGACTTCGACGTCGACCTTCGCGAGCTGCAGGGCCAGGCGGGAGTGGACACCCTGTGCGGCTTCCTGTGCGCGATCGGCCGCCGACTGGGCAAGCCAGTGGCCATGACCGCCGAAGGCGACTACGGGAATCCGGTGCTCGGGTTCGACCCCGCTGCCGACTGCGTGGTGCTGCTGGCGGAACCACGGCTCAGCTGACCACATCGGCCGGGCGGGACTGGTAGAAGGTGCCGTCGCGGAGCATGGCGAACAGGACGTCGACCCGGCGTCTGGCCAGGCACAGGAGGGCCTGGGTGTGGCGTTTGCCCTGGCTGATCTTCTTGTCGTAGTAGGTCCGGGAGGCCGGGTCGCTGAGCGAGGCGAACGCGGCCAGGAAGAACGCCCGTTTGAGCTGCTTGTTGCCCCGGCGGGAGGGTTGCTCGCCGCGTATGGAGGATCCGGAACTGCGGGTCGCCGGGGCGAGGCCGGCATACGAGGCGAGGTGGGCGGCGGTTGGGAACGCGCTCGCGTCGCCCACGTCGATCAGGACGCGGGCGCCGGTCCTTGTGCCGATGCCGGGCATGGACGTGAGGATGTCACCGACAAGGCGCTCGAACATCCGCGGGGCCAGGGGCCGGGCAACACCGAGCAGGCGGCGGCGTCCGGCCTTGCGCAGGGCGGCCGGTGAGCCGAATCGCTCCAGCAGGGCCTGGACCGCCGGGTGGTCCAGCCGTGGCCCCAGGACGCGTTCCAGGTGTGGGTGGATCTGGGTGAGCAGTCCGCGTAGGCGGTTGGCGATGCGGGTGGCCTCGCCGGCGAGGTCGTCGTCGAAGCCGACGATCATCTCCAGTTCGGCGATGGTCTCGTCGGTGAACTCGATGCCGCGCAGGGTGTGCGGCACGGTGCGGGCGGCGTCGGCGATGACGAAGGCATCGCGGGCGTCGGTCTTGGCCTCGCCGGGGTAGAGGTCGGTGATCCGGCGCATCGTCAGGCCGGACAGGTAGGCGACGCGGCAGCCGGCGTCCCGGGCGACGGCCAGGGGCAGGGCGCCGATGGAGGCGGGCTGGTCGACGATGACCAGGACGGTGCCGTGCTTCGCGGTGAGCTTGTCGAGCACGGCTCGCATCTTGGGCTCGCTGTTCGGCAGCCGCTTGTCGAAGACTCGCTTGCCGGTCCGGGTCACTGCGGTGCCGTGGTGCTCGCCCTTGCCGACGTCCAGGCCGAGGAAGACGTCCACATCGCCGGTGTCGATCACGCTGATCTCTTACGAGGTTGTGCTGTCCCGGCCTCGTTGGCGTGGCACCAGTCGCCAGCATCCACGTTACGAAGAGCCTCCCAGCACGCTGGTGGTCCTGCCTCTATCAGCGGTCTACCGATGCCTCCGGCCCGGTGACACCACCCCCCGGATCATGCGAACTACAGGGGGGAACAGTCATGCCGGACCGGAGGCCGGCGGGAGCCCCGTTGCGGGGCCACGAAGAAGGTAACGGGCCGGCGGCGAGCCGGTCGACCGCCGGAAAGGCGTCAGCCACCGCCTGGCCGTGCGGTGCATCGCGGGCGGTGGCTCGGCGGCCGAAGGGACGGAGGACGGAAGAGCCGAGGAAGGGGAACGAGGAAGCGGAAGCGGAACCCGGTGGACGTCGCCGTCATCCTGGAGAGCCCGGCGCGGGCGGCGGCGTGAGGGTGGGCGTTCGGGCCGTGGCAGGTGGCAGTTGCCCGGTGCGCTCAGGGTGAAGAGTCCCTCGTGGGGGTTCAGCTGTTCCTGGTCCTCGGCGGGTACGGGCTCGGGGTCAAGGGCCGCGGTCCCATCGCCGGATGTGAGTACGGCGCCCCCGGGCACGGCGTTGCCCGGCCGCCGGCCTCGCTTCCGCAGCCGCTCCTCTGCCTGATGGCGCTGCTGTGTGGTCAGGACCTTCCGGGTCAAGTACACGAGGAACGCCTGGCAAGCACGCTCCGGGGCCGGGGCTTGAGCTCCTTGTACGGGCCGAACCCCTGGCCGGCGAAACGCAGGTCGCCGAGGACTTCCTCCTGTGTCTTGGCCGCGGGCGGGGTCCGTCGCGGTACGTCGGCCTGCGGCGAATGCGCGGCGTGCGAGGCGGTCGGCGCATCCGTGGCCGTACCCGCCGTTGCCGAGAGGGCAGCCATCACACACACGGCTGCCAGGACCCCGGTTCGTCTCACGTTCTCCCCCTCTTGCGGACCGCGTCGCTTCGCGGCACAGGGAAATCGAACGGGAGTGTGGCATGCGGGAATTCTCCGAGGCCCATGTGGGTGCTCCCGCCCGCGAGCGCCCCTGGCTCCTGCGGTCAGGCGGCGAACCCGTCCGACGAGCGCCGGCGACGAGCCGCCACCTCGGACAGGTCGCCGCCCGCGAGCGGATCGGCGAGCAATCTGAACGCCCGGCACAGCGAACACCGTCGCGGTACTACAGGTTGTCGCGGAAGAAGGGAGCGATCCTCTCAAACGCCTGGTCGACCTGCTTGGGCCGGTCGTACAGGTCGTAGTGGGGCGAGTCCGGGACGATGAACAGTTCCTTCTTCGCGGACGCGGCACGGTCGAAGATCTCGTACGCGTCGCGGGTGCGAGCCGAAGGTGCCGGGGGTGTCGCAGTCGACGACCGGCAGAGGCTGCGTCAGCAGGTGCTCCGCCAGGTGGAAGGCGTCGAAACCGACGGCCGCGGCGAGCCCTGAGAAGAGCAGCTTGTCGGGGGAGTTGGGGTGCTGTCCCCGGGGGCGTGTAGTAGTCGACGGCCTCGACGATATCGACGTCCGTGCGACCGGCCTTCTCCCGCTCCTCCTCGGACATGGGGATATAGGTCGTGATCACGGGCTCCGCGCCGCGGGCCTCGGCAGTGCGCTGCGCGCCGATCGCCTCAAGCGTCCGGACCGCCGCGTCCGCGGTCGGATTCCCTTCGCGCATGAGCCGCCCGTAGTTGGCCCCGACCACGGTGACCAGGGCCTTGATCCGGTGCTCGGTCATCGTCGCGGCCACGGCGTACTCGCCGCCCCCCGCAGACGCCCAGGCAGCCGGATCCGGCCCTCGTCGACGTGGTCGAGCGTCACGAGGTGGTCCACGGCGCAGCGGTGGTCCTCCACGCGCGTGGCCGGGTCTTCGGGACGGCGCGGTTCACCGCCGCTCTCGCCCTGGTGGGACGCGTCGAACGCGAGGGTCACCTACCCGAGCCCGGTGGCCGTTCGGCGTAGACGCTGCCGGCGGTCTGCTCCTTGCAACTGCTGGCCGGGTGGGCGCAGATGATCGCCGGATACTTCTTCGCCGGGTCGAAGTCCCTCGGCAGACGAAGGTCCGCCGCCGCCTCCCAGCCCAGGTCCTGTTCTTGAACCGTACCGATTCCACAGCTGCTCCCCCTTTCCGGGTCGTTGACGGGGTGCCGGTCCGGTCCGTCTGGTCCGGCTGGTCCCGTTCGGTCCGGCTGGTCTCGTTCGGTCCGGCTGGTACGGCTGGTACGGCTGGTACGGCTGGTACGGCTGGTACGGCTGGTACGGCTGGGTCGGGTGGTCAGGCGGTCAGGTGCGTGCCGAAGAAGCCGGTGAGCTTGGCGACCGCGGGGGTGACGTACTCGTCCCGGTCGTAGAGGTCGACGTGGGTGGCGCCGTCGATGACGAACAGTTTCTTGGGCTCCTTGGCCCGCTCGACGGCCTCGCGGCTGAAGTAGCCGGTGTCCGCCGCGGAGCCGATGATCATCAACAGCGGCCGGGGCGAGATCAGTTCGATCAGGGCGTACGCGTCGAACTGCGCGATCTGGTCGATGCTGCGCAGCGGCCACTCGTTGGTGGAGTTGCGATGCCGGGCGCGCGGGGTGCGGTAGTAGTCGTGCGCCTCCCGGTAGAGGGCAGGGGCTTCCGCCAGGCCCTCGGGGCTTTCGGGCGCCCAGTTCAGGGTGGCCGGGGCCGCGCCGCGAGCTTCGGCGGTGCGCAGCGCGCCGGCCTGGTCGAGCATGGTGTGCAGGACCTCCGGGCCCTGTGTGCGGCCGAGGCCGTTGACCAGCAGGTCACGGACGTCGAGACCGCTGACGGTGCCCACGGCCTTGATCCGGTGGTCGGTCTGGGCGGCGAAGGGGACGTAGCCTCCTGACGCGCAGATGCCCAGGGCGCCGATCCGGGCCGGGTCGATGTCCTCGCGGGTGGTCAGGTAGGTGACGGCCGCCCGGACGTCCTCGGCGCGCTGGAAGGGGTTCTCCAGACCACGCGGGCTGCCCTCGCTCGCGCCCTGGAAGGCGGCGTCGAAAACGAGCGCGGCGAAGCCCTCGCGGGCCAGGCGCTCGGCGTAGACGCTCGCGGTCTGCTCCTTCACGCCGCCACCCGGATGGGAGACGACGACAGCCGGCAGCGGAGCGCCGGTGTGATCGTCCGGGGTGAACAGAATTCCGGCCAGGTTCAGACCGCTGCTGGGGAAGGTGACGTTCGTCTTCATGCGTTTAGTGATTTCTTCTCGCGGACGGAATGTGGCTCCGGTCGACGGAATTTCCCGTCGGCCACGTCATCGAGAATCACACGCGTCACACACGCTCGCAATGGGACTCTTCCAGCCCAGGACGGGACTGTCCAGGGACAGTTTTGTCCCCCCTTCTCGGTCGGTGTTGTCTGCGAGACTGGTTCCATGACCAGTGATATGCGCGCCAACGAGCTGGGGGAATTCCTCAGGGCCCGCCGGGCCGAGCTCAGCCCCCGCGTGGCAGGGCTCCCGGAGGGTGGTCCCAGGCGCCGGGTCAGGGGGCTGCGCCGGGAGGAGGTCGCCCTCCTGGCCTCGATCAGCACCGACTACTACACCCGCCTGGAACAGGGCCGCAGGCAGGCATCCGCACCCGTACTGGACACCCTCGCCCGAGTCCTGCGCCTCGGCGACGAGGAACGCGCGTACCTGCTCGAACTCGCCGGCAAGGGCACCGCCCGCCCCCGCCGTCAGGCCGCACAGAAGGTCCAGCCTCAGCTGCGGCGACTCCTCGATGAACTCACCACCACCCCGGCCTTCATCATGGGCCGCCGAATGGACATTCTCGCCTGGAATCCCATGGCGGCCGCCCTGCTCACCGACTTCTCCCGAATTCCCGAGAAGAATCGCAACTACGTATGGCTGCTCTTCTCCGAACCGGCCATGAAAGCAATTCACGCGGACTGGGAAAACACCGCGCACGCCTCTGTGTCCATGCTCCGTATGGAAGCCGGCCGCAACCCCCAGGACGAGCGCATGGCCGCGCTCGTCGGTGAACTGTCCATGCGGGACGACGACTTCCGCCGCTGGTGGGGAGACCACCACATCGCCACCCGAAGCAGGGGCAACAAGGTCCTGCACCACCCCGTCGCCGGCGAGCTGTCCCTCGACTGGGACGCCCTCACCTGCGCGACCGACCCCGAGCAGCAACTCGTCGTCTGGACCGCCGAACCCGGCACCCCCTCCCACGACGGCCTGCGCATCCTCGCCTCCTGGGCCGCCGAGCACCCCGGGCCCGTCTCCCGGCCGGTCTCCTGACGGCCGGCACGCCGCCCGGGGCGCGTCACAAGGGGGCGTGGCCTGGGGCCTGCCGATCAGGACGGCCACTTGCCGGACGATGCGGCGGGCGCCGCCCCCGGCACGGCAATTGCCGCGTACGCGAAGACGCTCCCGGTCCGGCCGGACCGGCCGGACCGGTTGGGGGTGGCTGGTGCAGATGGGGGCGGACGGGGCGGTGACGGAACGCCGCTTTCCTCACGGATCGCTGGTGAACAAACGTGACGGACGCGCCGCCGTCGGCCGGCTCCCGGCTGTCCGCGGGAGCAGCCGCAACCGCTCGCGGAGCTGTCCGAGCAGCAGGTGGAGGTGGGCGGGGGTCGCGGCGGTGCCGAACAGGTAGAAGTCGGGACGGATGACGGCCGCGAGGTGCCGGTGCTCGCGCAGGTGCGGCAGATAGCCGCCATCGGTGTCCAGGTAGCCGTGTGCGGGGGCGTCCCGGGTATCCGGGGAGTGCAGCGGTACGACGGTCGCGCCGACGGTGTGGAGGAAGGCGCGGTCGGCGTCGGTGAGGGTGCCGTCGGGGAGTGCGCCGTCGGTGAGGACGGTGAAGCCGCCGCCGGTCACCTCGTCCAGCAGCGCGGTCCTGCCCCGGTGACTGACGCGGTGCTGGGGGGTGAGGTGGCCGGCCTGGGGGCTTCGGGTGGTGCCGTCGGGGCCGCGCTGGAGGACGCCCTCGCCGAGCACGGGGGGTGGTGTGGGTGGCAGCGCGCGTGCGGGATCGGCATCGGCGGCGATTATGCGGGCGTCGCGCGCGGCGGCCTCCTCGGGGTCCAGGACGCACATGACCTGGCCCAGCGCCATGGACATGCCCATGGCGTGCCGGATGTGCGCGCTGCGCTCGCTGGTGTAGGTGTCGAGCAGATCCGGGGCCGCGGTGCCGTCCAGTACCAGATCCAGCTTCCAGGCGAGGTTCATCGCGTCGCGCAGGCCCGAGCACATGCCCTGGCCGGCGAACGGCGGCATCTGGTGGGCGGCGTCCCCTGCCAGCAGCAGCCGCCCCTCCCGCCAGTGGTCGGCCCAGCGGGCCTGGAAGGTGTAGACGGCGTGCCGCTCGATGGTGCTGTTCTCGGGGGTGCGGCCCCATGGCTTCAGCAACGACCAGGCGGTTTCCCGGGAGTTGAGCTGCTCGACGCTCTCCCCGGGCAGGCGCATGAACTCCCAGCGGCGGCGTCCGGGGCCGCCCGAGACGAGGGTGGTCGGCCGCTTCGGGTCGCACAGCTGCCAGTTCATGGGCGACCAGGACACCTCGTCATGGGGAATGATGTCGACGATGAGCCAGTCGTAGAAGAAGCCCAGATCGGTGACGGAGGTGGCCATCCGGCCGCGGACGAAGCTGTTGGCGCCGTCGGCACCGATGACGTAACGGGCGGCGAAGGCCCGTGCGGAGCCGGTGTGCGTACGGGCGGTCAGCAGTACGGGGCCGCCGTCCGCCTCCCGCAGGTCCACCACCTCCAGACCGCGGTGGACCGTGACGGTGGGGAGTCCGGCGACGGCGGTGGCGAGTACGGACTCCAGCTCGGGCTGGGAGAAGAAACTGGTGGTCGGCCAGCCGGAGGGGCCGGTCCCGGACCAGTCGATCCGTACCAGCTGTTCACCCTTGTGGTTGCGCCACTCGTAGTGGTCGGGGACCGGGTCGATGACGGCACCGACCTGCTCGCCGACGCCCGCGGCCTGGAAGATCCGGCCGATCTCGTGGTCGAAGTTCACGGCGCGCGGCAGGTCGTACGGCCGCGGCCAGCGTTCGAGGACGACGACGTCGTGTCCGGCCCGGCCCAGCAGCAGGGCCAGCAGCTGACCGACCGGACCGAAGCCGACGATCGCCACGTCATGGACGGCCGGCGACTCGACGGTCACCGGTCACCCCGCCGCACTGTGGGCTCCGGTCATGAGGGCGGCCAGGTCCTCCGGATGGAGGAAGGACGCGGGCGGCGGCGGACCCCAGGTGAACAGGCTCCTGGCGCCTTCGAGAACGTCGGGGGTCCACAGCTGGCCGTCGACGATGCAGTCCATATCGGAGTAGTACTCGGAGAAATTGCCGGCCGGGTCCTTGAGATACCAGAAGAAATTGGACCCGGCGTGGTGCCGTCCCAGGCCCCAGACGTGCCGCTCGGGGTGGTGCTCCAGCATGGCGGCGGCGCCGCGGCCGACCTCGTCGACGTCATCGACCTGCCAGGAGGTGTGGTGGAGGAAGGCGACGGGGGCGGCCAGGACCAGGATGTTGTGGTGGTCGGTGGAGCAGCGCAGGAACGCTCCGGTGTCCTTGAGGTAGTCGCTGGCCAGGAACCCCAGGCCGTCGCGGAAGAAGGCGGTGGTGGCGGCGAAGTCGGTGGTGCCGACGACGGCGTGGCCGAGCTTGCTGGGCCGTACCGGTGCCGTACGCAGGACGGCGGGGGCGCGGGTGCCGGTGCGCTCGGCGCGGCCGGGACCGTTGTACGAAGTGGGCGGGGTGGCGGGCGGGGTGAGGCGCGGGGCGACCTCCAGGACGGCACGCACCCCCGTGACCCTTTCGTACGCGGTCAGGGTGCTGTCCGTGGCCCGGCTCTCGATGCCCAGGCGCCGAAGCCGGGAGGCCGCGGCGGCCAGGTCGTCGGGGTGGTCGGCGCCGATGCGGACCTCGACCAGGCGGCGGGTGGGGGCGTGGACGATATGGAGCTGGCGGCCGGCGTCCCGGGTGGTGAACCAGCCGTCGCCGTCGGGGGAGAGGCCGAAGTCGGTGTAGTAGGCGGCTGTTTCGGCGGGGTGGGGAACCCCCATGGTGAGGGAGGTCAGACGGTGCAGTGCCATGGGTAACTCCTTGGACGGAGCGCTGGGGCAGCATGCGTGCCGGGCGGGTGGACGGGAGAGGGAGCCCGCGGGCCGGGCGGCGGCGCGGTGCACCCTCTCGTTGTGCCGGACGGCGGCGTCAGCCGGGGAGGAAGGTCTGGCGCAGCTCGCCGATTCCCTCGATGGTGCTGACGAGTTCGTCGCCGGGGGCCAGCCAGCGCTGCGGGTCGCGGCCGAGCCCCACGCCGGCGGGCGTGCCGGTGAAGATGACGTCTCCCGGGAGCAGCGGCAGCACCGCGGACAGCCCGGCGATCAGGGCGGGCACGGAGAAGATCAGGTCGCGGGTGCGGCCCTTCTGGACCTCCTCGCCGTTGATCGTGCAGCGCAGTTCGAGGTCGTCGGGGTCCGTGAACTCGTCCGGGGTGACCAGGAACGGCCCCATGGGGGCGAAGCCGGGGAAGGACTTGCCGAGACTGAACTGCGGTGCCGGACCGGCGAGTTGAGCGATCCGCTCGGAGATGTCCTGGCCGGCGGTGAGGCCGGCGACATGACTCCAGGCGTCGGCCTCGGACACCCGCTCGGCCCGCTTGCCGATGACCGCGACCAGTTCGATCTCCCAGTCGGTGTGGCCGCCCGGCGGGAGGGTGACCTCGGTGACCGGGCCGGTGATGCTGCTGACGTACTTGGTGAAGACCGGCGGCAAGCCCTTGGGTGCGGCGAACCCGGATTCGGAGGCGTGATCCCGGTAGTTCAGGCCGATGGCGAGGATCTGGCGGGGAGCCGGGGCGGGCGAGCCGAGGGCGGACGGTGCGAAGGCCGTCCCGGCCGGCAGTTCCGCCTGTCCGGCCCAGGCGCGGAATTCCGCCCACCGCTCGTAGACGGCCTGCGGATCGGAGGAGAAGAGGCCGCCGCTGGCCTGCTCGATGTCGATCGCCCGCTGGTCGGCGATCAGGACCAGGCGGCCGGAGAAGTTGGCGATACGCAACGGGAGCTCCTGTGCGGGGTCGCGGACCAACCGGATGGCGCGGTGCCCGGCGGCGCGGCGGTGGCGGTGTCGGCGGTGAGAGTCGCGGTCACGGCACCGCGGACGCCTGCCGTCCGCTCGCGGATCGCCCGGTCAGTCACTCGCTCACCCACTTACTCGCCGCGCACCGTGCACCGTTCGCCGTGCACTGTCCCTCGTTCGCCATGCACCGTTCACCGCGGTTGGCCCTATTCAGCATGATGATTACATTGATAATCCTCTACCGTCATACACGCCGTCAAGGTCCCACGGCCGTAACCCTCATAATGAATTGCCTGGCAATGACCTGGTGGGTGATTGGGGCGGTGAGGTGGCCGGGCGGCTTTCGGGCGGCGTGATCTGGCGGTGTGGTGATCGTGGTGAACTGTGCGGTGCTCGGGCATCGGGTGCTGACGGGTCTCTCGCGGCGGGACCTGGTGACCTGGTCGTCGTGCTCGCCTCTGCCTGGCGGGCTGTGGTCGAGGGTCGGCGTCACGCCGCCCGTGCAGGTGCGCGTCGCCGCACCGCCGGAGCAGGGCCGGCACCGGCTTGTGTTCGCCGACGGTGTGGCCGCCACGCTGATCCATCTTTGGCACGACCTGCCGCATGCTGTCCTGGCACTGCTCTTCGGAGTTGACCGGTCGACCGTCAGCCGAGCGATTGCCGAGGCCAGGGACCTCCTCGCCGCCCGCGGCTTCGCGGTGCCCGATCGTCCGGGGATTCGGCTGCGGACCTGGCGGACGTCTTCGCCTGCGCGCAGGCCAGGGCGTAACGCTGCGGCTGGACGCGACCGAGGCCGAGGTCCGCCGGCCCGTCTCCCGTCGCGGTGGAAGGCGGGCCTTCCTCTCCGGCAAGAAGAAGCAGAACACCATGAAGGCCACCGTCGCGGCGGACGAACGGGGCCGGACCCTCTGGGCGGGAAACCTCCGCACAGGACGGATGCACGACACCACCGCGATACGGGCGAGGGCATCGACGGCCTCTTGCGTCGGTTCCCGAAGGCCGAAGTGCTCTTGGACGAAGGCTGCTTGGGACTCCGCCGCGCCACCCGGGCAAGGCGGTCACCCGCCGAGAAAGCCGAACAAGATCTCACCCCCCGAGGTCCACGAAACCCGCGAACGGGCCTGCCACAAACACTCCACCCGGCGCATCCCCCTCAAACACGCCCTCGCCGACCACAAGCGAGGGAAGGGCCTGACCCACTGGACCATCACCGCGACAGCCTCCCCGCCACCTACCCCGCCATCGCTGGCCTCGTCTGCGACCGCACCGCCACTACCTGAGCAAGCGCCACCGACCAACCGGTCACAGCACCGCCCCCATCACACACCAGGTCGTAAGACCGTGTCCTATGTGGTGAGATGGTCGTTGGTCCGGGCATGGGGCGGGGTACGTGGAGCTGGATTGTTCCGGACGGGCTGTGGGAGATCGCGGAGCCGCTGGTTCCGCCGGAGCGGGCGCGGCCGCAGGGCGGCGGGACACCGAACACGCCTGATGAGACGCTGTTCGCCGCGATCGTGTACGTACTGGTCAGCGGGTGTGCCTGGCGGGCTCTGCCGCCCTGCTTCGGGGTCTCGAAGTCCACTGCCCATCGAAGATTTCTGATCTGGTCACGGGCCAGGGTGTGGGGCCGGCTCCACGAGGCGGTCCTGCACCGGCTCGACGACGCCGGCCTGATCGACATGACCCGGGCCGTCCTCGACTCCGCCCACATCAGGGCTGGAAACGTGGCGAACCCACAGGCCCGAGTCCCGTGGACCGGGGCAAGCCGGGTTCCGAGATGCACGTCCTGTCGGACCAGAACTGGCTGCCCCTCATTGTCGGCGGCTCCGCCGCCAACACCCACGACAGCCTCGGACTGAAGCCCATGGTCCTGGGGCTCCAAACGAGACACGACCCCTACCACGGCCGTCACTTCAAGCCCCAGCGGCTGCGCGCCGACAGTGCCTATGACGTTTCCCACCTGTGGAAATGGCTCCGCGGCAAGCGCATCGGGTTCCTTATCGCGCGCAAGCGCATCGAGTCCAGCGAACGTCTCGGCCGCCGCAGGTGGGTGATCGAGCGCACGATGCCCTGGCTGACCGACTGCCGGCGCCTGTCACCCCGCTACGGGCGCGATCCCCGCAGCTACCTGGCCCTTCTCGGACTTGCCGCCGCGCTCTGCTGTTACCAGCGACTCGTCCGCCTTACCACATAGGACACGAGCTAAGAAGTCATCTCATTTGGTTGAGTAGGCTGTCGGTCATGGCGGTGATTGTTGAGCGGCTGGTGCCGGACGAGTTGTGGGAGCTGTTCCAACGCGTGGTACCGGAGGCGCCTTCACGGCCTCAGGGCGGTGGCCGGCGCCGGCACGGCGATCGCGAAGTGCTGGCCGCAATCGTCTTCGTGGCGACCTCGGGCTGCACGTGGCAGCAGTTGCCGACCGCGTCGTTCGGGCCGTCCGGCGCGACGGCTCACCGACGATTCGCGGAGTGGACGAAGGCCCGCGTGTGGGTCAAACTCCACCGCCTGGTCCTCGATGAACTCGGGTCCCGCGGCGAGTTGGACTGGTCCAGGTGCGCGATCGACTCGGTCAACATGAGGGCCTTGGAAGGGGGGAGCTGACAGGTCCGAATCCTGTAGACCGAGGCAAGTATGGATCAAAGATCCACTTGATCACGGAGCGAACCGGCCTGCCCTTGTCCGTCGGTATCTCGGGCACCAACACACACGACAGGCAGGCGCTGGTCCCTTCGGTGAAAGGCGTACTGCCGATCCGCTCCCGCCGGGGACCTCGGCGACGCCTGCCCGACAAGCTTCATGCCGACAAGGGCTACGACTACAACCACCCGCGGCGATGGTTGTCTGTTCGAGGAATCCGGCACCGCATCGCGAGCAAGGGCATCGAGACCTCGCAACGACTCGGCAGCCACGCTGGGCCATCGAACGAGCCATGGCCTGGCTTGCCGGATGCCGACGCCCGCACCGCCGCTACGAACACAAAGCGGACCACTTCCTCGCCTTCACCAGCATCATCTGCATCCTCATCTGCTACCGAAGGCTCACCAAATGAGATGAATTCAAGTGGCAAGACCTTTAAGTATGGTTGACAGTGCTGTCAGTTGGGTGAGTACGCTTTGAACCCTCGCATCCGCTCTGTCCGTCGAGACGTGAGCGTACTTGTGTGAGACCCGTGGCACACCCCCCATTTCCGATCACAGTTCTCGGCATGTCCGTGCTGTGGTCTGTGAGCACGGAGGTCCTCGAACGTGACGACGCAGACCCGGAGCGAAGAGCGTTTGTCCCGAGGCGGGGAGCCGCCTGCCGAAGAGAGCATCTGGCCCGCGTGGCCCGTGTACACGGAGCAGACCGAGCGGCAGCTGCTCGCCGCACTGCGGTCCGGCCGGTGGGCGGTCAGCGGCGCCTATACCGGTACCCCCTCCTACGAGCAGGCGTTCGCCGACGCGTTCGCGGCCTTCACCGGCACCGCCCATGCCGTTCCCACGTGCAACGGCTCCGCGGCGCTGACGGTCACCCTGGAAGCGCTGGGGGTCGGCGCTGGGGACGAGGTCCTCGTCCCCGGGCTGACCTGGGTGGCGTGCGCGTCGTCCGTGCTGCGCGTCGGCGCGGTGCCCGTCCTGGTCGACGTCGAGCCCGACACCCTGTGCATGTCGCTGGCGGCGGCCGAGGCGGCGATCACCGAGCGGACCCGCGCCGTCATGGTGGTCCACCTCTTTGGCTCGGCGGTGGACCTCGACGGCTTCACCGAGCTGTGCCGCAGGCGGGGCGTGGCCCTGCTGGAGGACTGCTCCCACGTGCACGGCGCCACCTGGCGAGGGCGCAGACTCGGCGCGTTCGGCGACGCGGCCGCCTTCAGCCTCCAGCAGACCAAGCTGCTCACCTCGGGCGAGGGCGGCGTGGCCGTCACCTCCGACCCCGAGATCCACGGCCGCCTCTACCGCAAGCGCGTGGACGGCCGCGGGCGCCGCGAGGGCACCCCGCCCGGCGAGCTGGAGCTGGAGGAACTCCCCGGGGTGCAGGGCTACAACTACTGCATGAGCGAGTTCAACGCCGCCGTCGCGCTGGACGGGCTCGGCCGCCTCGACGCGGAGAACGCCCGCAGACGCGTCGCGATGCGACGGCTGGACGAACTCCTCGCCGGTGTCGAGGGCGTGGCCCCGCCGGCCCGCCCCGCCGCGCTCACCGAGGACGCCGCCTACCAGTACTGCATCCGGCTGGACCCGGAGGTCTTCGGCCCCGGCGCCAAGCACGCGGTCTCGGCCGTGATGACGCAGCACCTCGGCGTGCACGTCGAGCCCATCGACTCGGCGCTGAGCGACAACGTCCTCTACCAGCCGCTGGCCTCCGGCTGGTTCCGGCCCGACCTCGATCCGCGGCACGCCCGCGAGCTGGACCCGTCCCGCTTCTCGCTGCCCGTCGCCGAGGCAGCCGGGGAGAGCGCGGTCGTCCTGCCGCACCGTCTGTTCCTCGCTCCGCCGGAGCGCATGGAGCTGATCGCGGCTGCTGTCGAGAAGGCCAGGGCGCAGCTCTCCCGGACCTGAACTCCGCGTACCAAAGGCGATGATGATGGACCTTCAGAAGGATTACGGGCCCGTGCTCGGCATCCGCGCCCTCGCGCACCGCCCGGAGCCGCCCGCGGCACCGGGCACGGCCCGCCCGGCCATGGTCACCGCGCGCTCGCCGCTGCGGATCTCCCTGGCCGGGGGCGGCACGGACATCCCGAGCTATTCCTCGCGCCACGGCGGCCTGGTCATCGGCTGTGCCATCGACCGCTACGTCGGTGTCACCGTCTTCCCCCGGGAGTTCTCCGGGCGCCTGCGCACCGTCTCGGAGTCGAACGAGCTGTGCGACTCCGCCGCCGACCACCCCAACCGCATGACCCGGGCCTGCCTGCTGCGCGCCGGGCTGCACCGCGACCGGCAGGTCGCCATCTTCAGTGACGTCCCGCCGGGCAGCGGGCTCGGGGGATCCGCGGCCTTCGCGGTGTCCCTGCTGCACGCGGCCGCGCACCCGCGCACCGCCTCCGCACGCGAACTGGCCGAGACCGCGGGCCGCGTGGAGATCGAGGACCTCGGCCGCGCGGTCGGCAAGCAGGACCACTACCTCGCCGCGTACGGCGGGATCCGGCTGCTGCGCTTCCACCCCTCGGGCCACGTCGACCCCGAACCCCTCGCACTCCCGCCCCGCGTGCGCGACCGGCTGGAGGAGCGGCTGATGCTCTTCCACACCGGCATCAGCCGGGACGCCGGTGACGTCCTGGCCGAGCAGAACCGGCGCACCCTCGAAGGCCACCGCGAGTCCCTCACCCGGCTGCACGCGATCCGGCGCCTCGCCGACGAGATGGTGCAGTGCCTGAGCGCCGGCGACATCGCCGGGGTGGCCGGGCTCGTCGGGGAGCACTGGCGGCTCAAGTCCAAACTCGGCTCCCGGGTGAGCAGTCCGGCGCTGCAGGCCCTGCACGACCGCGCCGTCGAGGCGGGCGCGGCGGGCGGCAAGCTGCTCGGCTCGGGCGGCGGCGGCTTCCTGCTGCTGGTGTGCGAGCCCGGCCGGCAGGCCGAGGTGCGCCGGGCGATGGCCGAGGCCGGGCTGCGCGCCCTGCCGTTCCGGTTCACCGACAGCGGCAGCGAGGCCAGGTATGTCCCCCTCTGAACGACGGCGGGCCGCGCCCCCCGGCGCGTGTCCCGCCGAGCCCCCGTCCCCCTCCGCACACCCGAAGGGCGGCCCCCTCGTGCTGGTATCCGTCGTCACCATCACCCGAACCCGGCCGGAGCTGCTGGCCCGCGCCATCCGCAGCGTCCAGGAACAGAAGATCCGCGCCCCCCACGAGCACGTGATCGTGCTAGACGACTGCGACGCCTCCCACCGCTCCCTGCGCGAGGCCGGGCCGCTGCCCGCCAACGTCCGCTGGATCCTCGCGAGCCGCGGCCCCGGCGACGTATCGGGCCCCGGCCGCTCGTCACGCCTGCGCAACATGGCCGTACGGATCAGCGACGCCCCCTGGATCGCCTTCCTCGACGACGACAACACCTGGGAGCCCGACCACCTCGACAGCCTTCTGGAGTGCGCCGCGCGCACCGGCCATCGCGCCGTGCATTCGCACCTGCGCATGCTGAACCGGGACGGCACCCCCTATCTGGAACAGCGCGACCCCTGGGCCCGCGACCCGGAGGAAGGGCGCGCCGAGTACGCGCGCATGCGTGCCAAGGGCGTCGTACAGCCCGGCACCTGCGTCCGCCGCGACCGGCTGGACCCGCTGGACGTGCCCGAGCCGGTGATCTCCGTGGACACGGGGGAGTGGCTGCTCTCCCGCGAACTGCTGCTGGAGGTCCCCTTCACCGACGAGTTCGACGCCCGGGACGAGGAACGGCTCATCGGCGAGGACGACAAGCTGGCCATGAGCCTGCGCGAGCTTCGGGAACCCGTCTCGTGCACCGGAAGGCCCACGCTCCATTACCACCTCGGCGGATACTCCAACGACTTCAGCCGCCCCTTCGACGCGTCCTTCTCCTGGCGGGACTGAGCGCCGGGAGCGAGCACACCTACCGAGCGAGGACGAGGCAGTTCGATGACCACCTACCGCATGGTGAATCGATGACCTATCGCATGGTGAACGGCAAGGTCGAAACCCCCGAAGGCTGCGAGATCAACGTCGCCTACCACTGCAACCTCGGCTGTGCGTCCTGCAGCCATCTCTCACCGGCCTTCACCCGCTCCCTGGCCGACCCGGAGACCATCGCCCGCGACCTGGACGTCCTGGCCCGGTCCTTCCGCGCCCAGTTCGTCAAGGTGCTCGGCGGTGAACCACTGCTGCACCCCCGGCTCGTGGAGATCCTGCACGCCGTCCGGGCCTCGGGCATCGCTCCCCGCATCCTCGTCTGCACCAACGGGATCCTGCTGCCCCGCGCGGGCGAGGACTTCTGGGCGGCCGTGGACGAGGTGGAGATCTCCGTCTACCCCGGCCGGGAACTGGGCCGGGAGCAGCGCGAACGCGTGGAGGCCCGCGCGGCCGAGCACGGCGTCACCCTCACCGTCGCCCACTACTCCCACTTCCGCTACTCCTACTCCGAGCACGGCACCGACGACGACCACCTGGTCCGGCGCATCTGGACGACCTGCCAGATCGCGCACGTCTGGCGCTGCCACACCGTCTACGAGGGGCACTTCTTCACCTGCCCGCAGTCGGTGTTCATCCCCCAGGTCCTCGCCGACCGCGACGACATCTGGGCGGACGCCCTGCCACTGGCCGACGACCCCGGGTTCGCCCAGCGGCTCCTGGACCACCTCCGGCGCCCCGAACCCCTGCGGGCCTGCCGCAACTGCATGGGCAGCGTCGGCAGGCTCACCCCCCACGAGCAGCGCACCCGCCGCGACTTCCGCGTCCCCCAGCAGCACACCACGGAGGAACTCGCCGACCGGCACTTCCTCACCGTGCTGGAGGACACGCCGGACGCGGACGACGGCTGTGCGGCGGCCCCTGCCACCCTGCTCCCTTCTCCCAGCCTTCGGAAGAGGTCCTGATGCGTTGCCTGGTGACAGGTGGATCCGGCTTCATCGGCCGGCACGTGGCCCGCAAGTTCCACGAGGAGGGTCACGAGGTCCACGTCGTCGACACCCGGTGGACACCCGACGACCCGTACCCCGGCACGGCCCTGTCCGTCACGGCCAAGGACGACCTGGCCGCGCTCCTCGCCGCCCGGCGGCCCGACGTCGTCATGCACCTGGCCGGGGTCGCCGACGCCAGGGCCGTCCTCGCCGACCCCGTGACCGCCATGGACGTCAACGTGACCGGCACGGCCGCCGTCCTGGAGGCCGCCGCCGGAGCCGGCGTCTCCCGCGTCGTCATCGCGGGGAGCTGCTGGGTCTACAACGCCATGCGCGTCGAGGCCATCGATGAGGACGAGCCGTTCCTGCCCACCGGCGCCGGCCACTTCTACACCACCTCGATGATCGCCAAGGAGCTGCTGGCCCGCGACTACGCCAGGCTCCGCGGCCTCGAATCCACCGTGCTGCGCTACAGCCCCGTCTACGGGCCCGGGATGTGGCCCGGCCTCGTCGTCTCCGCTTTCCTGCGGCTGGCCGCCGAGGGCAAGCCGCTCACCGTCTTCGGCGACGGCACCGAACGCCGCGCCTTCCTGCACGTGCACGACCTCGCCGACGCCTTCTTCCGCGCCACCGCCCCCGTCGCCGCCCACCAGGTCTACAACCTGGAGGGCCCGGAGATCGTCACCACCCGGGAACTCGCCGACCGCGTCTCGGAGCTCTTCGGCGGCGTGCCCGTCGAACACCGCGAGGAACCCACCCGCCGTGGCGAACTCGTCTACTCCCAGCGCTTCGTCTCCACCGCCAAGGCCCGCAAACAGCTCGGCTGGAAACCCGTGATCACCATCGACGAAGGGCTGCGCATGGAGCTCGCCGCCCGCGGAGCCACGGCGGAGGCGAACAGCCGGTGACGAACCCCAAGGTGGTGCCGGTGCGTCCGGACTTCTCGGACACCGACATCGACACGATCCTCGCCTCCGTCCGCACCTCCCTGGAGACCGGACAGCTCGCCCAGGGCGAACAGGTCGCTGCCTTCGAGGCCGAGACCGCCCGCTTCACCGGCGCCCGGCACGCCGTCGCCGTCGCCTCCGGCACCGCCGCCCTGGTCTGCGCCCTGCGCGCCACGGCGGGCGAGCACGGCGACGGCGAGGTGCTCGTCCCGGCCAACTCCTTCTACTCCTCCGCCGCGGCGCCCCTCCTCGCGGGCCTGCGGGTACGGCTGGTGGACGTCGAGGCGGACACCCTCGCGCCCAGCTCCCGCACCCTGGAGCAGGCCGTCACCGACGCGACCGCGGGCGTCCTCCTCGTCCACATGGGCGGCATCATCACCCCCGAGGTCACCGCGATCGCCGACTGGTGCACCCGGCGCGGCCTGTGGCTGCTGGAGGACTGCGCGCACGCCCACGGCAGCCGCCTCGGCGGACGCCACGCCGGGACCTTCGGCGTGGCCGGCGCCTTCTCCTTCTTCGCCACCAAGGTCATCACCTCCGCCGAAGGCGGCATGGTCACCACCGACGACGACGAACTCGCCGCGCGCGTACGTCTCTACCGCAACCTCGGCAAACCGGAGGAGTGGCGCAGCCACCACACCGTCCTCGGCGAGAACGCCCGCATGAGCGAGCTGCACGCCGCCGTCGGCCGCGCCCAGCTGCGCCGCCTCGACGAATTCCTCAAGATCCGCGACCGGCTCGCCCAGCGTTACACCGCCGGCCTGTACGGCCTGCCGCACGTGCGGCCCGTCCTGCCACAGCACGCCCCCGCGAGCTGGTACAAGTACGTCGTCGCCCTCGACCCCGCCGTGGACCGGGCGGCCCTGCGCGCCCGGATGCGGGAGGCCGGGGTGCAACTCGGCGGCGAGATCTACGAGATGCCGCTCGACGCACAGCCCGTCTTCGCGGGCCGGATCCCCGTGGGGCGCTTCCCCGTCGCCGAGGACCTGTGCGCCCACCACATCGCCCTGCCCCTGCACACCCGCATGGGTGAGGACGACGCCGACGCCGTCCTCGCCGCGCTGCGGGCCGCTCTGGACACGTCCGTGGAGAGGTGACCGCCATGCCCGCGCTCTCCCCCGAGCAGCTCTACCTCTTCGACACCACCGGATTCCTGCTGATCCGCGGCGCCTTCGACGCCGGCGAGGTCGCCGCGATGCGCGCCGAACTCGAACGGATCACCCCGGCCGACTCCGGCTTCGCCAACACCGACCGCTTCAGGGACCTGTCCGCCGCCAGCGAGCTCTTCGCCCGGACCGCCCTCGACCCGCGGCTCGTCGGCCCCGTCCGCGAGGTCGTCAACCAGCCGCTGCGCCTGCTGGAGGGCTACGGCCTGCGTCGCGGCCCCGACAGCGTGCTCTACCTGCACGGCGGCAACTCCGAACTGCTGGACCTCGGCGGCGGGACCGTCGGCCGCGACATGTCCATCACGCACACCTACCACGACGGCAAGCTCTACTGCCCGTACGTCAAAACCCTCGTCTACCTCAGCGACATCACCTCCCGTGAGGACGGCTCCTTCTGCTACATCCAGGGTTCGCACAAGGCCAACTTCCCGTTACTGCGTCCGCGCGCCGAACGCGGTGCCCGCGCCTCGCTCATCGACGAGGGCTTCCCGACCCTGTCCGACCTCTATGTGCGCGCCGGTGACGTGGTGGTGCTCAACGAGGCGCTGATGCACGGCACCCGGCGCAAGCGCACCCCCGGCGACCGGCTGCTGGTGGCCTACGGCTACGGGCCGACCTTCCTCACCGACTGGCGCGAGCTCGACGGCGAGACCGACGACCTGCGCGGGGCGGGCTACGTCGACCACGACGTGGAGGAGGACTTCGTCCACGACGCGGAGCCCGCCCACGACACGGAGGAGGACCTTGTCTCCTGACCGGTCCGCGGCGCCGCGGCCGTACGCATCCTCGACACGACGGCAGGTATGCAGATGACCCAGAACTTCCTCGCGACGGACACCTCCACGGCCTCCTCCGGGGGGTCCTCCGACGGCGGCCGGCCGCAGGGCCGGTGGAGCGAGTACCTGGCCACCGCGGGCCCCCTGCTGGACGCCATGGGCGACCAGGTGCGGGACCTCATCGCCGAGCTCGACGAGGTCCGGCGCAGCGGAGCCACCGTCTTCCTCGCGGGCAACGGCGGCAGCGCCTCCGCTGCGTCCCACCTCACGCAGGACCTCCTCAAGGGCACCCACACCGAGGGCGGACGCCCGCTGCGGGCCATATCCCTCGCCGACAACCTGTCCATGCTGACCGCCTACGCCAACGACTGCGGCTACGACCGGGTCTTCGCCGAGCCCCTGCGGCTGCTGGCGCGGCCCGGCGACCGGCTGCTCGTGATCAGCTGCTCCGGCACCAGCCCCAACGTGGTGGCCGCCGCCCGCTGGGCGAGGGAGTCCGGGCTGCGGGTGCTGGCGGTCACCGCCGGCACCGGCGGCACCCTGCGCGAGCTCGCCGACCTGGAGGTCAACACCCCCACCATGGACGTGGGCATGGCCGAGGCGATGCACAGCGTGATCTTCCACTTCGTCACCCAGTCCCTGCGCGACAGCACCGCCGAACCCGCACACCGATGACCCGTAGCGACTACCGGAGAGGTCCCCGTACATGAAGGCAGCCGTGCTGAACGGACCACGCGACCTGACCGTGGAGACCGTGCCCGACCCCCGTCCGCCCGAGGGCTGGGCACTGGTCCGCGTCTCGCACAACGCGATCTGCGGCAGTGACGTCTCCCTCTTCAACAACGCCTGGCACGGCTCCGCCTTCCCGGCCGTCCCCGGCCACGAGTGGAGCGGTGTCGTCGTCGAGAGCCGCAGCCCGCTGGTCGCGACCGGCGCGCGGGTGGCCGGCGAGATCGCCATGGCCTGCGGCCACTGCCGGTGGTGCCGGGCCGACCAGCGCGTGATGTGTCCGGAACTGAAGGAGTTCGGCTTCACCGACCCCGGCGCCTGCGCCGAGTACATCGCGGTGCCGGCCGGGAACCTCGTACCGCTGCCCGACGGTCTCGACCTGCTGACTGCCACTCAGGCAGAACCGCTGGCCGTCGCGTTGCACACGCTGCACCGGGTGCGGCTGGAGGCGGGAGAGCGGGTCGCCGTCGTCGGCTGCGGCGGCATCGGCCTCAACGTGCTCCAGGCGGCACGGGCCGCGGGCGCCCGCGTCGTCCTGGCCGTCGACCCGCGCGAGAACCGTGCCGCCGCGGCGGGCCGCCTCGGCGCGGACACCGCGCTCTCCGGCGACGAGCAGGTCGCCGAGTGGATCGCCGCCACGGGCCCGGCGGGCCTGCCCGACGTCGTCATCGACGCCTGCGGGGAACCCGAGGCCCTGCAGCGGGCCGTCGACCTGGTCGCCCCCGGCGGGCGCGTGGGCATCATCGGCTACCGCGTCGGCAAGCAGGTCGAGCTCCTGTCCGCCAACTGGACGCTCAAGCTGATGGAGACCATCGGTGTCATGGGGCCCGCCCACTACATGCCCCGCGCCGTCGACCTGCTCGCCCGCGGCGCCGTCCGCACCGAGCACGTCATCACCGACGTGCTGCCGCTGGCGGAGGCGGGCAAGGCGTTCCTGCTGGCCGACCAGAGTGACGCCGACGCGATCAGGGTGGCCGTCCGTGCCCATGAGTGACCCGGCGCCCTCGTCGAACGGCCCACTGAGCGACCCGGCGGACGGCCGCGCCGCAGGGCGGGGCGGCCGGGCGTTCCCCGCCCGGAAGGGCAGGCCGCGTGGCTGAGCTGCGGACGGACCCGCTCACCGGGGTCCGCGTGGTGGTCAACGGCAGCAGGCAGGGCAGGCCGCGCAACCGCGGCGCGGACTGCCCCTTCTGCCCCGGCGGCCTGGAGGCCCCCACGCCGTACGCGGTCCGCCGGTTCCCCAACCGGTGGCCCGCGCTCGACGGGGAACGCTGCGAGGTCCTGCTCTACTGTCCGGAGCACGAGGCGTCCTGGAGCACCATGGGAGCCGCGCGGGCCGAGGCCGCGGTGGAGCTCTGGCACGACTGCACGGTCGCGCTGGGCTCCCGCCCCGACGTCGCCTACGTGCTGCTCTTCGAGAACCGGGGCGCCGATGCCGGAGCCACCGTGGACCACCCGCACGGCCAGGCATTCGGCCTCGCCGAGGTCCCCGACGCCCCGGCCGCGCTGCTGGCCCGCGGCGGCGGACTGGGCCGCTGCGCGCTGTGCGAGGCACCGGCGAAGGAACTGGTGGTGGCCGAGGAGGGCGACTGGCGGGCCTGGGTGCCTCAGGCACCGCTGTTCCCCTACGCCCTGCGGATCGCGCCGCGCGAGCACGTCGCGGATCTGACCGAGGCGGGACCGGAGGGGCGCGGCGCGCTGGCCGCCCTGCTGCGCACCGCTTTCGGCCGGCTCGACGCCCTCTTCGGCGCGCCCGCCCCGTACTTCCTCTGGGTGCACCAGCGCCCCGCCGACGGCCGGTCCTGGCCGTGGGCGCACCTGTACGTGGAGATCAACGCCGTGTGGCGGGCCCCCGGAGTGCCCCGCTACATCGCGGCGGGCGAGCTGGGCAGCGGCATCTATTTCACCCCGCTGGAGCCGGAAGCGGCCGCCGAGCACCTGAGGGAGGCATGATGCGCTCCTGGCGCAGCCGGCGGCGGTCCCCGCGGTGGTCCCTGCGTCGGCCGGGTGGCGGGGGATGCGGCACGCCCCGGCCCGGCGGCGGGGGGTGCCTCCTGCGGTGGCCGGGCGGTGGCCGGGGCGGCCCCTTGGCGCGGCCGGGCGGTGGCAGGGAAGGGCTCGGGCTGCGGCCCGGTGGCGGGGGGTGCGGCACACTGAGCGGTTCTGCCGGAGTCCGGTGCCGTACCGGCGTCCCGAAGGGGCACGGGCACCTGCGCGACCAGCCACCACCGGCCCGCGGGGGCCCGACCGCGCTTTCGGCGGAGCGCGTACGGCCGGGCGGCGCCCGCCGCCCGGCCGTACGCGCACGTCCCTCACACCCCGGCGAGCGCCTTGAACTGCTCGACCAGCAGGGCGATCGGGTCCGGCGGGATCTCGCGCCGGACGGCCTCGGCGGCCTTGCGGCCGATCTCCGGCCATTCGGCGCGCCGTTGCCAGGCCCGTTCCAGCGCCTCGTCGAAACACGCGGCGGCGGGTGCGGCGGCGACGAACCCGGTGACGCCGTCCTCCAGCAGCTCGGCATTGCCCGCCACATCGCTGACCACCACCGGCCTGCCGCACAGCATCGCCTCGATGATGACGGTCGGCAGCCCTTCGGCGCGGGAGCTCAGCACGAGGGCGTGGTGGGTGCGCCAGATGCTCTCGATGTCCTCGGCGTACCCGGCGAACTCGACGTTCGTCAGCCCCATCCGGTCCCGGAGGGCCCGCAGGACGCGCTCGTGCGAGCCCGCCCCGTAGACGGAGAGGGTCACCGGCCGCTCGCGCCACTTGGGCAGGGCGAGCACGTCGAAGAGCACGTCGTGGCCCTTGCCGTTGGGGTCGAGGCGGGCCAGGCAGGCCAGCCTGACGCGGCCGTCGTCCCCGGGCCAGGGCGGGGCGGCGGCGTAGTCCACCTTGAAGTGGCAGCGCACCACACGCCCGTTGGCAATCGGCCCACCCACCTGGCGCTCCGTCAGGCTGCGGTTTCCCTCGGAGACGAAGAAGGACGCCAGTGCCCCCTCGTAGCCGCGCGCCAGCCGTTCGGCCACGTCGTCGGGGCACCACTCGTAGTCGGACGCCGAGTTGGAGTACGCGACGTAGGGGAAGCCCCGCCGCCGGCACTCCTCCATCCAGCCCAGACCCTCGTAGTTGTCCCCCTGGGAGACGACGACGAAATCGGGGCGGATCTCCTCCAGGATGCTCGACTGCTGCTCGGACCAGGGGAGTTCATGGACAGGGCGCTGGTCGTAGGGGGCGGGATCCCACCTGCGGTGCACCGTGCACCCGGCCCGCTCCAGCGCGGCCAGCTCGGCGGGGACCTCCTCCCAGCCCTTGATGCTCGCGTGGATGTCGGCGCCCTCGCGGAGCCAGTGCTCCGCGGCCAGCGCCCAGTTGGTCTCGCTCGGTCCCCACGGGGCCGATTCATTGGCCGAGGCGAAGAGAATTCGGGGTGCTGTTCGATCCGTCCGACCCATTCGGGTATCACCCTCCAGAACAGACGATTGGGAATGAACGGAACCGTAACGTGAAATACGCCGCGACGGAAGTGCGCCGATGCGGGGACAGGATCCTCGCCACGCCGGACGCATTCTTTCTGGACAGGGACGGAACGCTGAACGAGAAGCCGCCGCCGGGCGAATACGTGACGTCCCCGCAGCAATTGACGCTGCTGCCCGGCGCGGCCGCCGCGGTGCGCCGCATCAACGCCGCCGCACGTCCGGCCATTCTCGTCACGAACCAGCGTGGAGTGGCCCGCGGCCTGATGTCGGAAATCGACCTGGCCGCTGTACAGAAACGACTGACGGAATTATTGCGGGAAGCCGGCGCCTTTCTGGACGCCTGCTATTGCTGCGTCCACGAGAAGGGCGACTGCCACTGCCGCAAACCGTCCCCCGGCCTGCTGACGCGCGCCGCCGGGGACTTCCCGCACCTCGACCTCCGCAACACCGTCATGATCGGCGACGCGGAGACGGACGTCCTGGCGGGCCGGGCCGCGGGCACCGCCACGGTGCGCCTCGCCGACGCGCCCGGCGGCACCGCGGCGGACCTCGTCGCCCCCGACCTGCGCACCGCGGTCGGCCTCCTGCTGGAAGGGGAACGCTGATGAAGATCCTGGTGACCGGAGGCGCGGGGTACATCGGCAGCGTCGTCGCGCACCGGCTGGTCGAGGAGGGGCACCGGGTCACCGTCCTCGACGACCTGTCGACCGGCTTCGCCGAAGCCGTCCCCGAAGGCGCCGGCTTCGTGCGCGGGACGATGGCCCGCGCGGCCGAGGTCCTCGGCGCCCCCGGAACCCACGACGCCGTGGTGCACCTGGCGGGGCGCGCCCTCATCGACGACTCGGTGCGCCGCCCCGAGCGCTACTGGCAGGGCAACACCACCGAGTCGCTCACCCTGCTCGACGCCATGCTCGCCGCCGGGGTCGGCCGCATCGTCTTCTCCTCGACCGCCGCCGTCTACGGGCAGCCGGAACGCGTCCCGATCGAGGAGAGCGCCCCCACCGTCCCCACCAACCCCTACGGCGACTCCAAGCTCGCCGTGGACCTGGCGCTCACCGCCTACGCCCGCGCCCACGGCCTGGCCGCGGTCAGCCTGCGCTACTTCAACGTGGCCGGGGCGGTCGGGCGGTTCGGTGAACGGCACACGCCCGAGACCCACATCATCCCGCTCGCCCTGGACGCCGCCCTGGGCCGGCGCCCGGAGTTCGCCGTGTTCGGCGGCGACTACCCGACCCCCGACGGCACCTGCGTACGGGACTTCGTCCACGTCGCCGACGTGGCGGACGCGCACGTGGCCGCGCTGCGCGGAGCCGTCCCCGGCGAGCACCGGATCTACAACATGGGCAACGGCACCGGCTTCTCCGTGCGGGAGGTGCTGGCCGCCGTGGGCCGGGCCACGGGCCGCCCGGTCCCCGTCAGGGACGCCCCGCGGCGCTCGGGCGACCCCGCCGCCCTCGTCGCCTCCAACGAGCGGATCCGCCGCGAACTCGGCTGGAAGCCGGACCGGCCGGACCTCGACACCATGATCGAGGACGCCTTCCGCTTTCATCGGGAGCTCCACCAGCAGCTCCGGCAGGGGGGCCGTCAGGAGCCCCGCCGGGAGCCGCCCGCGGAGGCCGGCCGGACCCCGCGCGCGGGGTCCGGCGATGCAGCGGGCGGCAGAGGCGGGGCCCGGTGAGGGGCCCCGCGGCCGGTGCGGTGCCCGCGCCCTCAGACGCCCCAGAGCAGACGTGCCAGCTCGCCGATGTCCTCGACGCCGGTCAGATCGGCGGGGACCTCCTCCAGCACGTCGAAGTCGTGCAGGAACGTGAACTGCAGCATCTCCTCGGCGAACCCGGGCGGCACCTCCCACCCGGCGCCCTCCAGCGCCGCGGCCAGCAGCTCCTTGTCGGCCCGGAACGCGTTCAGGTGAAGCTGGACGAGGCCGTAGCGCGGATCGCCCGCGTAGACGTCGGTGAAGTCGATCAGGCCGGTGATCCGCTCGGCCGCCGGGTCGACGAAGAGGTTCGTGCCGTGCAGGTCGCCGTGGACCAGCACCGGCTTCCGGCCGGCCAGCAGCGTGTCGACCTCGGGCAGGAAGTCCGGCACGTCCGCCAGGAGACGGGGCGAGAGATAGCCCCACTCCCGGTGGTCCTCCAGCGTGGCCTCCCGGCGCTCGCGCAGCAGCTCGGCGAAGACGTCCGACTCCGGGCGCAGCGCGGCCGTGCCGGTCAGCGGCACCTCGTGCACCTGCCGCAGCACGGCACCGAAGCGGCGCGCGAGGGTCAGCAGCCGGGGCCGGTCCAGGGCCTGCATCGCCTCCCGCCAGGTGATCCCGGACGTCGCCTCCATCACCAGGAACGGCCACGGCCAGGCGTCCGTGCCGGGACTCAACTCCCCGCGCGCCACTAGGCGGGGGATCGGCAGGCCGTGCCCCGCCAGGACCTCGTACGCCTCCAGTTCGGCGGCGTGATTCTCCGGACCGCACCAGTGTTCGCCGTAGAGCTTGACGGCGAGACCGGTGTCGGTGAGCACCACCGGATTGGTGCTCTCACCGGGAATGCGCAGCGTGCCGGGGGCGGCAAGTCCGAGGGAATCCAGCGCCCGGCGGACCTGGGGCTCCCAGAAATCGAGGTCGTTACGGAGTTTCGCGTAGATGTCGTCCGAAGTGATTTCGCCGAGATCCGTGGGACGGTTTTCCGGCACTGGGGCTCTCCCGTTCTGTGCGGCAGCGGAGAATAGCGGCGGAATTCGCCTCAGGCTAGCACGGGCGGCGGTGCCGGCGACACGAAGTCCCGTCATCTGCCGCTAGGTTGGGAAGCGGCAGCCGAGGACGCGGAAAAGAGAGCGTGAGGAGCCCCGTATTGAGCGCCGACCCCGTCACCGCCCGCAGAACAAGTTCGTCACTCGCCTCCCTGAGGCGGCTCGCCCCGTACCTGAGACCCGTCCGGCGTCCCGTCCTGGGAGCGCTCGCCGCGACCCTGGGCGCGCAGCTGTGCGGGCTCGGCATCCCCCTGGTGGTCCAGCGGGTCATCGACGGCCCGTTCACCACCCGCGACTACGGCGCCCTGCCCTGGCTGATCGCCCTCGTGGCCGTGCTCGGCGCCGGGGAGGCACTGCTCTTCTACGCGCGCCGCAAGCTGATCGCCCGCCCCACCGCGCTGGTCGAGGCGCGCATGCGGGCCGATCTGCTGCACCACTTGCTGCGCATGCACGTCGCCTTCCACGACCGCTGGCAGACCGGCCAGTTGCTGTCCCGGGCCGTGGGCGACCTGGTGACGCTGCGGAAGTACCTGGCCTTCGCCGCGCTCTTCCTGATCGTCAACAGCGTGACGCTCGTCGTCGGCCTGGGACTGCTGTTCACCATCGCGCCCCTGCTCGCCCTCGTCGGACTGTGCAGCTCCGCACCGCTGTTGCTGATCTCCTACGTCAACGAGACCCGCTACAAGGTCGTGGCCCGCCGGATCCAGGACCAGTCCGGCGACCTCACCACCATCGTCGAGGAGACCATGCTGGGGATGCGGCTGCTGAAGTCCTTCGGCCGCACCCGCGTCCGCACCGGGCTCTTCCGCGACCAGGCCCGCCTGCTGCGCGGCAGCGAGCTGCACATCGTCCGCATCATGGCGGCCCTCTCGGCGGCCGTGCTCGTCTTGCCCGACCTCGGCATCGCCGGGCTGCTCGGCGTCGGCACCACCGGCATCATCCACGGCAGCCTCACCCTCGGCGACGTCGTCGCCGCCATCACCATCAGCACCTATCTCCGCTGGCCCACCGAGTGCATCGGCTGGGCCCTGTCCGAGACCAGCACGGCGGCGTCGGCCTGCGACCGCTACTGGGAACTGCGCGAGAGCGTCCCGGCCGTCACGGACCCGCCCGAGGAGCGGGCGTACGGCCGGGGGGCGGCCGCGGCCCCCCACGGCGATCCCGGCGCCGCGCCGGAGCGGCCGCCGGCCCGGCGGCCGGCTGCGGCACCCGGCGGCCATCTCCGGTTCGAGGACGTCCGCTTCCGGTACCCCGGCGCCCCCCGGTCCCTGCTGTGCGGCGTCGACCTGGAGGTACGGCCGGGCGAGACCATGGCGCTCGTCGGTGCCACCGGATCCGGCAAGACCACCCTGACCGCCCTCGTGCCCCGGCTCACCGATGTGACGGCAGGCCGGGTCACCCTCGACGGTGTGGACGTCCGCGACATGCCCCTGCACGACCTGCGCGCCCGCATCGGCTGCGCCTTCGAGGACGCGATGCTCTCCTCCGCCGGCATCCGCGAGAACGTCATCCTGGGCCTCCCGGGCGCGTCGGAGGAGACCCTCCGTGAGGCCCTGCGCATCGCCCGCGCCGAGGAGTTCGCCGACGCCCTCAGCCCGGACGGGCTCGACACCCGCATCGGCGAGCAGGGCCTCACCCTCTCCGGCGGCCAGCGCCAGCGGCTGGCCCTCGCCAGGGCCGTCCTCGGCAGGCCCGCCCTGCTCGTCCTAGACGACCCGCTCTCCGCCCTGGACCTGCACACCGAGGCGGAGGTGGAGAAGGCCCTGCGCGGCGTGCTCACCGACGCGACCGCGCTCGTCGTCGCCCACCGCCCCAACACCGCGCGGATGGCCGACCGGGTCGCCGTCCTCGCCGACGGGCGGATCACGGCCGTCGGCACCCACGAGGAACTGCTCACGAGCTGTCCCCACTACCGGGACCTCATGTCCGCACCCGAGTCCTGGCAGGAGGCGACGCCGCGGTGACCACCTCCACGGGAGCCCCGCACGGCCCCGCCGCCCACGCCTCGTCCACCGCCGCGGCCCCCGGGGCGTACCCCGGCCTCGACGCCGCCGAGGACCTGTCCGTCCTCGACAAGGCCACCCAGCGCCGCGTCCGCGCCCGGTCCCGGCGGCTGTTCGCCGACCTCATGCGCCCCTGGCTGTGGCGCGCGGGCGTGGCCCTCGCCGCGCTGGTGCTGGAGAACGCCGGCCAGCTCGCCGGCCCGCTGCTCATCGCCCGCGCCATCGACAGCGGTGTGCCCCGCGCGGCCGACGGCCGCGCGGGCACCCTCGTGTGGTGCGTCGCCGGGTTCGCCGTCTGCACCGCGGTGTCGGCCGCCGCCCGCTACGCCTTCTTCCGGATCTCCGGCTCCGTCGGCCAGGCCGTCCTGTACGACCTCCGCATGCGCATCTTCCGGCAGGCGCAGCGGCTGCCGGTCGCCTTCCACGACGCCTACACCTCGGGCCGCGTCGTCTCCCGGCTGACCGCGGACATCGACGCCGTGCGCGACCTGGTCGAGGGCAGCCTGGACGGCCTGCTGACCTCGCTGCTCACCGTGGCCGGCATCGCCGTGCTGCTGCTCTGGCTCGACGTGCCCATGGCGCTGGTCGTGCTGTTCTCCTTCTTCCCCCTCCTGTTGCTGAGCCGCTGGTTCCGCGAGGGCTCGCGCCGCGCGTACCGCAGGGCGCGCAACACCGTCGCAGAGATCCTCACGGAGCTCGGCGAGACCCTGGGCGGCATCCGGGCGGTGCAGACCTTCCGCGCCGAGCACCGCAAGGCCGCCCGCATGAACACCCTCAACGAGGACTTCCTCGAGGCTCAGACCGAGGCGCTCGGCTTCGTCGCGCGCTACACCTCCGGGGTGCGCCTGGTCGGCAACACCGCGCTCGTCCTCGTCCTCGCCATCGGGAGCTGGCGGCTGTCGGAGGGCAGCCTCCAGCTCGGCATCCTCACGGCCTTCGTGCTCTACCTGCGCAAGTTCTACGACCCGCTGGACGAGCTGGCGCACTTCACCAACCTCTACGTGGCGGCGAGCACCGCCCTGGAGAAGATCGCCGCGCTGCTGGCCGTCGAACCCTCCGTGCCCGAGCCCACGGCCCCCGCCGCCCTGCCCGCCGACCGCCCCGGACGCGGGCGCCTCGCCTTCCACGCCGTCGACTTCCGCTACGCGCCCGCCGGACCGCCGGTCCTGCCGCGCTTCGACCTCACCGTGCCCGCGGGCCAGACCGTCGCCGTCGTCGGCGCCACCGGTGCGGGCAAGTCCACCCTGGCCAAGCTCGCCGCCCGGTTCTACGACCCCTCCGGGGGCCATGTGACGCTCGACGGCGTCGACCTGCGCGACCTGCCCGACGAGACGCTGCGCCGCGAGGTGATCCTGGTGACGCAGGAGAACTTCCTCTTCACCGGCACGATCGCGGAGAACCTCCTGCTGGCCCGCCCGGACGCGACGCGCGAGGACCTGCGCGCCGCGGCGGCGGCCGTCCACGCCGACCGGGTCATCGAGGCGCTGCCCGACGGCTACGACACCCAGGTCAGCAAGCGCGGCAGCAGGCTCTCGGCGGGCCAGCGCCAAATGGTCGCCCTCACCCGGGCGTTCCTCGCCGACCCGACCGTCCTACTGCTCGACGAGGCCACGTCGAGCCTGGACATCCCGACCGAACGCGCGGTCCGGGTGGCCCTGTCCAAGGTGCTCGCGGACCGCACCGCGGTGATCATCGCGCACCGGCTGTCCACGGTGCTGTCGGCCGACCGGGTCCTGGTCATGGACGGCGGCCGCATCGTCGAGGACGGCCCCCCGCGCACCCTGGCCGCCGGGGCCGGGCCGTTCTCCCGCTTGTACGCGACGTGGGTGTCGGCGACTTCGGGGAGGGCGAGCCGGACCGCCCCGCCGGGATGACGCGCCTGAGGTGGCGCTGGGCGCACAGCGCTCGCACCGGGCGGTGGAGTACGCGGCGAAGCGGTGGTGCACGCCGTGGTAGGCGGCGGAGCGAAGAGTTTCCTCCGAACCAGGACGGCCGGTCCCGGCGACCGGCCTCAACTCCGGGACACCACACCTTCAAGCGACCACATGAACAACATCAAGTCACATACCGTCCACTGGCCACATGCCACGTCATCCGCGTCGCCTACTCCCAACGGCGCCTGCGACAGCCCGCCAACGACGGCCTCTGGACGAGCAATGGCTGCGCAAGTCCTGCCTGAGTCCCGCGGCGTACCCATGGCGATGACGGCGGCGGGGCCACGGCACGGCGGCCGCCATCGGCGTGCCGGGCGGCAACAGGCGGCGTGGTGATCCGGACGGCCGGCGGCCGGCGAGCACCGGCCGCGCCACCCCACCGTGCAGGCACTTCGACTTCCCCGGCGCGGTTCACCGGCTCGGCAAACCCGACCAGGGCCTGGTGAAGCAGTCTCACCCCGCCGCGCGCGGCGGGATTTCGCCTGTGCTCGCGCAGGAGCGCCGAACAACCGCCGTAATACAGGGTTCTTGCCAAATGTGGCAAGGATGCCGAGGACGCGCCGGGAGGAGTGTTCGTGGCGGGCCCGTTCGCGGGTTTCGTGGACCTCGGGCGGTGAGATCTTGTTCGGCTTCCTCGGCGGGTGATCGCCTTGCCCGGGTGGTCGCGCCGGAGTCCCAAGCACCCTTATTCCAAGAGCACTTCGGCCTTCGGGAACCGACGCAAGAGGCCGTCGATGCTTTCGCCCCGTATCGCGGTGGTGTCGTGCATCCGTGCTGGGCGGAGGTTTCCGCCCAGAGGGTCCGGCCCCGTTCGTCCGCCACGGTGGTGGTCTTCATGGTGTTCTGCTTCTTCTTGCCGGAGAGGACGGCCCGCCTTGCGCCGCGAGGGGAGACGGGCCGGCGGACCTCGGCCTCGGTGGCGTCCAGCCGCAGCGTTATGCCCTGGCCTGCGCGCAGGCGAAGACGTCCGCCAGGTCCGCGGCCGGATCCCCGGACGATCGGGCACCGCGAAGCCGCGGGACGCGAGCAGGCCCCTTGCCTCGGCGATCGCCCGGCTGACGGTCGACCGGTCAACTCCGAAGAGCAGGGCCAGGACAGCATGCGGCAGATCGTGCCAAAGATGGATCAGCGTGGCGGCCACCCGGTCGGCGAACAAGCCGGTACCGGGCCCTGCTCCGGCGGCGCGGCGACGCGCACCTCCACGGGCGGTGTGACGCCGGCCCTCGACCACAGCCCGCCAGGCAGAGGCGAGCACGACGACCAGGTCACCAGGTCCCGCCGCGAGAGACCCGCCAGCACCCGATGCCCAAGCACCGCACAGTTCACCACGATCACCACACCGCCAGATCACACCGCCCGCAAGCCGCCCGACCACCTCACCACCCCAATCACCCACCAGGTCGTTGGTGTCCGGCGTTCCACGGCACGTGACGCGGCGTCGCTTGCCGCGGTGTGGCGAACGGGGCCGGTCGTCAGGCTCCGGCGAGCAGTTCGGCCTCTTGTGCCGGGGACAGCCCGGTCGACAGCGGGGGTTCGCCGCGCTCGCGGTCCCAGGCCAGTACATCGGCCGCGGTCACCGCCAGCGGGGTCGCGGGCAGCCCGGCGGCTCGGGCGCGCGCCGTACTGCGCTGCTGGGAAGGCCAGTCCGACCGCACCAGCGGCAACACCGGCAACACCGGCGAGACCGACTCGGGCGCCACCGGCACGATCTCGACCCGGCGGCCCGCCACGTGCGCACAGGTCTCGATGAGCCCGCCGAGCGTGGTGGGCTCGGCCGGGCCCATGGCGTGGAACGCACCGGGCCGGTCGTCCGCCAGCAGCCGCACCACGAGCCGGGCCAGGTCACGCGAGTCGACGATCTGCACGGGCTGCTCCGGGCGGCCCGGCAGCGCCACCCGGCCGCCGCGGGCGGCCCGGCGCACCCAGTAGGTGAACACGTCCGACGGGTCGTGCGGCCCGGCGACCCTCCCCGGCCGCACGATGGTGGCCCGCGCCCCGTACCGGGCGACCACATCGTCCTCACAGGCCACCTTGAGGGGCCCGTAGGTGTCCTCGGTGAGCTCCTCGGTGTCGCGCACCGGCGGCCGGCGCGGAGCGTCCTCGTCCGCGCCCGGTCCCACGCCGGTCCGGGCGTACACCGCGTTGCTGGAGATGAACAGGTACCGGCCGACCCGGTCGCCGAGCGCCGCCGTCGCCTGCCCGACATGGCGCGGTACGTACCCGCTGACGTCGACGGCCGCGTCCCAGCTGCCGTCGCGCAGCGCCGCGTAGTCACCGGTGTCCCGGTCGCCGGTGCGCCGCGGTACGTCCGGGAAGAGACCGGTGCCGGTCCGGCCACGGCTGAACAGGGTCACCTCGGCATCCTCACGCAGCGCCTCCGCCACGATCGCCCGGCCCACGAACGAGGTGCCGCCAAGTACGAGAATTTTCATGGTGCCCGACCCTAAGGGCTGTTCCGTATGGCGCGCCGGGCGGTGGCCCCGGGCCGCGGCGTGGCGCTTCGGCGTGCTGCGTCGGCGTGGCTCGGTCCGCACCGTTGCCCGGCATCTCCCGCGCGTCCTGGTGGTCCTGGGCCGAAGCCGGCCCAGGACCACCGTGGGCTCAGACCGCGGTCCGCTCCACGGGAATCCAGAGCTCGGCCTCTGCCTCTGCCGCGTCCGGCGACAGCCGCGTGCGCAGGATCTCGGGCCCCGGCCTGCTCCGGTACGGATTCGACGGGAACCACTGTGTGAACACGTCCCGCCACAAATACTGGAGCGTCCGGGGGAACGGCCCGGAGTTCTCGAAGACGGCCCATGTCCCCGCCGGGACGGTGCAGGCGTCCAGATCCTCAGGGGCGGCTGAACGGGTCACGACGCCGTGGTAGTAGTCGAGTTCGGTGCCCTCCGCCCGGCTGTCGGCGAGGTTGTCGCACACCGAGACGATTCCCTTCGGCTCCTGGTCGGACAGCACCTCGATACGCCGTAGCGTCTCCTGGCCGATGCCCTGGACGAACGCGGCGATGGCCGGGTTCACCCCCTCGTGGACGAGGGGGACCCGAGCCCTCTTGCCGACCACACGGAACTCCTCCTTCTCCACTGTCCGGTACCGCATGGTGGTGCTCCCTTCGACGACGAGGCGGAAGGACATCCGTGGCTGGGAGCGCAGCGCCGCACCGGTCCGCCTGGCCTCGCCGGGACCGACCCCGTGCAGGGCACGGAACGCCCGCGCGAACGCCTCGCCCGAGCCGTAGCCGTAGCACACCGCGACGTCCAGCAGGGTGCGCTCTCCGGCGAGCACCTCGGCACCCGCGACGGTCAGCCGCCGGCGCCGGATGTACTCCGACAGCGGGATCCCCGCCAGCGCGGAGAACAGCCGCCGCAGGTGGTACTCCGACGTCACCGCGATCCGGGCCAGTTCGGCCACCTCGATCCGCTGGTCGAGATGGCGCTCGATGTGCTCCATGGTCTGGTTCAACGGCTCCAGCACCCCGGTCTCCTTCCCTTTCGGTCACTCACGTTAGGGAGGGACCGCCCTGCCGGACCCGACTTCCCGTGCCCGCTCCGGTCGGGTGGCCCGTCGGCTCCCGGCGGCGGGGCAGCCGGATCGGGCCACCGCGCCGGCCGGGGGCAGCCGCTCCCCGCTCTCGGGGGAGCGGCGGCCGGTTCCGCGAGCACCGCCGTGTGGCCGAAGGGCCGTATCCCGTCGACGCGTCCGGCCTCGGCGCGCCGTACGGAACGGACGTGGCCCAGTCCGCCGGCTCCGGCCGGCTCCGCGACGGAGGCCGTCGCACGGGACGTCAGCTCGGAGCCGGAAGCGAGCGAGGCAGGGGCCGGCCGCGTCCCGGGCGGATCGCGTAAGCCTCATACCTGCTCCGGCTGGTCGAGGCCGCACTGTCGCAGGCAGGGCGTCAGACCGCTGAGGGTGACCTCCGGACGGTCCGTCAGCTCCCACCGGTCCCGGGTCAGGCGCAGCCGCTGAGACGACGGCGCTGCCGTGCAGGACGTCCCGGGCGATGCCGTCAGGCCGGTAGCCGAGCTTGTCGGAGACGCGCAGCGGGGCGGTGTTGTCGGTGTACGACATCGTCGTCGCCTCCTCGGCGCCGAGGCCGGCAAAGGCCAGGTGCAGTACGGCCGAACGCATTTCGCGGCCGATGCCCTGCCCCTGATGCCGGAGGCCGAGCCAGGACGCGGTCCCCACCTCGCGGAGGATCCCGAAGTCCTGGGCCTCCACTTCCCGCACACCCACCGGGCGGCCGTCCACGAAGACCGCCAGGTCGAGCGTCCAGTCCTGCGGCGTCCAGGTGCCGCGCCGGTGCCAGTGGCGCCGCAGCGTCTCGCGCGCCCGCTCGGCCGGCGGAAGATCCGTCCAGGGCGTCAGGAACGGCCGCCGGCCCGGCTCGTGAACGCCCTGGGCGGCCACGTCGGCCAGTTCCGCCAACTCGCCCTCGGTGGGCAGTCGCAGCTCCAGCCGGGCGGTCCGCACGCGCAGCCCCGGCAAGGGCCAGTGATCCGACAGCATGGGGCATTCTGCGCCCGCGGTTCCGGACGGCGCACCACGTTTACGCGCACCACGTTTACGCGCACCACGTCTACGCCGTCCCGCCGCCCGACGGCGCGGGCCCGCCCGCGTTTCCCGCGGACGGTGGCACGGCCGTGCGGCGGCCGGCTTCAGGCGGCGGCGGTGGTGGCTCCGGCCGCGTGGTCCGCCAGTGCCCGGATCTCGTCGGCGTAGCGCGGCCAGACTTCGCGCGGCAGGAAGTGGCCGACTCCGGGGAAGGTGACCAGCCTGGCGCCCGGGATGGCCGCCGCGGTGCGGCGGGCGGCCGCGGTGCGCAGGATCTGGTCGCCCTCCCCGTGCAGGACGAGGGCGGGCAGACGCAGTTCGGCGAGGCGCCCGCCGCACCACTTGGCGCCTATCTGGCGGCTCTGCGCATCCGGATCGCGAAATCCGGCGATACCCCGCGCCGCCTCCCGGGCGACGGTGTCGCGCACGTCGTCCGCGTCGAACGGATAGCCGGGGGAGGCCAGGGCGCGGCCCACCGCGAGCGCCAGGGCGAGGTCGCCGTCGCGCCCCTCCGGGAAGCGCATCCTGGCCATCCGCAGCGGTGTTCCCAGGCGCAGACAACGCAGTACGCCCAGGCCCTTCGCATCGCTGGGCAGGGCGGACGAGGAGGTGACGCTGCGCACCCGGCCGGGGTGGCGCAGTGCGATGCGCTGGGCCAGGAGGCCGCCCATGGAGTGGCCGAACAGGTGCGCCGAGTCCCAGCCGACGGCGTCCATGACGGCGGCCGCGTCGTCGGTCATGTCCTCGGCGCTGTAGGCGGGGGGCTGCCGGCGGAAGAGCGTGGCGAGCGGGGTGCGGCGGGGGGCGCCGGGCAGGTGGGTGGACTCGCCGGCGTCGCGCTGGTCGTAGACCACCACGTGGAAGCCGCGGTCCACCAGCGCGTCGAGCAGCCCCTGCGGCCACCAGAAGCGCGAGGCGGCGAGCCCCATGACGAGCAGCAAGGGGTCGCCACCGGTGCCGCCGTGGTCGGTGAGGGCGAGCCGGACGGCGCCGTTGCGTGCGAAGCGCACCGGACCGGGGGCTGGGCGGGACATGGCCTCTCCTAGGTTTGCGAACGTCGTTCGCGAATGACATTAGCCATTCGGGTACGCTGTTCGCAAACAGTGGGTGGCAGGGCGGACAACGGGTTGTGGGAGGCGTGGGTGGCCGGTCGGCAGGACATGGTGATCTGGATGCGTCCCGAACAGGCGGCGGTCGGGCGGCCCGCCGAGCGCAGCCGTGCCGAGATCACCGCCGCCGCGGTGGCGCTCGCCGACCGCGAGGGCCTGGCGGCGGTCTCGATGCGCCGGGTGGCCGCGGAGCTGGGGACGGGCGCCGCCTCGCTTTACCGCTACGTCGCCACCCGCGACGATCTGCTCGACCTGATGACCGACTCCACGGCGGCCGAGTACGACCTGCCCGAGCCCACCGGCGACTGGCTTGCCGACCTGGTCGGGGTCGGACGGCAGGCCCGCCGGATCATGCGACGGCACCCCTGGCTCCCGGCCCTGGTGACGGCCAGGCCGGTGCTGGGGCCGAACGGCGTCGATGTCCTGGAGCACGTCCTCGGCGTACTCGCCGCCCAACCGGCCGACGCCGCCGCGAAGTTGGAGGCGTTCGCCCTGATGAACGCGTTCACCGCGGTGTTCGTCCAGCACGAACTCGGCGGCGGCGAACCGGCCGCCCGCCACCACGCCGCCTACCTGCGGCAGGTCGCCGCAGCAGGCGGACACCCCCGGCTCGCCGCGGCCCTCACCGAAGCCGCCACGCCCGTCGGCGGCCCCGCGGACCACATCGAGACGGACCGCTACGAGGCGGACCACCACGAGACGGACCGCTACGAAGCCGCCCTCGCCCGGGTGCTGGGCGGTCTGCTGGCCCCGCCTCGCTGACCTGCGAGGCCGTCGTGCCTTCGGTGGACGGTGCCGGTGTCCGTACGCACGCCCGCGCCCGGCCGCGCACGGGGAACCTCCGGCCGGACGGTGAGGAGGGGTGTGGGATCACCGCCGGGCAGCGGGTGGGGCGGGACGCCGCGTCGCGTGCTGACCGGCTCGGCTGGCCCTCCGGGTGGGCGCCGCCCCGGGTGACCGTCCCGGCGGCGGTCCGCGCCCGCCGCCCGGCCCCCGGCAGCGGCCATCGCGTGGTCACCGGCGGCCCGGGGCTCCGGCCGGTTTGGCGGAGCCGCCCGCGGCTACGTACAGTTCCGCCGGAGCTTTATCCGAACAAACGATCCCAGGAAACCTGGAAACCAGGAAAGCAGCAGCGGTAAATGACGGTGACCGAGGAAGGCCGGGCCGATGGCACGGGTATCGACGTGGAGCGGATGGCGGTCTGCCTGAGCGTGCTGGAGGAACTCGACGCACTGCCGCTCGACCACCCCGACGCGATCACCATACGGCGCGCCACCGCCGGCATCTACCGGACGGTGAAGCAGCGCCGCCGGCAGGAGCGCCGCATCGCCAAGACGGCCAACGACAAGGCGGTGACCGAGGCCACGGCCACCGGAGCGGCCGACCGGATCGACGACGAGACCCTGGGCCTGGCCCTCGCCAGCTCGGTGACCACGGAGATCGCCGGAATCCTGGAACGGCCCCGGTCCTGCTACATCTGCAAGACCCGCTACGTCGAGGTCGACGCGTTCTACCACCAGCTCTGCCCGGACTGTGCCAAGGAGAACCGGGCGCGCCGCGACGCCCGGACGGACCTCACCGGGCGCCGCGCGCTGCTCACCGGCGGCCGGGCGAAGATCGGTATGTACATCGCGCTGCGGCTGCTGCGGGACGGCGCGCACACCACCATCACCACCCGCTTCCCGAACGACGCGGTCCGGCGTTTCAAGGCGATGCCGGACAGCGCGGAATGGCTGCACCGGCTGAAGATCGTCGGGATCGATCTGCGCGACCCGGCCCAGGTGATCTCGCTCGCCGACGCGGTGAGCGCCGAGGGTCCCCTCGACATTCTGATCAACAACGCCGCGCAGACCGTCCGCCGGTCGCCCGAGGCGTACGGACAGCTGGTCGCGGCCGAGTCCGCGCCGCTGCCCGCCGGTGAGCTGCCCGCGTCCCTCGTCATCGGGCACTTCGGCAGCGGTGCCCCCGCGGCCCTGCCCGCCGCCGGGCCGGCCAGGCAGGGCGCGCTGACCGCGGCAGACGTCACCGCCCTAGCGCTGACCAGCGGCTCCGCCTCGCCCGCCCGGATCGAGGCGGGCACCGCGATCGACGCGGGCGGGCTCGTACCGGACCTGCACGCGACCAACAGCTGGATCCAGAAGGTGGACGAGGTCGACCCGGTCGAGCTGCTGGAGGTCCAGCTCTGCAACATGACCGCGCCCTTCCTCCTGGTGAGCAGGCTGCGCCCGGCGATGGCCGCGGCCGCCGCGCGCCGGAAGTACGTGGTGAACGTCTCGGCGATGGAAGGCCAGTTCAGCCGCGGCTACAAGGGAGCGGGGCATCCGCACACCAATATGGCCAAGGCGGCGCTGAACATGCTCACCCGCACCAGCGCCCGGGAGATGCTGGAGACCGACGGCATCCTCATGACCGCCGTGGACACCGGCTGGATCACCGACGAGCGCCCGCACCCCGACAAGATGCGACTGGCCGACGAGGGTTTCCACGCCCCGCTCGACCTGGTCGACGGCGCGGCCCGGGTCTACGACCCGATCGTCCGCGGCGAACTCGGTGAGGACCTCTTCGGCTGCTTCCTGAAGGACTACGCGCCCACGGCCTGGTGAGCCAGCGGGGGCGGCCGTGGCACGCCCCCGCCGGTCCGCGCGGCCGGTCCGGCGTACCGGCCGCGCCGCCGTTCCGCGACTACCCGGCCTGGCGCGGCGCGGCAGGGGTGTCGCCGCGGACGGCGTGCAGATAGAGCGCCAGCGTGTCGAAGGTGAAGTACGAGCTGTAGGAGACGTCCGGGAAGTCACCGCCCGTGTGATAGCCGCCGATGACGCCGATCAGGGCGTATCCGGTGAAGTCCCGTACCAGGAACGGTCCGCCGGACGTGCCGCCGATATAGCCCGCGCAGGCGATCTCCAGGAAGTCGCCGGGGGCGGCGGGATCGGTGCTCGTGTACCGGTGGGTGGCGGAGGCGCAGTCCAGCGGCTTGGGATACGTGGTGTCGCTGCTGCCCGGGTAGCCGATGAGCCGTACGTTCCGGTGGCTGTACCCCGGGTACGGGAGCAGGTCGTAGCCGCCGGTCACCTCCTCCACCACGGCCCCGTCCTCGCGCGCCCCGAGCCGCACGACCGCGTAGTCCCAGCGGGCACCCCCGGACGTTCCCAGGTCGTAGTACCGCTGGTCGAGGTAGACGCGGTCGACGGGGTAGATGCCGTGCGGCTTGAGGCCGTCGTGATACTGCGGCACGAACGACAGATGCCGCTTCGGGTCGGGGGAGCGCAGACAGTGCCCGGCGGTGACGACGAGATCGCGATGCGGACTGCGTACGACCGTTCCGCCGCAGAACCGGCCGGTGTCGGTGCTGTCCGTCCAGAAGAACGTCCCCACCGCCGGGAGACCGTCGAACGGGTGGCTCGGCGGGGTATCCGCCGCCGGACGCGCCGGGCGCGCACCGCGCGCGACGGCGGCCGGTTCGGCGGCGCGCATCCGCTGCGGAGTCCAGTACGCGTCGTCCGCGGCGGCGGGGCCCGGCGCCTGGGCCGCGTGCGCGGGCGGACCGGGCAGGGCGGTGAGCGACAGTCCGAGCAGCAGGGCGGCGAGCAGCAGGGGGACGCGGCCGCGCACGGCAACGGGTCTGTTCATGGTCGGGGTTCCTCCTGAGGGCGCGACGTACGGAACGGGGGAGACGGGTGGGGTGAGCGTGCCATCGTGCTACGGCCGGGTGCCCGGCGAGCGGACCGTGTCGGAATGCGGGCCGGCGGCCATCCGAACCGGACGAGAACAAACCGCGTGCCGCACCGGCGAGTCGGACCCCTCGGTCATCGGTTCGGTGCCCCGGCGGGACCGTCCGCCGGCACCGCCGAACGCCGCCCCGTCTCCATGTTTTCCACTCCCGCGCCGCGCTTAGTCGTCCGCGGCCGGGCGCGCCCGGGTCCCGTCGCGCTATCTGACGTGGCGGGCGACACCGGTGGCGCGGTGCAGGAGGGATTCGAGCGGCCCGCGGCGGAAGTAACGTGACCACGCCAGGGCCAGCAGGGTGATGGCCACGGCGAAGCAGAGCAGCAGGGACAGCGGCGAGCCGGGCACCTCCCTGATGTGCAGGGCCCAGATCCCGACGACGTTGAAGACGTAGGCGGTCAGGGACATCGTGCCCACCACGATGACCGGCCGGGCCAGTTGCCGGAAGCGGGGCAGCTTGTCGGCGGCGGCCAGGCAGGCGGCCAGGACCGCGATGGCGACGCCGCCGTTGCCCAGCACCGAGAGCGTGGTCTCGCTGTGCGGGGAGGCCACCAGCAGCCAGGCGGACGTGGAGTGCGTCGGGTCGCCGATGCCGTCGGACCACCACGCCGACAGGGCGGAACCGGACCCGTCCCCGGCATCGCCGATGGCCGAGACGGCGTCGGGGAGCAGATGCAGCGCCAGCCAGGAACCCCCGTAGCCGACGACGGCGAGGCAGCCGCCGGTCAGGGCCAGCCGGACGCGGACGGCCGTCGAGGACAGGTCGAGCCGCGCCACCGCCATCCCGGCGAGTACGAAGGGCATCCAGGTCAGCACCGGATAGGTGCCGGTGAAGAAGAGGCCGAGGACGCCGTCCGTACCGCTGATCAGGGCGAGCGGATCGACGGCGGTCACCGCCTCGGCCCAGGTGCCGCCGTCGATCGAGTACCGCACCACGTACAGCACCTGCGGCAGGACCAGCGCACTGCCGGCGGCGAGCCCCGCCAGGGTCCCGGGGCGCAGCCGGCGCAGCGGGAGAGCGAGGACGAAGAACAGGCCGTACGAGGCGAGGATGACATCGACCGGGGTGTGGGCCATGGTGAGCGCGGTGCCCAGCGCGAGCAGGACGGCCGAACGGATCAGGACCCGGGCGACGGCCTGGCGGCCGGCCCGCCCGGTCCTGGGTGCCTGACGGCCGGTCAGGAGGACGAGCGAGAAGCCGGCCAGGAGGGCGAAGAGCGCGGACGGCCGGCCGTGCGACAGCTCCAGGAGGAAGCCGACCGGCCCGCCTACGGACGGGTCCGGGCCGACATGAGCGGCGTACATCCCGAAGATGGCGACGCCACGGGCGAGATCCACGCCGATCAGCCGGGCCGTCGCCGCCGTCGGCGGGCCGTCGCGGAGCGGTGGGGCGGCCGGGGCCTGCTGCTCCGGCGGGGAGGTGTTCTGTGTCATGGCTCAAGCGTTGACCGTGCGCGCCCCGAACGGCGGTGATTTACGGGGAATTTGGGCGACGGTTGGGCAGCCGGCCATCCCGCCGTCCCGCGCCCGTACGCCTGGACGACGACGGCTCCGGCCCGGCTCCGGCCTGGCTCCGGGCGGCCCCCGGAACAGGCCGCCCGGCGCCGGTGTCACCGCCCGGAACCCGCGCCGACGAGCGCCCCCTGCGGTGTGGCGAGGTCGAACGTATCGTGCAGCGCGCGCACCGCGTCGTCGAGCTGGGCCGCGCCGCACAGCGCCGAGATGCGCAGCTCGGAGGTGGTCATGGTGTCGACGCCGATCCCCGCCGCCGCCAGCGCCGCGCAGAAGGCCGCCGTCACGCCGGGCAGCGTGCGGATTCCGCTGCCGACGAGGGAGACCTTGCCGACGCCCTCGTCGTACGCCAGCCGGGCGAAGCCGAGGTCCGTGCGCTGCTCCTCCAGCGCGGCCACCGCGGCGGGCCCGCTCTCCCCGGACAGCACGATGGTGAGGTCGCTGTGGCCGTCCGCCGCCGAGGCGTTCCGGACGACGATGTCGACATCACCCTGGGCGTCGACGACGCTCCGCAGCACGCGAGCCGCGAGCCCGTCGCGGTCCGGTACGCCCGTCACCGTGAGCCGCGCACCGGAACGGTCGTGCGCGATACCGGTGAGCGCCGCCCGCTCGGCGGACGGGGCCTTCGCCGTGCCGGTCACCATGGTCCCCGGTTCGCGGTGGAACGAGGAACGGACGTGCAGGGGCACCCCGTGGCACCGGGCGTACTCCACACTGCGCAGCGCGAGCACCTTGGTACCGGCCGCCGCCATCTCCTGCATGACGTCGTAGGGGACGACGTCCAGCTTCCGGGCGGCCGGCACGATCCGCGGATCCGCGGTGTAGACCCCGTCGACGTCCGTGTAGATCTCGCAGACATCGGCCTTGAGCGCGGCGGCCAGTGCGACCGCAGTGGTGTCCGAACCGCCGCGCCCCAGTGTGGTGATCTCCTCGGTGTCCCGGCTGAGGCCCTGGAATCCGGCCACCACCGCGACCTGGCCGCGGTCCAGAATCTGCCGTACCCGGTTCGGTACGACATCGATGATCCGTGCCCGGCCGTGCGCCGACGTCGTGAGCACGCCGGCCTGCGGGCCGGAGAAGGAGCATGCCTGGCCGCCGAGGGCGTGGATGGCGATGGCGACCAGCGCATGGGAGATGCGTTCGCCGGCCGTCAGCAGCATGTCCAGTTCGCGTGGCACCGGCAGCGGGGCCGCCTGCCGGGCCAGATCGAGGAGTTTGTCGGTGGTGTCACCCATCGCGGACACCACGACGACGAGGTCGTGCCCCGCCTTTCGGGTGGCGACGATCTGTTCGGCGACCCGGGTGATCCGTTCGACGTCGTGCACCGAGGAGCCGCCGTACTTCTGGACGATGAGAGCCATGTGATCAGACCTCCTTGGGAGGTTGTCCGGCACGTGCGGGGCGGGGGAGCACGGGGCGGAGCCGGGGGAGCGGACGCCGGTGCCCGCCGGGCGGCCGCCCCGTGCGGGGCCGGCCGCCCGCGGCGCGCGACGGCGCCCCGGGGGCCGGCACGTCAACGGCCTTCGGCCGGCCGGGCAGGGGCGGAGAGCGCCCGGCAGCTGTCCTCGACCGCGGCCAGCAGGATCGTGCAGGCGGTGTCGACGACCTCCGCCGTGACATTGAGCGGCGGCAGCATCCGTACGACACCGTCGTCCCGGCCGCCGAGCTCCACGATGAGCCCCTGCCGCAGGGCGTGTGCCTGCACCGCGGCCGCCAGGGAGCCCGCGGGCCGCCCGGTGCCCGGATCGGCCAGCTCGATGCCCCACATCAGGCCGCGGCCCCGGACCTCGCGCACCCAGGGCAGCCGGGTCAGTACCGCGAGCCGGTCGGCGATCTGGTCACCGCGTGCGGAGACATTGCCCAGCACATCGTCGCGGTGGATGACACGGATCGCCTCCACGCCTGCCGCGAAGGCCAGTTGATTGCCCCGGAAGGTGCCGGAGTGCGCGCCCGGCGCCCAGGTGTCCAGCCGCCGGTCGTAGATGATGAGGGCGACCGGGGTGCCGATGCCGCTCAGCGCCTTGGAGGCGATGATGACATCGGGCTCGATGTCGTACTGCTCGAAGGCGAACCAGGTGCCGGTGCGCCCGCAGCCGGTCTGCACCTCGTCGACCACCAGCGGGATGTCGAGGGCGCGGGTCAGCTCGCGTACCCGCCGGACGAAGTCCGGGCGGGCGGGCACGATTCCGCCCTCGCCCTGCACCATCTCCAGGACCACCGCGGCCGGCAGCGGGATGCCGCCGTTCGCGTCGTTCAGCGCGTTTTCGAGGAGGGTGACGCAGTTGGTCGCGCAGGTGTCCGGGGACAGCCCGACCGGGCAGCGGGAGCAGTAGGAGTACGGGAAGAAGTGCACGCCGGGCATGCCGTTGGCGACCGGCTGCTTCTGCGACACGAGGCCGGTCAGCGCCATCGCGGCGTGGCTGCTGCCGTGGAACCCGCCCTGGAAGGAGACGATGTCGCCCCGGCCGGTCGCGGTCTTGCACAGCTTGAGCGCGGCTTCGACCGCGTTGGCCCCCGTCGGCCCGCAGAAGTGCAGCTTCATCCGGTCCCGCATACCGGGCGGGAGCATCGACAGCTGGGCCTCGGTGAACGCGTCCTTCGCCGGGGTGGGGAAGTCGAGGCCGTGGGTGAGCCGGCCGAGCTGCTTGGTCACGGCCCGTACCAGCTCGGGGTGGTTGTGCCCCAGGGAGAGCACACCGGCGCCGGCGAGGAAGTCGATGAAGACGTTGCCGTCGACGTCGGTGACGAAGCTGCCGGAGCCTTCGGCCAGGGCGATGGGCAGGCGCCGGGGATATGCGCGGGCGTTGGACTCCGACTGCTGCTGGCGGGCGAGGAACCGGGCCGAACGGGGGCCGGGCAGCTCGCCTTGTACGCGGGGCCCGGTCCAGGTGCCCGGATGGTCAACGGTTGTCATGACAGTCTCCTGCGGGGGTGTGGAGGAGCGGGGTGGAACAGGGGAGGCACGGTGGTGTCGCCCCGGTGCGGAACGGTTGTGTGCGGCTCAGCAGCGCCGGGCCGGTATGCCGCGCCAGCGGCTGCCGGCCGGCAGGCTCTCGCCCTTCATGACCAGTGACATCGCGTCCAGGGACGTGCCCGCGCCGACCTCCGCGTCGTAGAGGACGACGGAGCGGATGCCGATGGAACTGCCCGCCGCCACCTTGACGTGCGACATCTTCATCACCCGGTCCTCGAACAGATGGGTCTGCAATGAGGTGACCTCGCCCACCGCGGCGTCGTCGCCCACCTCCACCAGGTCGAACTCGGTCAGGTAGGTCGTGGAGAGCCAGACCCGGCGGCCGATACGGGCACCGAACAGCCGCATGACCGAGCCCATCCAGGGGGTGCCGGTGAGGAAGTTGAGCAGCGAGGGGACGACGAGGTTCTCGAACAGTCCCGTGATGAGTTCGGTGCGCCGTACCCAGACGCTCCACAGCGGCTCCACGCGCGGCCGGTAGCGGCCGATCACCAGCCACTTGAGCAGTACCACCAGCAGGGTCGAGGCCACCGCGGAGCCCAGCACCAGCGCCGGGCCGAGGAGGAACACCAGCCACGGCGGGGCGGACTCGGCCAGGAGCACCGAGGCGCAGAGACCGGCCAGCGTGCTGAGCCCGCCGATCGTGGCCGGCAGGGTCACCCGGAAGAACTCGATGGCCAGCCGCGCGGCGATGAGCGCGCGACTGGGGTCGTAGGTCAGCTTGGCGGGGAACTTCTGGCTCTCCTCCCGCCGGGGCAGGAAGATCGCCGGTGAGCCCAGCCAGGTCGTCTCGGGATCGATCGGCCGGGACGGCGCCACGGAGTGCACCCCCAGCAGGCTGTTGTCCCCCAGCCGCGAGGAGCCGGGCACCAGGGCCCCGTTGCCGACGAAGCTCCGCTGTCCCACCTCTCCCGGAGCCACCGAGATGCGCCCCCGGTGGAAGACGGCCGGAGCCACGACGGCGACATCGGCCACGAAGCTGCGCTCCCCGATGACGAGCATGTCGGGATCGACGAAGCTGACGGTCGCCACCTCCGACCAGCGGCCGGTCCGCGCGCCCAGCAGGCGCAGGAACGGCACGAGATAGAGGGTGGAGTACAGCGCGTGGGTCGCTGTCAGGCTCAGCGTCATCAGACCGTCACCGAACCACTTGCGCACCCCGAAACCGCTGCGCTCGGCATAGATCCCCGGCCGCACCGACGGCAGTACGACCCGCTTGAGGAAGAGGACGAGCAGGCAGGTGGTCAGCGCGACCAGCGGCCCGGCCACGGCCAGGGAGGCGAATCCCCAGAGCAGCCCGTGGTCGGCGACCACATAGGCGACGAGCACCGTGCTCGGCGCGAGGACCAGCAGCGGAGCCAGGGTCAGCAGCAGCGCTCCCGCGACGAACCCGGCCAGTACCCCGGCCGGCCAGCGGCGCTCGTCGGGGTCGGCGGCGAGCGCCGCCAGCAGGGGCGGTACGGCGGGCTGCCGGGTGGCCGGCGAGCCGGACCAGTGCTCGTCCGCCGGTACGACCTGGTCCGCCGGGACGAGCGACTGCTCGCCGACGGTGGCCCCGCTGCCCAGCTCGGCACCGGGCAGTACGACGCTGTTCGTCCCCAGGTAACTGCCGGCGCCGAAACGGACCGGAGCCAGCCGCAGCCAGCCGCCCTCGACGATGTAGGGCTGGACGCGCGCGCCGTAGCCGATGCTCGTTCCGTCACCGATCTCCACGAACGCCGGCAGTCCCACGGGCGAGGACAGGTGGCAGCCGCGGCCGATCCTGGCCCCGAGCAGCCGCAGATACGGCGGCAGCAGCGGGGACCCGGCCAGCACGGCGAGCGGCGAGAGCGCGAGCACCTTGCCGTACATCCAGAACCGCAGATAGGTCGCGCCCCACAGCGGATACCACCCCGGGCGCACCCCGCGCATCAGCAGGCGGCCGCCGAGCACGGGCAGTACGGCGATGCTGAACACCAGCCAGACGACCTCCAGCACCACGAACGCCGGCACATCGAGATGCGCCAGGAAGTCCAGCGGGGTGCCGGCGGCCAGCCCCTGGACGGGTGCGTCCAGCGCGACGCACAGCCGGTAGAGGAGGACGATCACCGGGAGGCCCATGGCCAGCAACCACACGTACAGCGAGCCGAGTTGGACCAGTCCGCAGCCCAGGACGCGCGCGGTGGAATGCCGCCTGGGGGGTGGCGTGGCGGCGGCGTCGGCGGGCTGCTCGTCCGGCGTCGCGGCCTCGGCTTCGAGGAAGGCGGCCAGCCCGCGGACGGTGGGGTGGGCGTAGAGGTCTCCCATGGCCACGCCCTGCAACGCCGGCTGCTGCCGCAGCTTGGAGATCAGCCGGGCCGCGGCCATGGAATGGCCGGCCAGATCGCAGAAGAAGTCGTCCTCGACCGAGATCTCCGTACCGCCCAGGACCTCCTGCCACACGTCCGCCAGCTGGTGCTCCAGCGGCGACCGCGGGGGTACGGGGGGTCCGGAGCGCCGGCCCAGCGGCGGCGACACCGGCGCCGGCAGGGCGGACCGGTCCACCTTGTCGGCGGCCAGCAGGGGGAACGCGGGGAGCACTTCGACGAAGGACGGGATCATGTAGTCGGGCAGCCGGCGCCGTAGCGCGGTGTGCACCCGCTCGCGCAGGGCGCCGTGGTCCGGCGGGTTCGCGCGGTCGGCCGGGGTGACGTAGCCGACCAGATCCTGGACGACACCGTCCCGCTCCAGCGGGGTGACCACCGCGTTCTCTATCTCCGGGTCCTCGCGCAGGATCTCCTCGATCTCCGCCAGTTCGATGCGGTAGCCGCGGATCTTGACCTGTGTGTCGACGCGGCCGAGGTACTCGATCTCGCCGCTGGGGGTGAACCGGCCCAGGTCGCCGGTGCGGTAGATCCGCGGCACCTCGGCACGGTCCCGCTCCACCGGATTGCGCACGAACCGCTCGGCGGTGAGCTCGGGCCGGTTGACGTACCCGATGGCCACTCCCGGACCGCCGACGCAGATCTCACCGCTGGCGCCCTCCGGAACGGGCCGCAGCTGCTCGTCCAGGAGGTAGACGCGGTAGGTCGGCAGCGGACGGCCGATGGTGACGTCCCGGTTCGCGAGCAGTTCGCCGCAGGTCGCCGTGACGGTCGTCTCGGTGGGGCCGTACGCGTTGAGGATGCGGCGGCCCGGCCGGTCCCAGCGGCGCACCAGATCGGGCGGGCACGCCTCCCCGCTCACCAACAGGCTGCGCAGACCGGGCAGTTCGGCCTCGATGGTGGTCAGCAGCGTGGGGACGCAGCAGAGCACGGTGACCGCGTGCTCGGTGAGGAATTCGGTGAGTCCCTGTCCCACCCGCCGGTCGTCGGCCGGGCCCGCTATCAGCGTGGCCCCCGCGATCCAGGCCGGCCAGATCTCCTCTATGGAGAAGTCGAAGGCGATCGACAGCCCCTGGTAGACGCGGTCGGGCTCCGCCACCTGGTAGATCGGCGTGACGACGTCCAGGAAGTTGACGATGCTCGTATGCGCGACGGCCACGCCCTTGGGGCGGCCGGTGGTGCCGGAGGTGTAGATGACGTAGCACGGCGACGACGGATCGACGGTGACTCCGGGACGGCCCGGCGGCTGGGCCGCGAGCTGCTCCGCCACCTGGTCGAGTGCGACCACCGGGCAGGCGACCTCCCGCGTACGGTCGTCCAGCGCCGAGTTCGTCACCAGGGCACCCAGCTCGGCGTCCTGCGCGATGAAAGCCATCCGGTCGGCCGGGAACGACGGATCGAGCGGGACGTACGCCGCACCGGCCTTGAGGACACCGAGCAGTGCCACGTAGGTGTCGACGGACCGCTCCAGCAGGATGCCGACCATGTGGTCAGGTCCGATGCCGCGCTCCAGCAGCAGATGCGCCAGCTGGTTGGCGCGGCGGTCGAGCTCCGCATAGCTGAGCGACGTCTCTTCGCAGACGAGGGCGATACCGTCCGGATTCCGGTCACAAGTCTGTTCGAAGTATTGCGGGAGAATGTGAACCTGCGGCGTCGAACGGGAACGCGCCGGATCCGGGTAATTCGGGAAGGCTTCCGCAACCGTTGGCCGGGAAGCTGGTGTTACTTCTGTCATGCCTCACCTCTCCTGAAGGATTCGCAACAACCTTGGTTATCTGGTCTTGCGTTCACGCGTAAGCGGCACACTGTTCAGCACACGGTTGTTCGATGTGCGTGAGCCATTTCGAAACCGCCCGCCCGGTAGCGTTGCGGCGGCAATCCGTACGTGCCTGACGGCCCCGGCCGGCCTGCCGCTGTACCGCACGGCCGACATATGAAGCCCCCTTGGGAAACTCCGCCCCACGCGCATGGTGCAGACGCCCTGCGGACGGTGGTCCCCATGTTGCGGATGTGTTACCGGTCCGGGTGGTGAGCAGCTGCCGGAATCCGTCACCGGATTCTGGCACGGGCTGCCTTTTGCCCGGCCCGATCATCCTCTGTTCGCTACTGCACAGGCGGGGAATCCGCGGTACTCCGGACCGCATATGCGTCGGAGAACTCGTTGATCACCACGCCCAACTGTCGTACGGGGAACGGCGTCCCGTTGGCGCCGGCCGAACCTCCGCGGACGGAATCCGTGCGCCTCGGGCCCCCTTCGCGCGCCCCATGCCCTGCTACCTGCCGCATTGTGAGTGTCTGCGGCCGACTTGACAGGCCGGCCGCCGTCGCTCGCACCCCGGCGGCCGCTCGTCAGCTGCACGGAAACCCGCTACCTGGAATAACACATTCCGCATCGGCCTCCTACGAGTTGCGCACCAAGTCGAAATGGAAACTAAGTCCAGCGTGCGGGTGCGAACAGTGAGATCCGCGCCAACGCCGATTGGCTGATTGTGGCCGGAGTGCGCCCCCGCCCCCGTCCGGTCTACGCGGGTGTATTCAACAAAAGGTAAGGAGAGGCTGTGAGGTGCAACAGGGGAAGCGGGCGCGCGCACGGCGCCCACCACGACTGCCGCAATCCGGAGGCAAGCCTCCTCGCCGCGCAAAAACCGCAGACAGATCACCTCCCTCCTCATCACTCGGTGTCTGTACGGCACTTCCGCCGGCCGGTGGTCAACCCGTAGACTGTGCAGGGACATGACATATGTGTGGCCGCCCGATGGCGCCTCAGGAAATCAACCGGTAACATTTCGCGGTCCCGTCGATCAGGCGTCAAGGCGGAAATTGGACGCCGCGGTGCATCAGGCTTCTACCGAATCCCGTCTTGAATATGTGGCGGGCACGTAAAGTCTCTCCCCCGGTCACCCCGGTGATTCGGAAAACTGGCAAAGGCCCTCCCTCGCTCTTTCCCGGCGGCCCGGCTTTTAATGGCGCGACGCCGGCATCGTTGACCTGCGGGCGATTCCGGCCCCGCCTTCCGCCGTCCGGAGTGCGGACGTCTCTCGGTATCCGTCGGCACCCGCGGTCCACGCGCGTAGCGGACCGGTACGGCGCGCCTGTGCCCCGCACACCCACGCGCGCCGCGGCCGTATGCGGTAGCGGTGAACGGGTGCTGGAAAAGGGGGAGTTGGACGTCGTGTGGCGTGTATCGCGGCCGGTAAGCGGGTGTGACGTCCTGCCGGCCCGGCCGGTCCACGCGGGCAGCCGGGGGCCTGGGGGATCTGTAGGCCGGTGGGATCGGCGGGACCTGTGTGGACGGGCGGACTCACCCGTAGTGGGGGAGATCCCGCCACGCCGTGCCGTCCGCGTGCGGCCGCCGTACTCACCCCGGCCGTCGTTCTCGCCCCGGTCACAGCTCTCGCCCCGGCCGGTACCGGGGACGGGCCTGCCCCGCGCGCGACGGCGAACCTGCGGGGTGCCCGCGCCGCACCCCGTGGGGAGAGCGCGGGCACCCCGCGGGCGCATCGTCAGGCGTGTTCCTGGCGGCCGTTCGTGTCGTCGTGCGCGGTGGGGCCCTGCGCGGCGGGCTCGCCGGCGGGACGGGCGACGTCGGCGCACGGGTCCTCGACGGGCCGGCTGACGGTGATGGGGGTGCGGTCGTCGAGGGTGATGGCGACTTGGCCGCCGCAGGGGGTCAGCGCGGTGAGATTGTCGGTGACCCGGGTGTAGAGGGTGTGCGCGAGAGCCCAGTCGGCATCGAAGGTGTTACGGGCCCGGGTCTTCCACAGGGTGAGCAGGACGGCGATGAGGGAACGGCCGGACAGCGCGGCCTGGATGCGGCCGTCGCCCGCGTCGGTGACCTGGGGAGGTAAGCGGAAATGCGGCTGGTCGCCGGTCTGGCCGATGACGAATTCCCAGGTGTCGCGGTGACAGGTCAGCAGTACGGAGGCGACCCGCGCCGCGGCCAGCAGATGCTTGTGGTGCGCCTGTTCCGCCGCGTCCGGAGCGGTCGGGGCGGCGGGCTCGGCGGGTACGTGGTGCGGGTCGGGGGTGGGCGGCACGGTGTCCTCCGGTGCGGGTGTGGCGGTGGTGCCGGCGGGGCTGCTGCCCTGGCCGGGGCGGGAAGGGGCATCGGTGCAGGGCACGGGAGCGGCCGGGGCGCCGGGTGGCGACGTGTCCCCGGCGCGGGATGGCGACGCGGCGTCAGCGGCGGCGTCCGGTTCGCATGGGTGGATGCCGGCTGCCGTGTCGGGCGGGGCCGTGGCCGGTGCGGCCGTATCCGGTGGGGTGGGGGCGGGCTCCGCGTGGCTGGGGCCGGTGGCCGTGGCGCCCCGGGCATGGGCGGCCTGTCGCAGGGCGCCGACGTCTCTCTGGAGACGCTGGAGCTCCAGGCGCAGCGCGGAGACGGTGTTGGCCATCCCGTCGGCCCGCTTATGCGCTGCGTCCACCTCGTCGCGGAGTTCGGAGTGCAGTTCCGACAGCCGGTTCAAACGGCTGTCCCGGATCTCATCGCGGACCTGCTGGACGGCGTCGGTGACGGCGTCGATCTTTTTGCCGAGCTCATCGCGGGTCTTCTCGTTCTCGCTCTCCAGTGCCGCCAGCGCTTTGCCTGTCCGCACACCCGCCCCTGCCTTGTCCCTTGTTGTGACTGTCCGACCGCACAACGTAGTGGACGGAGTGAGTGACGTGACAGGGTTCACCGGGGGCGATCACACGTTCCCCCGCCTCCCCGGCCGGCCCCGCACCGGCCGCTGGACCGGCAGCGCCGCGGCACATCGGGTGCCGCGGCGCCGCCGTACGGGAACGGCCACGCTTCAGTGGCCGGGAACGGTTATGGCTCGATGACCGGGAACGGTTATGGCTCAGTACAGGGTGCCGAGCGCCCCCGCATCGAAGGCCGTGAGCTCGTCGGTACGCCCGCTCAGGATCTTCGCGGCCCAGTCGGGGTCACCCAGCAGGGCCCGGCCGACGGCCACGAGGTCGAACTCGTCCCGCTCCAGCCTGTCCAGCAGGCCGTCGATGTCCTGCACACCGCCCCGCTCGCCCTGGAACGCGTTGATGAACTCGTTGTCGAGACCGACCGAGCCGACGCTGATCGTGGGCTTGCCGGTGAGCTTCTTCGCCCAGCCCGCGAGGTTCAGCTCCGAGCCCTCGAACTCCGGCAGCCAGTAGCGGCGCGTGGAGCAGTGGAAGGCGTCCACTCCCGCCGCGGCGAGCGGCGCGAGGACGGTTTCCAGTTCCTGGGGCGATTCGGCGAGCCTGGCCTGGTAGTTGCCCATCTTCCACTGGGACGTCCGGAAGATGATGGGGAAGTCCGGCGACACGGCCCGGCGGCAGGCGGCCACGATCTCCGCGGCGAAGCGGGCCCGGGAAGCGATATCGCCACCGTAGGCGTCGGTCCGCCGGTTCGTGTGGGCCCAGAGGAACTGGTCGATGAGATAACCGTGGGCGCCGTGCAGTTCGATGCCGTCGAAGCCGTGGGCCTCGGCCGCGGCGGCCCCGGCCGCGAAGGCGGCGATCACCTCGTCGACATCCTCCGGGGCCATCGCCCGGCCCGGCTCCGTCCCGTTCAGCGGGATCCCCGACGGGCCGACCCGCGGGGCATCCGGCACCGGCGGCGCACCGGCGGTGCGCGCCATCCCCACGTGCCACAGCTGCGGCACGATCGCCCCACCCGCACGGTGCACCGCGTCCACCACTCCGGACCAGCCGGTGAGCGCGTCCTCGCCGTGGAACCGGGGGACGCGGTCACTGGTACCCGCCGAGTCATGGCCGATATACGTCCCCTCGGTAATGATCAGGCCCACCCCGCCCGCCGCCCGCCGGGCGTAGTACTCCGCCACATCGGCACCCGGCACACCACCGGGTGAGAACTCGCGCGTCATCGGCGCCATCGCGATCCGGTTCCGGAAGGTGCGGCTCCCCAGGGAGAACGGACGGACGAGCGCCTCCGTGGCGCGCGCGGCTGAGCTGTTCGATATCAAGACATCCACCTTCGGTCGACAGATGACCGCGCCGCGGAGGGGCACGGTCCACCTCTGCCAACCCCGGCACCCGCCGTTCCGATTCCTGGCCGGCCGGGAAACTCCCCGTAGGCCCGTGCGGAGCGTCACACCCGGGCCGCCCCACTCCCGCCCGGCGAGGCCGTACGGCCGAGGTGTGGACAGCGGCGTGATCATCGCAGGTCGGCGTGGGCGTAGGCGTCGGGTTCGGGTTCGGGTTCGGGTTCGGCGTCGGCTTCGGACGACATACGGTCGGGCTCCGGCCCGGCGGCGAGGCGGGCCGGAGAGCAGTCACTCCCCGTCTCCCCGTCCATCTGTCTCCTCGACGCGGAGCGGGGACCGTCGCCCGGCCGTCAGCGGGGAGCGGAATCCGGCCGGACGCGGGGAACGGCAACCGGCCGCTGCCGCGGGACCGGAGCCCCTTGGGCGGTGCGACACCGGCGGTGCCGCGGGGCCGCCTCGCCGGAGCTCGTCGGCCGAAATGCGGCCCGGTCCCCCGTACACCGGGAGTACGTTGTGCACGGGCCGAGGGCGAGGGGCCGGGGGCCTTGAGCGGCGACACCGCCACGGATGCGGTGATCCGCTCCCGCCGAAAGGGGCCCGCACATGCACGAAGGACGCGGCGGCCGGCACGCGCCGGCGACCGGTCTGCCGACGACACCTGCGACGGAGGCGCCGCCGCCGATGTCCGCCGAGGCCGGGGAGGCCGTGCTCGGGGCTCCGCGCGCCGGTCTGGACACCGGCCCGGCCACCGACGGCCGGCGCTCCTTCCCGCGCCACGGCGACGACGGCTACCTCGTCCGGCACTACCACCTGCGCCTCGACTGGAAGCCCGCCACCGGCCGCGTCCTGTCCCGCGCCACCCTCACCATTCAACCGCGCCGGACCCTGGACACCCTCAGCCTCGATCTGTCCGGCCTCACGGTCACCCGGGTGGCACTCGCCGGTGCACCGGCCGGATTCCGCCAGCGCAAACGGAAGCTGCACATCACCCCGCACCGCCCGCTGCGCGCGGGGGAGACCGTCACCCTGGACATCGACTACCGGGGGACCCCCCGCCCGTTGGGCATCCCGCAGTTGGAGGACGACGCCGGCTGGTACCCGATGCGGGACGGCAGCAGGGTGATGAGCGAGCCGCTGGGCGCGCCGTCGTGGTTCCCCTGCAACAACCGGCCCGACGACAAGGGCTCCTACCGGTTCGAGATCACCGTTCCCGACGGCTACCAGGTATGTGCCAACGGCAGGCTGATCCAGCAGCGCGCGGTGCGCAAACAGCGCACCGAGTGGGTCTACGAGCACCGCGAGCCGATGTCCCCCTATCTCGCCACGGTCGTCATCGGCCGCTTCGTCTTCCACGAGCAGACCGGCGGCCCGGACGGGGTCCTGATACGCAACGCCTTTCCCGAACGGCTGTCGGAGCGAGCCCGGTACGACTTCGGCCGGCAGCCCGAGATGATGCGGGTGCTCGCCGACCACTTCGGCCCCTTTCCGTTCGACGTGTACGGGGCCGTCGTCGTGGACGAGCCGGTGGGCGACCCGCTGGAGGCACAGACCTTCTCCGTCTTCGGCTCCGACCGGGTGGACGGTGAACGCGGTTACGAGGACGAAGTCGTCCATGAACTGGCGCACCAGTGGTTCGGCAACAGTGTCGGCATCACCGACTGGCGTCACATCTGGCTCAAAGAGGGCTTCGCGACCTACGCGGAGTGCCTCTGGGCGGAGGCTTCCGGCGGCCCCGGCGCCCACCACATGGTCCGTTCCCATCTGGCCGATCTCCACCAGGCGGAACAGGACCTCATCCTCGCCGACCCCGTCTCCGCCACGATGTACGACGACCGCCTCTACAGCCGAGGCGCCGCGACACTGCACGCGCTGCGGCTCAGTGTGGGGGACGAGAAGTTCTTCGCCATCGTCAGGGAGTGGTACGCGCGATACCGGGGCGCCAGTGCGGATACCGAGCAATTCATTTCCCTGGCCCAACAGGTGGCGGACACCGAACTGACCGGACTCTTTCGCGACTGGCTCTACCGCGGTCCGCTCCCCGCTCTCCCGGCGGGCGGCTGATCCGGCACCGGCTCACCGTGGGCAGGTGCTGTCCCGACTCTTCCTTCCGGACGACGGTCAGTTCAGGGGGCGGCTGGGTCTGAGGGGGCACGTACGACTCTCAAGTCCCGGGAACCGTACGGCGATACGCGTACCGGCGGAGCGAGCGCAGCCACGAGCGGTTGCACTACGAGCGGCGCTCCGCTCACGCCGATGAACCAGTACCCGGGGGACGCGGTGCGGACCGCGGCGGCCGACGCCCGACGAGGCGCGGCACGGACCGACGGGGGCAGGGCGGCGCACGATCCCGCCGATTCGGGCGACGTGGTGGACGGAGCCACCGGGCAGGGAGGGCCCAGACACCCGGCCACCGCGCCGGGAGTCCGGCCCGGCCACGGCGGCCGGTCCCCGCGGGGTTCCGGGGTGCGTCACGGCAAGCGGAGAAAAATGAACAGGCAAAGAACCTTGACGCGTTGATGGTCCAGACCAATTATGGTCCTGCCACGCGGCCCGTGTGCGGTCCGCGCGGCCGGTGACTCCCGGCCGGGTTCACAGGACCAGATCCCACCGCCCCTCGCGGGGCGGCTCCATCGCGTGATCCGCCTGTTCTCTCACCCCCTCCTGGGAGCACTTGAATGACACGTCCGAGAACCGTCCGCGCGCTGCTGACCACACTGGTCACCGTGGCCGCCTCCGCCGGGCTCGTCCTGGCGGGCGGCGCCGCCGCCCCGGCCGCCACCCCACAGCCGGCCGCCACCCCCCTGCCCGCCCACGTCTTCGCGCCCTACTTCGAGACGTACAACTCCGACGGCCTCGCCGACCTGTCGGCCAAGTCCGGCGCGAAGTACCTGACCCTGGCCTTCGCCCAGACCGAGGCCAAGGGCTCCTGCACCCCGTACTGGAACGGGTCCACGAGCCAGCCCATCTCCCCGTCCGTCTACGGTGCCGATATCACCACCATCCGCTCCCGCGGTGGCGATGTGATCCCGTCCTTCGGCGGTTACACGGCGGACAACACCGGCACCGAGATCGCCGACAGCTGTACGGACGTGGACGCCATCGCGGCGGCCTACGAGAAGGTCATCACCACCTACGACGTCTCCCGCCTCGACATGGACATCGAGGACAACTCGCTGACCAACCGAGCGGGCATCGACCGCCGCAACAAGGCGATCAAGAAGGTCCAGGACTGGGCGGCCGCCAACGGGCGCTCGGTGCAGATCGCGTACACCCTGCCGTCCACCACGAGCGGGCTCGCGGACAGCGGCCTCGCGGTGCTGCGCAGCGCCGTCACCAACGGCGCGAAGGTCGACGTCGTCAGCCTCATGACGTTCGACTACTACGACGGCGCCTCGCACAACATGGCGCAGGACACCCAGACCGCGGTGAGCGGTCTGCACGGACAACTGGCCGAGCTGTACCCGGACAAGAGCGACGCCCAGCTGTGGGCGATGAGCGGCGTCGTCGAGATGCCGGGCATCGACGACTACGGCCCGGCGGAGACCTTCACCACCGCCGACGCGACCACCGTCTACAACTGGGCGGTCGCCAAGGGCATCAGCACCCTCGCGTTCTGGGCGCTGCAACGGGACAACGGCGGCTGCCCCGGCACCGCCGGCTCCGACACCTGCTCGGGCATCGCCCAGGACACGTGGTACTTCACCCACACCTTCGCGCCGTTCAGCGGCGGTGGTGGCCCGGTGGCCGACGACTTCTCGCTCGCCGCGGCACCGGGCTCCGGTTCCGTCACTCCCGGCGGTTCCGCCACCACGACGGTGAAGACCGCGGTGACCAGCGGCACCGCCCGGACCGTGGCACTGACCGCGACCGGCGCACCGGCCGGGGTGACGGCCGAGCTCAGCCCGTCGTCGGTGACCGCGGGCGGCTCGGCGCAGCTGACACTCCGCAGCACGGCGTCCGCGGCCCCCGGCACCTACCGGATCGACGTCACCGGCACGGCCGGTACGACCAGCCACTCCGCCACCTACACCCTCACCGTCGCCGGGCCCGGCGGGGGCACCGGTGCCGTGGTCAACGGCGGACTGGAGAGCGGCGCTCTCGACCCGTGGACCTGTCAGGACGGCGGCGCGATCGTCACCTCGCCGGTGCACAGCGGGTCGTACGCCCTCCGGGCCGTGCCCACCGCGGGGCAGCTCGGCGACTGCTCCCAGAACCTGACGCTCACCCCCAACACCCACTACACGCTGCATGGCTGGGTGCAGGGCAGTTACGCCTACATCGGCGTGCGGGGCGGCGCGACGGCCAGCGCCTGGACCTCTTCGGCGGGCTGGTCCGAGCTGACGGTCCCGTTCACGACCGACGCGTCCGGCGCGGTCACTGTCTATCTGCACGGCTGGTACGGACAGGGGCCCATCAGCGGCGACGACTTCTCCGTGGCGTAGCGGCGCGGTGCGGTAACGAGTTGGGAAGAACGCGGGAACAGGGCCCCCGGCCGGGTGATCAAACCCGGCCGGGGGCCCTGGCGCACCGGGCCGCGCGAGCGATCGGGGGAGACGGCACGGCCCTGTTCTTCAGTTGTCCGGTCCTGCGCATCCTGCCCATGCAGACGACCGGTCGAGCCCTCTCAGTGCACATCGCCCCTCAGGGGCGGGCGGACTCGCGGTACCGACGTTAGCCGGGGCGGACGGGGCACCACATGGGCCAAAGTCCCTTGTGGGAAGGGTATTTCGTCACCAGCGGCTGTCGCCAGGGCAGTCACCGAGGGCGGTGACCTACGGCGGTCATCAAGGGCGGTGACCTACGGCGGTTATCAAGGGCAGCGACCTGCGGTGGCCATGAACGGCATTCGCCGGTGGTGCCGAGCGGGGGTACGGCGCGGTCGGCGGGGTGGTGGCCTGCCGGAGCGCCATGCGGTGGTCCGGGGCGTGCGTGCCCACGGGTACGGACCTCGGTTCGCCCCATCAAATCCCTGGCGGCACCGGTGAAACCGAGAACTCGCGCCCGAGGGCCCGCCGGGAGACGACCCCAGACCCCAGACCTCTCAGGCACGTCCGGCGCGCCAACTGCCCCGCCGGATTCGGCCCGCGCCTTGCGGCGGCAGCTGAAGGCCGTCTTCTTCCTCTTCCCCTCCACCTCCACCGCGGACATGAACACCCTGGTGGACTAGGCGATGTCCTGATCGGGGCGGCCGACGTGCAACTCGGCTGTCCCCTCACTGTCCGAGCGGTCATCGCCTCCGCCCTCGGGGTAGGGCGGCGAACCAGCCCAGGACGTCAAGCGCGTCCCGGGCGTACCCCGTCGGTCCGCCCGGACCGCCCGGACCGGTCGGCAGTCCGGACGGCGGCCGGCCTGCCGTGAGCCGGCCGCCGGTGTGTGCGCCCTGGGCCGGCAAGGCTTCGGACAAGATGAGCGCGCGAACTGAACTGAAGCGCGATGCGCTCCACTCGCTGCGTCGGCGGAAAGAACCCGTCTACGCAGGGCACAACGGCCTGAAAATTATAGATATCCCGCATGGACGCGCTCTCGGTGATGTTCTGGAACGTGATCGCCACTTCCCAGTCGAGGAGGTACCGGCGCATCGCTTCGCTCCGGACCGCCCGCATCATATGTGCCGAGAGCCCGTTACCGCGGTGGTCCGCACGGACCCACAGGCCACCGGGAAAGCCCACCAGCCCCGATATATGTGGGGTCTCCTGCGGAATTACCAGATCCATGGTGCCCGTGTGCATCGGGCAAGGAGCCTCGCAGAATATCTCCATCGTCCGAATCAGGTCGCGCACATCGTGCGTGCGAAACGTCCGGTAGGCGATACAGCTGGCTATGCCGCCGTCCTGATCCTCTGCACTTATCCAGAAACTCGCACCCGGGGACAGAATGCTGTGGTGCGGATCGAATGCCGGGTTCACGCCGGTGGTGCCGTCAGCATCAACCAGATGATCACGGAACTCCGAGAAATCCGTCTTCACGGTCAGCGTCAGTCCCTTGTCGTCCAGGGGCGCTCTGGCCTGTGCGGCATCATTCACTGATCTTCCTCCATGGTGGCGTTCGCCCCGTCCCGGTTCATGATCCACTACCGAGGGGTGAGCCATACCACGATGGTCTACTTTGCGACCTGTTGAACCATCTACGGCGAGCCCGCGCACCATCCGACGGCGTATCGGCTGATCTGCGCGTTCACCGGAAAAGCGGCTGGCGTAATCCCGCTGGCCCAATCACGGAACCGTGGCGTGATCCCAGCGTTCAGGACGCCGCAGCGCCAATCCGGAAGGGTTCGCGCAACGGGCTCGCAATGCCGCGATGTATCGTCAGCAATCCGCGATGCACGGCCGAAAATCGAGGGGGTTACGCCCGAGGAAACGGAGGTTGAACTCAGTGTGGCGAACTCGTCATGCCGAATCTCCGACTGATCTGCCCTGGCCGCACTGCTCCCACGCACACACGATCCGAGAAAATAATTCTTGATCAGACATATGCGGTCACGAGGCAAAGACGTCGTTTTCGTCTATCGATCAGAAGCTCAAAGGGTTCACTTCGGGGGCCTGGCGGATGTGGGAGTTGTGGAAGTGGCCGTGGATGATGTGGGGGCTGGGGTTGTCGCCAGCGGAGCAACCGGTGGCTTTCTGCGGCGAGTTCGGTTTGGTTCCGGACCCGGTGCCCGTCAAAAGCCGACGGTTCTCGCGCTCGACCGCCCCTGACAGCAGCCCACGCGGGTAGGCGTGGAGGGCAGCCTGGTGTGCCCCCGCCGGAATCGGCCGTGATCCGGACCGGGACCTGGTCGAACTCCGTCCGCCAGCGAGCAAGATCCACGCCACGGCCCGCGCTCTCCACAGAGCCCCCGATGAAAAGGCAGATCAGCAACGTCACGGCTTATTGAAATCCCTTCCGTGCCTGCTGTTAACGTGCGTGATGTGAGGCATCGCCAAATTCTGGACAAGCTGGATGCTCGGGGACTTGTCCAGGCCCTGGACGAGGAACTGGCGCGCTGGGTGCGCGAGCAGATGGTCTACCCGGTGTCGTCGTACGCAGAACTTGAGCGTGCGGTGATACCGCCGGTCCTCGCCCGATGGCGCTGCCTGCTCGATGCCGACGACGTCAGGCCGGCGGCGAAGTACGTCGCGTGGGTGGCGCTCGCCACACTGCTGCACAAGTACGGGTTCCGGGACGACGCCAGCACCTCGATGGCCCTGACGGCGGTGGACGAACTCAACCGCCACGTCGTGCTGTCCGACGCCTTCGAACGGCAATCCCCGGCAATCAAGTCATTGCTGGGATCGACGCCCACCCCACTGACACGGCGGCCACGATCGCCCCGGAACGTGACGTTCCCGCGTCCCGGCGACGTCGTCTCCATCGAGCTCTCCGGGCGCTTTCATGCCGCCTACGTACGGGAGTTGCACGGCATCAACGAATTTCCAGTGATCGAGTTCTATGCCGGTACTTTCGCCCAGTCCCCCACACCGGCGCTGCTGGAGGGCAGGGACGCGGCCCGTGACCACGGCCGTGCTCGCTTCGGCGCTGTCGGGATGACTTACCTGCCGACCCCGCCGGCCAAGTGAGGGCCATCGCAGCGCAGCATCGCCAAGCCCCGCGCGGGGACGATCCGTTGCCAGGCGGAGGGCTTTGGCAACTGACCGACATCCTGAACTTGCAACAAGACCTCAGGAGACTCTTCGGCGACGCCGACGGATGATCTTGATCGACCTGGGCGGTCGGACCGCGACGCCAGGCTTCTGAATCAGTGCATCGCCTCTCAACTGATCACCAAAGTGATCGTCCCCTGACCTGTTGTCAGTGTCGTGTGGTGAACTTGCCGTTGAGGCGGGAAATGTCAACTGGCAAGGGGGTATGCGTGGTTGTAGTCAGCGGCTGCACGAGGAAGGCCGGCGCAGAGGTGAAGGCACACGGTCGCTCGGAACCCGGATCGCGTGAGCAGTTGACCGTACTTGCGGGCCTGGATCTGGTGATCTTGGGCGCGTCATATGAGGGCGCGAAGATCAGGCGTGAGGCGAAGGTGCCTCCTCCGAAACCTTCGGCCGTGGCCCCGGCGTTATCCGGATCCGAGGCACACGGAGTCCCACAGTGACGCGGCGGCCGGCCCGGCGCCGGACGACAGTGAGCAAGCGGCGCCGTAGCAGCCGGAAATCCGCGAGGCAGAACGAGCGCATGTTGCTCGCGCTCGGCTCCGTCGCGGGGGTCCTGCTGCTCTTCGCTGTTCTGCGGTGGCTGTTGACCCACTGGTGGTTGCTCGTCGTCATGGCGGTGCTCGCGGCGGGTGCGGCCGCTTGGTGGCTTCACCGGAAGCAGCAACGGGCGCAGTGGGAGCGGATCCGCGCGCGGGGGCTCCGCTATCAGATATCCCAGCTGGATGCGTTGCACCACCGGCAATTCGAGTACGCGATACGGGACTTGATGCAACGCGACGGCTGCGCGGACGCGGTACAGGTAGGGGGCGCGGGCGATGGTGGCGCTGATGTGAAGGCGACTGACCCATATGGCCGTTGCTGGGTGATTCAGTGCAAGCATCGTCGGGCCGGTTTGGGGGGTTCGCCGGTCGGCACCCCGGACTTGTATGTGCTGAATGGCACAGCGCGGCAGTTGCACGGGGCGGATGTGGTGGTCCTGGTGACCAATGGCAGGTTCTCCGCGCCCTGTGCGCCACTCGCCAAGTCCCAGCGGCTGTACTTGGTCGACCGGCGAATTCTGGGGGAGTGGGCGGCCAGTTCACGTCCGCTGTGGGAACTGTTGCCGAGGCTACCCGCACCGCGGAAGCCGGACTCACTGTCGTGAGTGCCTGCCGGTGAACTTCGTCGGCACCGACCGTGCGGGCAAGTCTCTTGTCCTGGAGGGGTGGGCGCGGGGTCCTCTGCTTGTCGGAACCAGAGCGAGGTTGCCCCGGCCGGCCAGCTCCCTGTGGGGGGTTGCTGCTATGGCCTGTCTATCGGTGTCTCGGTTGCGAAAGGTGATCGGTGTTCATGGTGTGTGGGCGAATGCTTGGTCGATGAGTGTGGCGAGGTTGGTGGTGAAGTGGTTGCAGTGGGTGATGTGGTTGATGAGGGGGGCGATGCGTTGGAGTGTGGGATATGGGTTGGGCGTGGGTGAGGTATTGGTGTGTGGGTGTGGATGAGGTGGTTGGTGCCATTTTTTGTTCTGGGTCATGAGGAGGTGACCCAGGGTGTATTGCCAGATGGCGGTGTGGAGGTGTGCGGCTTGAGTGTCGGTCATTCCTTTGCGGATCATGGTGTCGAGTATGAATTGCGAGAGGCGCAGGATGTGCGGGGTGGGTGGTGTGCCGTCGAGGATGAGGGTGACGGTCCACGGGTGTTCTTTCATTACGTGGTGCGCGTTTTCTACCGCTTTGATGATGTCGTTGCGGGGATTGCCTCCGGGGGTGGGGATGGTGAATTGGCGTGAGACTTCGTCGAACAAGAGTGTCATGAGTTCGCGTTTGTCGCTGACGTGCCGGTAGACGGCGGCGGGCGCTTTGCCGAGTTCGTTGGCGAGTTTGCGCATGCTGAGTCCGGCCGTGCCGTGGTGTTCGAGGAGGCGGAGTCCTGCCGCAACGATGTGGGCACGGGTGAGTGGTTGGGTGGTGTGTGCGCGTGTTGGAGTTCCGGCAGATGTCATGTGGCCTCCATTCCGCACTCCGTTTCCTGTTGTCTGTGACGGGCGGGTGCGGGGCGTCATCTTCTCGCATGTTGCCGGTTGCTGGGTACTGGTTGGGTGTAACGAAATGTGGTCGCCATAATTCCGCCATAATTGCGTGGCATCTGCCGGTGAACTGTTCTGTTTCGAACGGAGTACCGGTTTTGGTGCGAGGTGCGGGTGATGTGTCCATCTTTCCGGGTGCTGTTGCTGTGATGGCTCGTGGTTCGTGCCGGACACCGTATTGCTGGGCCGGTCCGGCTCCGCGCATGCGGGTGCGGGTGCGATTCAAGGCGGACGGCTTCTGGGGCTGTTGCTGGTCGGTTGTGTGGGGTCTCCACCGGTTCGGCCTCGGCGGTTCGGCCTGGTGTTGTCGCGGCCTTGCGCGTGGGCGTTGCCTGATCTCGTGGTGTGCTGGGCGAGCAGGCCCTGGCGTCCGGTTCCCCCGCCGGCAACCCCGTCGTGCCCACTACCGACGAGAAGCAGAACCTCTACTCCCAGATCTACTCCCAGATCTACGCCCGGTGTTCCGTCACCGTGCGACGCCCGCGCGGCGGCGGACAACGCCACCGGGGGCTGGGCGTCGGGCCCCGGACGTCGTAGAGGCCCAGGAACTTGAACCTGCCGCTGGGGCTTTCTGTGTGGGACGAGACGGGTGCTCCGCCCGTCCCTGCGGGCGTTCTCGCCAACGCGTCGGGTGCTCCGGCGACGGCGTCCGTCCACGTCCAACCTTCGGTGACCCGCCCCAGCCGGGTCGCCCCAGGGGGCGAAGGGAGGTCCGCCTCTCGGCCGGAGCTCCGTTGTCGATCGTGTGCCCTTCGTACCGCATCGGTGGGGGATCCGTGGACGGCCGCGCGAGATGACGATGACCAAGTAGGCCGACTTCACGCGGCGTGTGCGCGTCCGTATGGCCAAGCCCGGCGAGTCGTACGCGACGCCCGCGGCCAGATCCTCGCCGGGCGACCGGACACGGCGGCTTCGGGTACCGCCGGCGAGGGGATGTCGGCGGCCTTGCACGTGAGCAGCGGCGATGCCACGGATCAGCCCGGGACCGGGCGTGTCGAGCGCGTGCTGTACCGGCGTGACGTGCTGCATGAAGGACCGGTACCCGAGGTGGGACCGGAGGGGCTTCGCCGGATCCGGGCCGCCTTCCTGCTTCAGGCTGGCCGGGACGACGGGGCCGCGGCACTCCTGCCGAGGGGGACCGCCCCTGGCAGCCCATCGCGCGGGTACATGCGCGCCGTGGTGCGAAGCGGACCTCTACGGCCAGCTCCAGATCATCCAGATCCTTGCCCGCCTCGCCGAGCTCGGCGTGCCCGCGCAGCGCATCACCTTGATCTGTATCGGCCGGCACGCGGGCATGGCCCGCTTCGGTGGTCTCGGCTGACTGCCGAGCAGTTGCGCGAACTGCCCGCCACGAATGCGTACGCCCGGCTGACCCCCGCCGCGGTCCAGCTCGCCACCCGTGCCTGGGCCGCCTCCCGGTCGCCCACCCCGGACGGACTGCGCGCCATCGCCGGTACCCGCTCCGGTGAGCTGCGGTTTCCGGGCGAGGCGTTCGACCGGCTCGGCCGGGAGTACCCGGCCGTCCGCGACGGGCCGTCGCTGTCCGGTCGGCGGATTCCGGTCGTTGGCGCCGACGGCGCGACCGATGCCGAGTCGGCGTTCGCCCGCGTCGCCGCGCGGGAAACGCGTCCGTTCCTCGGCGACAGCTGGCGCTTCGCGATGACGGACCGGACGGCACACGAGCCCGTCCCGCGCCTACCGGCCGAGCCGACGGCCCGCCCGGTCGGGACCGGCACCGGCCTGCGCCCGACCGACACCGGGCCACGGGTGCTCGCCGGTGCGGCAGACCAGCGGACCAGACGACGCTCAACGGCATCGACAGGTGGACCGGCGGGGTGCACCTGCGCGGACGCCACCTGCCGTGGCGCTGGGACGACAGAACCGAAACCCTCGTCCGCTCGACCGCGGAGACGCGGAAGCCGCACCACGCCACCCCATGACGGCGGCCGGGCCCGGTGCGGCAGCCTGACCCGGCCGCCGCGACATCGTGCCGCGGTGCACGGGATGCGGTCTCGCTGTGTGCCGGCCGTGCGCGATACGGGACTGCCGGCCGGGCGGCACAGCGCGGGGGCACGAGCGCTGGGCCGGGGCAGTCACCCTGGTATCGCGTACGCCGGACCCGGTCCCGGCCGGCGCACCGTGGGCCCGGCTCACCGGCCGGCCCGCGCCGGCAGATGCCTGTCGAACCACATGACGACCCGGGTGAGGTAGTCGGTCAGCGCCGGGCACATCCGTATCCCGTGCCCTTCGAGCGGGTAGACGGCGAGTACCGATTCGACGCCGTGGGCGAGCAAGGCTTGGTGGAACTCCTGGGCCTGACCGGCAGGTGTGCACAGGTCCTGCGCCCCCGCGACGTTGAGGCACGGCGTACGGGCCTGGCCGGCGTGCAGGACGGGGCTGCGGTCCTGGGCTCGCGCACCGGGAGCGTCGAGGTCCGCTTGCAGGAACGCGAGGCCCCAGCCGCCGATGTTGCTGGTGAACGTCTGGCTGCATCAGTCGGTCACCGGTGCCGTCGGGACCGAGGCGGCGAACCGCTGGTCCTGCGTGACCAGCCAGGACGACATGAAACCGCCGTAGCTGCCGCTGATCAGCCCGATCCGGTCCGGGGCGGCCAGGCCCCGCTCGACCAGTGCGTCGATGCCCGACAGGATGTTCAGCGCGTCCGCGCCGCCCATGTCCCCGACGACGGCGCCGGCGAACTCCTGTCCGCGTCCGCCACTGCCTCGCGGGTTGGGGTGGAACACCGCGTAGCCGCGCGAGATCAGGAGCGGCACATAGGGGGCCTGCATGGACCACACGTCGCGGTACGCCCACACCGGCCCGCCGTGCACATTGACCACCAGGGGGTGCGGACCGTCGCCGGGCGGGGTGCACAGGATCCCCTCGATCTCCAGGCCGTCGCGCGAATTCCACGTCACCGCCTCGGCGTTGCCGCAGGTCGACAGCAGGAAGTCGGTGCCGGGACGCGACGTCGAGGCCAGTACCCGCGCACTCCCGGCCGCGACGAGAGCGAGGCGCGGCGGCAGGCGGTACGCCGACTGCACGACCAGCGCCCCGCCGTCAGCGGTGAACGTCCCCTCCGGACAGAACAGGCCGCCGGACGAAAGGCTGGTGCTGAACATTTCGGTCACCTTGCTGTGCGGGACGTCGGCGATCGCGGCCACCGAGTCGAGACGGCGCTGGCCCAGGTAGCCGAGCCGGGCCGCGTCCAGCCATTGGAGGCAGGTCACATCGGTCCCGGCCGTGTCGATCGCCGACCTGGCGCCGGACCGCAGGTCGATCACGCCGAGCTCCCCGGCCACCAGCCACCGGTCGCTGCACACCGCTTCCACGACACCCACGTAGCGCCCGTCCGGCGAGCCGGCCGGCCACCCGAGCTGGACGTCGCTGCGCAGCAGTTCGCGGCACTCGCCCGTGCCCAGCTCGATCAGCGTGCGGACCGCCCCGCACCAGTCGTCCTCGGCCGGCGCGTCGCTGGTGACGGCGGCCAGCCGGGACGGGCCGCACCAACCGGCCTCCCAGCAGTTCATCCCCTCCGGCGACACCCGGGACAGCTCTCCGGTGGCCACCGTGCAGAGCCACAGGCTGCGCCACGACGCCTCGCCGGGCCCGGTGTCGATGGCCGGGTGCCACTCCGGCAGGCCGCCGTCCTGGGCCACGTTCTTCCTCGCACCCTGGCCACCGGACAGGTCGGCGCCGAGGCCCGCGACGCCCAGGAGGAGCCGGGCGCCGTCCGGCGACCAGTGCGCGTACTCCACCGTTCCCGGAACGGCGGGGGCCGCTTCGGCCTCGCCCATGCGCCCTTCGTGGAGGAGATGGAGCTGGAACCGGGCGGCTGCGCGCGGTCCGAGAGGAACGCCGGCGTCCGGCCGTCCGGCGAGACGCGCGGGTACCGCGCCGACGCGGTACCGGAGGTGATCGCCCGCAGCTCGCCGTCCTCGACCGTGTAGACCGCGGTGCGGGGCACACCGGCCAGCTCGTCCAGTACCGCTCCGGTCACCACGATCCGGCGGCCGTCGGGTGACGCGTGCGGTTCCGACAGGGCGGCCGGGCGGCCGAATGCCGGCTCGTGCGACCTCAGCAGATAGCTGTGGACGGTCTCGTACTCGGCGGTGTCACGTACGTCGGTCGGCAGCATCGCGATCTCCTTTGCGTTACGTCGGCGCGTGGCGTCACACGACGCCGGCGCCGTCGGCGGTCGTACTCATCCACTGCTGTCGATGGACTGCCGCGGGGCCGCTCGACAGCCCTGGGCCCCTGAGGATCACGGGAACTCTTCCGCTGTGCGCCCCGCATCAGGCCGGCGCCGCTGGCCCGTTGCACGGTTGCCGGGACGCACCCGGAACCGTCCGGTGACCTGGCTCCGTCGGATCGGCCCAGGACAGTGCCGGAGGAGGTGTTGGGGCGGCATGTACGGGAGAAGGTTCCGGGGTTGATGCGGTGGCCGGTGTGCTCGCAGGCATGGTGCGGCGGCCGGCGGTCATGGTCGTGGCCGGCCTCCGTCTCGTGGACCGGGGCGACGACGAACCGGCCGACGAGAGGGCGTTCTTGAACTGGTCGCCGGTGGTGCCGGTGGTGCCGATGGCGATGTAGAAGCCGTCGGGGCTGGTGCGGTCGTAGCGGGCCCGGTCGTCGGTGACGTCGTGAACGCCGGGGACCCCACCGGGCCTGCTGGGAACGCGCAGTCCGGGCAGCCGTCGGCGGCGCGGGGCACCAGCGTGCGAAAGCGTGGCACGGTGGCGCCGGGGCCGGCCAGGTCCGGGGCGTCGATCCATTCCGGCGGGTCGCAGTCCGGTTCGGCGGGTCGCAGTCCGGTTCGGTGCCGCCGGTCATCGGCCGGCTCCTCCGGTACCGGCCGGCTCCTGGACGGCCCGGTGCGCCCGCTGCCGCATCGTGGCCGGCGGCCGGCGGCCGGCGCCGACCGGCCGTCATGACCCGGTGCCCAGCGCCCGGATCGCTGTCGCGGGCGGACTCCCGGGCCCGCCGGAAGGCCAGGAAGCCACCGTGGTGGGAGAGCGCCCGGGCCGGCACGCCGGCGGTGTGGCGAAGAGTTTCGGCGGCGATCCGGCGATCCATCGACAGCTCTCCGGGGGCATGGGGCCTCCTGCTCTGCCGTGCGTCGCCGGGGCGGTTTCGCCGCGGCGGGCGGATCGGGGTTCCGGCCGGGGCCGACCGGAACCGGGAGCCGGGAGGCGGACCGACCCGGTGGGCGGCCGGCGGCAGTGCGGTCCGATCAGCTCTGCGGGAGATGGTAGGAGCCATGGGACTTCACCGCCCCCACACCTGTCGCGAGCGCACGGTGCGGGAATCGACAGATGTCGGCCCGACGCCCCGAGGCACGGGCGCGATTCCGCCGGGACCCATGGGCCTTTACCGTGCGGGCAAGTTCTGCGAACCAGCTGATCGACGCGCTCGGCGTGCGGCTGGGGCGGTCCGTGACTTGGCCGGCCCCCACCCCGCACTGCGGGACGGGCCCGGCCCGGCCGCACATCGCGGGCACGGGGGGCGCTCGATGCCGTCCGCGTCGGCGGGGAAGGTCCTTGAGGTCCGTCATGGCCCGGAATTTCGCGCGGTGCGACCTCAGAAGGAGGTCCGAACCACCTTAGGAGGTCCGAACCACCTTTGGGTGAGCGCGAGTTGGGCGAGCCGATCGAGGGCCCGGAGGACTTCTCCGCCCTCAATTGATCCGGCTCGGGCCAAGGATCGATGGTGAGAAGCGGGTGCGCGGCGGAGCTCGGCTCGGTCGCAGTCTCCGGCCTGCCACAGTGGGAGGACCACGCCCTGGCGGTCGCCGCACCAGAGAAGCACCTCGGGCCGACTGACCGGCTTCGCTCCCTCGCCGCGGAGGGCCGAACCGGAAGGTGCCGGACGCCCCGGGCGGGAGCCGGTTTCATCCGACCCCGCCCGGGGTGCCCCGGCACCAGGGTGATCACAAGCCGATGGACTGGTACTCGGTGTAGGCGCTCAGGCCCGCCGGGCCGTACTCGCGGCCGATGCCGCTGGCCTTGAAGCCGCCGAACGGGGTGCGCATGTCGCGGGACGCGCCGTTGACGGTGAACGTGCCGGTGCGGATGCGGCGCGCCACCTCAAGGCCGTGCTCCGGGTCTGCGGTCCACACGCCGCCGGCCAGCCCGTAGGGGGAGTCGTTGGCGATGGCGACGGCCTCGTCCTCGGTGTCGAACGGGATGACCGCCAGCACCGGGCCGAAGATCTCCTCCTGGGCGATCTTCATGGAGTTGGTGACGTCGGCGAACAGGGTCGGACGCACGTAGAAGCCCTTCTCCAGGCCCGGGGTGTCCGGCGCGCCGGGGCCGCCGAGGACCAGGCGGGCGCCTTCGGCGATGCCGGCCTCGATGTAGGACCGGACGCGCTGCTGCTGCGCCTGCTTGACCATGGGGCCGATCCAGGTGGCCGGGTCCAGGGGGTCGCCCACGGTGACGCCCTGCATCATGGCGGCGATCGCGTCGACGACCTCGTCGTAGCGGCTGCGCGGGGCCAGGATGCGGGTGTGGGCGATGCACGCCTCTCCGTTGTTGCCCAGCGACAGCCCCTTCAGACCCGCCGCGGCCTGGGCCACGTCCGCGTCCGGCAGGACGATGGAGGCGGACTTGCCGCCGAGCTCCAGGCTGACGCGCTTGAACTGCTCGCCGGCGATGGCGGCGATGCGGCGCCCGGCAGTGGTCGAGCCGGTGAAGGCGATCTTGTCGACGCCGGGATGGGCGATCAGGTACTCGCTGACCTCCCGGTCGGCGGGCAGCACGCTGACCACGCCCTCGGGGAACCCCGCCGCGGCCAGGAGCTCGGCGAGCCGCAGGGCGTCCACGGCCGTCTCGGGCGACGGCTTGAGGATGACGGTGCAGCCCGCCAGCAGCGCGGGGACCATCTTGACCAGGGCGGACTGGTGCGGTGCGTTCCACGGGATCACCGCGGCGACAACCCCTACGGGAGCGCGGCGCACCACGGTGCGGTGGCCGCCCTCGCCGGGCAGCTCGGTCTCCCAGTCGAAGCCGGCCGCGATGTCGATGAAGTCGTTGTTGAAGTCCTTCAGGGTGCGTTGCAGCCAGCCGGTGAACCAGATCGCCGAGCCGTTCTCCGAGGTGATGAGTGCGGCGAGTTCGTCGGCGCGCGCGGAGTGCAGCTCGTTGAAGCGCGCGACCACCCGCCGGCGTTCCCCGGGCGCCAGCCGCGGCCAAGGGCCGTGATCGAAGGCCGCGCGGGCCGCGGCCACGGCACGGTCGACGTCGGCGACGGACGCCTCCGGTACGACGCCCACCAAGGACTGGTCGTGCGGGGAGCGGACCGACAGGACATCGGAGGTAGCAGGGGTGGTCCAGGCCCCACCCACCAGCAGCTTGTCGAACGTGATCACGATGTCCTCCCGATCCGGCACGGCCAAGTTAGTGGAACGCCGTTCTCTTATGCTCTTCCACCATAACAGAACTGCGTTCTCTTATGTCGAGGCAGTCAGTATCCTGGCCGCAGCGACACAGCGACACAGCGAGCGGCGCAGCCGGGGCAAGCGGGAAGAAGGCCATGAGCGAGACCACGCAGGGGTTCATCCGCGCGCGCAGTCCCGAGAACCGGGAGCTGCGCCGGCAGTCGATCCTGGACGCGGCCGAGCAACTGCTGGACACGGCGCAGGTCGCCGATATCACCCTTCGCGACATCGGCCGGCAGGCGGGGATCGCCACCTCGAACGTGCTGCGCTACTTCGAGAACCGCGAGGCGGTCTTCCTGGAACTCCTCAACCGGGAGTACGGCGCCTGGCTGGACGCGCTCCCGGCGGAACTGGCACCCGCCGACGACGACAGCACAGGGGCGGCAGCGCCGGTGCGCGGTTTCGCCGACGCCTACGCCGCCTCACTCACCGCCCGGCCGGTGCTGTGCGAGCTCGCGAGCGTACTGGCCAGCGTGCTGGAACGCACGGTCTCGGTGGAGACGGTCCGCGCCTACAAACGCCAGGCCCTGGCCAACAACGACCGGCTCGCCGGCATCATCCACGCCCGCATGCCCGACCTGGACCGGGCGGCCGCGAAGGAACTGGCCTCGGCGACCATCATGCTCATCGCGGGGCTGTGGCCGCTCGCCCACCCCGGACCCACCGTCGTCGCAGCCGTGGAGGACCCCGCACTCCTCGCCGCCCACGTCGACTTCCCCGCCCGCTACAGCCGCATGATCGAGCTGCTCACCGCCTCGCTGCGGGGCCCTGCCGCCCGCTGACGCGTGGCCGGCGGTACCCGGCCGTCCCCGGGTGCACCCCTACGGCTCGCCCTCCTCGGCTCTGATTCTCGTGGCCGGCCCCGCGCTCATCGTGCTGACCGGCCTTGGCGGCCGCTGCTTCCGCAACTGCCAAGCAAAGTCCGAGCGTTCAGCAGATAGCGGCGGAGGGGGTGGCGGCTGAACCACCCGCCGTCCACCATGCCCGTCGAGCTGCACCGCCGCGTCCACAGTCCCGGGCAGCTCCAAGTCGTCGAGGGCGGCGCGCACAGGGACTTCTGCGACGTCCCCGAGTGCGTCGACCGCACCATCGCCGCAGCCACGCCGTTCTGCCTTCTCCTCCTGCTGGCACAACGAAGGGGCCGGCAGTCGAGTTCGCCCTCGATCGACTTGGGGATCGCCTCATGTGGTGGGCCTGCGGCGGCAGATGAGGGTACGGGCGACGCGGGGGAGGGGCGGGGGCGGGAGCCCGGCCTGTCGCGCCGGAGACGCCGCACGGTCTGCCCGTGGCGCGGCAGGGCGCCACGGGCAGACCGGTTGCCGCTGCCCGACGTGATCCGAGGCTTCACGCGTGGCGTGGCCTAGGGAATGACACGGTTCCTCAGGTTGTGAGGGTAGGGGCCTTCGCCGTGGATCCTCAGTTCCGTGGCCACGTCGAAGCTGTAGTAGGGGTGTGAGGTGAAGTAGCTGTCCAGGTTGGCGCCGCCGAAGCAGATGAGATCCGAACCACCCGCCGAGTTGGGCCCGTTGCAGAGGCTCAGCGTCGGGTATTTGAATCCGTCGAGCGGGCGGAAGCCGGCGCCGCCGGGGCCGGGAACGGGCAGGTGGCCGATGAGTCCGCCGGGGTCGCCCGGCCAGTTCGACTCGCCGGGCTGCCGCCGGCCGTCGGCGAACAGGATTCCCTGGATGTTCCGGCCGGGTGGTTCGGTTTCCAGGACGGTGCCCGCGACGAGGGCGCCGAGGCTGAATCCGACGATGTACACCTTGGTGTTGAGGTCGCACCCGTAGGTGACGTAGAGGTTGTAGAGCGCCGTCCTGAGGTTGGCGACACCGGCGTCGACATCGGTGTACAGATTGATGTCGGTGGCACTGTTGGGGTAGGGGATGCGCACCGGGTTGGCTCCCTCGGGGGCGAGAGCCGGGTCCAGGAGCTTCTGGGCCCCGCCGTCCTGGTAGCCCGGGACCACGAACATGACCGGCCCGCAGGGCTGGGCACGCCGTGGAGCGGCCTGGACCGTACCCGCCGACCCGACGAGGGCGCTGGCGACGCCGGCGATCGACAGGACGATGGCCAGGAACCACCTCCGTCGCGGTGGCACGAAGCTGTTCGTCACGCTTTCTCCTTTCGATGGCTGCGGCCGGTGTCGGCCGGATTACGTCAGGGACGCCGACTGGGCGGCGTCGTAGACGGCCCGCTCCTCGTCACCGAAGTGGGTGGAGCTCATGTTCGGGCCCTCCAGCCAGCCGAGGACACCGATGATCTGGCCGGGATCGTCGTAGCGGGAGAAGACTCCGACCTGGAGGCCCGCGCCGGTGGTGGGGTCGAAGTTCTGTAGCTCGGCGCCGCCGCTGCATCCGGGCGACAGGGCCCCGGGCAGCACGTCGCTGTAGTAGACCGGGTCGGCCCGGGTGATGCCCTGCGCGACCATGAGGCTCCGGCCGTCGAAGGTCCGCTGGAGCTCCGGGGAGACGTGGCCGGGGCGGTAGTAGTTGCGTTCGTTGATGGTCGGGTAGCCGAAGACGTGGTCGGTCTGGTTCTGCGGCTGGTCGAAGCCGATCCGCTGGGCGCCGGTGACCTCGCCGATCGGCCGCGGGTCATCGGGGCTGGCCACCAGGACCGCGGCCATGTCGTGCCCCAGCAGCCAGTCGGCGCTCTGGCTCCAGGTGTTGGTGAACCACTCGCGGGTCACTCCCCAGACCCCGTACGGGGCGATGTCCTTGCCGGGGAGCGCCGTGCTGGTGGTGTGGCGGGGCAGGCTCGCGCCGTTGAATCCCGGTACGAAGGCCATGTTGGTGACCACGATGTTCCCGAAGCCCATGTCGACCGGGGTGTGGACGCGCAGGCAGTGGGCGGCGGTCACCACGACGCTCTGATTGGCGCTGGTCACCACGTTGCCGGAGCACGCTTCTTCCGTGACGGCACCGTTGTCCAGGTTCTTGTACTCCATGAAGAACTTGCCCGCGGTGCGCGAGACCAGCCCCGCCTCCCGCGGCCACGGCTTGCTGAGGTTGTCCCAGCCTCCCGGGGGCGGGGTGGCGTCCTGGTCCTCGTGGTTGAGGCCGACGGAGGCCATCTTCGCGAGGGTCCAGTGCTCCACTTCGGCCCTGAGCTTCTGCTGGTGGTCGGCGCCGGCCGGCACCAGCGGAAGGAGCTCGAACGCGGGGGTATCGGCCCGTGCCGGGGTCGCCGCGACGAGCAGTGCGGCCACCAGAGCGAGTACGCCGAGCAGGGTCGTTCTCGTGCGTCGTGACAGCATCCCGATGGACAAGGCTTTCCCCTTAGGGGTAGGGAAGGGACGGTGGCGATGACGTCGGACGATTTCCGTGGCCGGACCTACGGGTTGGCGGTCACCTCGAAGCCCGCGCCGAAGACACCACCGGCGGTGGCGCCGTCACGGGCACGCAGGTCGGCGAGGATGTTCGCCGAGCTGGTGTACAGGAAGGGCGGCAGTGCCAGGGTGATCCCCTTGGTGATGCCGGCCCAAGGGCCCGCTGCCTGGAAGTTGTTGGCCTGGGAGGGGAGGTCGGTGCCCGGTACGTGCCAGATCGCCGGCCCGCCCGAATCGCCCCTCATGTTCGCGGCCGGCGACCGGTAGACGCCGTCGGCGTTGTCCATGACGGTCCCGTACCACACACCCGTCTGGCCGGACGTGATGATCTCGTTGCTGCCGGTGGCGAGCAGCCGCTCGTTGTCGAGCGCGGGGTTCAGGGCGTTGGGGCTGACGGTCCCGCCGGGGACCTTCACCTCGCCCGTCTGCTTCAGGTACGGCCCCTGCGAGGAGAGCGTCACCTGCGGAACCAGCTCGATGACCATGTAGTCCTTGGTCACATGACCCGTCTGGGAGCCCTCCGGGTCCTTGAAGTAACGCACGTATCCGATCGGGCCGAACCCGGCGTCCGCCCGGTCGTAGACGGGAGCGACATTGTCGTGGATCTCGCGGTCCGCGTACCTGGGGTCGTCGAGGCAGTGGCCCGCCGTGATGGCTGTCTTGTGCCCGTACTTGTCGTCACCGACCGCGCCGAGTGTGCAGAAGAGATCGGGTGTCGACGGGCTGAAGATGATCTGCATCGCGTTGAAGACCCGCTTGCCCGGCTGGGCGTGGGCGGCGCCGGCCCCCACGGTGCACAGGACCGCCAGGCTCAGCAGGAGGGTGCACAGCCGCTTGATCATGTACGTGGCCCTGTCTGTCATGTACGTAACCCTGTCTGTCGGGAACGGGAGGGGTCAGGCGGACGCGAAGGCCGCTTCCAGGCGCGGTACGAAGTCGACGAAGTCCTGCGCCCAGCAGTCGTAGTCGTGGCCGCCGTCGCAGCTGCCCCAGCCGGAGCCGTTGCCGTAGTCCACGTAGTGGTAGGGGTATCCGAGGGCGTCGAGGTGGTCCTTGGCGTGTTCGGCCGCCGACCTGACCCAGAACTCCGGGTTGGCGGGGTTTCCCTGGCCGTCGCCGGTGTAGAGCGAGATGCCCATACCGGCCAGCCGGTCCATGTGCGTGGACGGGTCCGCCTCGTTCCAGCGCCAGTCGGCGTCGAGGATCGGATACGGCGTGCCGAAGATCGCGTCGCTGGACACCGCGGGCCCGAAGTCGAGCGAGCAGGTGGAGTTGCTGGAGCCGCAGAGCGGTGCGCCGATGTTGGTGAGCGTGGCGACCACGGCGGCCCGCATGACGGCGTGGTCCCTGGAGAGGTCGACCGCGCCGGAGAACGCCGCGACCTGGCTGAACAGTTCGGGATGCGCCTGGGCGTAGTGCATGGAGCCGAGACCGCCCATCGAGAGACCGGCGACGGCCCGCCCCTTCTTGGCCGCGATGGTGCGGAGGTTGGCGTCGATGAACGGGATCACCTGGTTGATATGGAAGTTCTCCCAGCTCTGCGCGCCGGCGGCGGTCTCCTGGTCGAGCCAGTTGCTGTACCAGCCCCGGTGGCCCCCGTCCGGAATGACCGTGATCATCGACTTGGCCGCGAGGAGGGCGGGGTAGGCGAGTCTCGGGTTGGCCGGGTCGTCGGAGGCGCCGTGCAGGAAGTAGAGCACCGGGTAGCGCTTGGTGGGGTCGGCGGCGTAGTCGCCGGGCAGCAGGATCCGGATGTGGTGCTCACCGGCGACCTGGGCCGTCTTCACGGTGACCACGAAGTTGGTGGCGGAGCCGGATACGGATGCGGTCCGGGTCAGGCCGAAGCCGTCGGCCATCTCCGGCGGACCCGGGGACTGCGCGTGCGCGGCGGGCATTCCCGTCAAGAGGAGGAGGGCGGCGGCCACGGCGGCGACTGCCGCTCTCGCGCGCGGGAGCCGGACGGGCAGGACTAATCTCATCAGGTGTCCTCGGGGTGGGCCGGATGCCGGGCAGCCGGTGGTTCAGCCGGACAGCGGAAATCTCACCGCAGTTGCTTCACCCGGCGCCATACGAGGCGGTGGCGCAATAGGGCCACTGGCACAAGTGCGCCACCCGCGCAGTAAGCTTCGGCGGCCGGGCGGACCGGCCCCGGTTCGGGCGAAGGGAGCGCCGTGCACGACGTGTTGGACCCGGACTCCGACCGCGGGCGCGTCTACCGGTCCCTGGTCGGTCACCCACGTGAGCCCGTCGGCCGGCTGGCGGACCGGGCCGGGCTGAGCGAGACCGTCGTGCGGGCGGTGCTGAAGGAACTCGCCGCCGAGGACATCGTCATCACGACGGACGCCGGCGGCGGGGAGGAATCCTGGGAAGCGCTGCCGCCCACACAGGTCGTCGAGGCGCTGCTTCAGCGCGATGCCGCCCTGTGGCCGGCCCTGCGCCAGGCCGGGACGGAACTGGAACAGCTCTACCGCTTCGCCAGGCGGGACGCCGGTCACTACGGCGCGCTGGAGGTCGTCGAGGACGCCGCCCGCGTCCTCGCCGTCAGCAGGCAGCTTCAGCACTCCGCGCGCCACCAGCTCCGGGCCATCGACATGCCACCGTACTCCGGCACGGTCGACCACTACCTCGGACAGGAGGTGCTCCAGCGCGAGCGGATGGCTGCCGGAGTCGTCTACCGCACCATTTACCACGGAGCCGCGTGCGACGACCCCATCGCGGGGCCCAACATGGCCCGCATGATCGCGGCCGGGGAGCGGGCGCGGGCACTGGACGATCCGCCCATGAAACTCGCCATCGTCGACAGCGAGCTGGCAGTGGTCACCCTCGCCGCCGACGGCCACCCCGGTGTCGTCTCTCTCCTGGTACGTCCCTCCAGCCTCTTCCGGGCGCTGTCCAACGTGTTCGAGTCCCTGTGGAGGCTCGCCGTTCCCGTGACGGCGACGGGCACCGGCACCCAACTCGACGCCCGGGACCGCCAAATACTCACCCTCATGGCCAGCGGCGCCACCGACGACGCGATCGCCCGACGCCTGGGCCTGGGCCGCCGCACCGTCGTCCGCCGCGTCTCCGTCCTCCTCGCCGGGCTGGGCGCCACCACCCGCTTCCAGGCCGGGGTCCAGGCGGCCCGGCGCGGGTGGCTCTGAGCGGGTGCTCTGCGATAACTCGCCGGATTCCGGAATGAGTTGGGGTCAGGGGTGGCCGGTGCGGGCCGGGCGGGGGTGAACAGACCGGGTTCGGGTTCGGGCACGGTCTCGCGGGTGGCGGGTCAGTCGTCGGCGGCGTGCCAGGGGGCGTCCGGGCGGGTGCGGCGTGCCTCGGCGGAGAGGCGCACGGCATAGACCGGCGGTTCGCCCGGGGAGAGGGGCCCGAGGTAGGTGTGACCGGTCATATGGCACCAGGCGGGCAGGTCGAGCGGGGCGGCCGGGTCGGTGGCGATGACGTGGACGACGGTGCCCGGCCCGGCACCGTCGATCTCCTTGCGCAGGCGGAGCAGGAGGGTGACACAGAGCAGGCCGGTGCCGTCCACAGTGATGTCCGGTGCGGGGGAGCCGGGGTTCGTACGGGTCATCGGCGGTAGGCGGTGGCGGCGACGGCGGGCAGGACGGCGAGGGCGAGAACGCCGCCGGTGAGGGCGAGGACGGGGTAGCTGGTGGCGGCGACCATCATGCCCGAGGCCATACCGCCGGTGGCGCCGGCCAGCGCGATGGCGACGTCGACCGTGCCCTGCGTCTTGGCGCGGGTGGCGAGCGGGACGGCGTCGGTGATGATCGCGGTGCCGGCCACCAGGCCGAAGTTCCAGCCGAGCCCGAGCAGGGCGAGGGCCAGGGCGAGGAGGGCGACGGAGTCACCGGGCGCGACGGCGGCGAGCACACCGGCGGCCAGCAGGGTGATGCCGGAGGCCGCGGCGATCGCCATGCGGCCGTAGCGGTCCACCAGCCAGCCGGTCAGCGGCGACGGCAGATACATGGCGCCGATGTGGATGGCGATGACGAGGCCGGAGGCGGCGGTGCCGTGCCCGTGGTCGTGCATGTGGACGGGGGTCATCGTCATGATCGCGACCATGACGAGCTGGGTGAGGATCATGACCAGCGTGCCCAGGACGACTCCGCCGCCGCCCTTCCGTGTGCCGTCGGCGTCGGCGTCGGCTGCTTCGCTCTCGGCCAGGGTGCGGGCCAGGAGCAGCGGGTCCGGTCGCAGCCAGAGGGCCAGAACGACGGCGGCAAGCGCGTAGGCGGCACCGGCGAGGAGGAAGGGGCCGGCCAGGTTCGGGATGCCGAGGGTTTCGGCGAAGGCGCCGGTGGGGGCGGCGAGGTTGGGTCCGGCGACACCGCCGACGGTGGTGGCGACCAGGACGGTGGAAGCGGCGCGGGCGCGGTGGCTGGGCTGGGCGAGGTCGGCTCCGGCGTAGCGGGCCTGGAGGTTGGTGGCGGTGCCGGCGCCGTAGACGAAGAGGGCGAGAAAGAGCAGGACGGGCTGGTGCAGGACGGCGGCGGCGATGACTCCGGCCGAGCCGATGGCTCCGGCGAGGTATCCGGCGGCGAGGCCGGGGCGGCGGCCCCGGGCCTGGGAGATGCGGCCGACGCCGACGGCGGCGAGGGCGGATCCGGCGGTGAACAGGGCGCTGGGCAGTCCGGCGAGGCTGGTCGTGCCGAGCATGTCCTGCGCGAGGAGGGCGCCGACGGTGACACCGGCGGCCAGTCCGGCGCCGCTGAGGACCTGGGAGGCGACCAGGACGCGCAGGATGCGGGCCTGTGCCTGGCCGGTGTCGGGTATCGGGGGTATCGCGGCCGTCGGGCCGGCGGGTGCGGTGCTGGTCATCTCTTCTTTCCGGAGCGGGGGGGCGGGGTGAAACGGGCTGTGGTCCGTGCACCGGCCCGGTCCCCCGAGGGGAGAGGCGCGGGCCGGGTACGAGGGGTGGTCCGACAGCCGGCGTCGGGGGCTGGGGGAGGGCCGGCGGTCAGGTCGTCGGCGTCTTCGGGCCCGGCCGACAGCGGATCGCGCTGCCGGCGATGCCGCGCCTGGTGCGTTCGGCCGGGTCCGGGCCGTGGTGGGTGGTGGTGACCGGCCGGGTGATCAGGGACTCGACGCCGCCGAGGCCGGGAGTAACGGCGAACAGTGCCCGCCCATTGCTGATCGTGGCCGTCCGTGCGGCGTTCGCATCGAGGACGGCGCTGAGCATGCCGCCGCCCCCGTGCGCCTGCGCGTCTGTGAGCTGCTGCCGCCTGCCGGTGGCCGGGCCCGGCGAGTGCGCGCGGCGCCTGCCGGGCCCGGGTGCGGCGGCGGGCCGTCGGCCGGGGCACTCATGTGAGGTCCGCGGCATCGACGGGCATCTGTGACAGGCGCCATTCGAGCATGCCGTCGTTGAGGCGGACGGCGCGGCGGCCGAGGCCGGTCAGCAGGCGTACGGCTTCGTAGGCGAGGGCGCAGTACTCGTCGCGGCAATAGACCACGATCTCGGTGTCCTCGGACAGCTCGTCGATGCGCTCGGCCAGCTCCTCGACCGGGATGGAGACCGCGGCCGGAATGTGCCCGGCCCGGTACTCCGCCACCGGCCGCACATCCAGCACGACGACCTCCCCGGCCGCCACCCGGCCGCGCAGCTCGTCGTGGGACAGCTCGGCTGCGCCGTGCTCGCCGAGGTAGGCGTCACGGGCGGCGGGGACGGCGGCCTGGTGGTTCTCGGCGACCTTGCGCAGCAGCGCGAACAGCTGGGCCACGTCGTCGCCGGCGAGCCGGTAGTGGATGCGGACGCCTTCCCGGCGGGTGGCGACGAACCCCGCCCGCTTGAGGACCTGTAGATGGGCCGACGCCGTGGTCAGGTTCAGCCCGGCCGCCTTCGCCAGCGCGTCGACGGAGCGCTCGCCCTGGGCCAGCAGATCCAGCAGTTCCAGGCGCGCTCCGCTGGCCAGGGCTTTGCCGCTGGCCGCGAAGGCGTCGTACAGCCTGGCCTTCGTCCCGCTCTTCGTGTTCTCCGACACCGCATCCTCCATAAATCCATGGATAAGTGTAGATGGGTCGAGATGGGTGGCCACACGCACCCCTCCTTCCCGGGATCTTGGCGGGCGCCGTGGGCTTCGCGGGCGTTCACCTGCTGCCGCCCGTCGGCGAAGGGCCCGGCAACAGCGCCTGTCCCGCCGATCCCGGTCCGTGGCTCGACGGCATCTCCGGGAGACGCAGGTTCTCTGACGCCGAAGCGTGCGAGTCGCGCCACCCCGGGCGGGTTTGTATCCAGTGGGTATCAGGGAGCGCTTGGTTGTCCATCGAGTTACTGCGCCGGGCCACGGGGGAGGGGCGCGAGGGCAGCGGCAGTGGGGCGGTCCAGGTGGCTTCCCAAGGTCGTGCTGTCCGCTCTGACCTGGGATTTCGATGAGGACGGAGGCGGGGGAGGGCCGGCTGTCCGTCCGCTGGGTGACTGCTCGCTACGCCCGAAGTCTGCCTTATCGTTTCTTTCGGTCCTCCGGTTCTCCGGTTCTCCGGTTCTCCGGTTCTCCGATTCCCGGTTCGCCGGCTCCGCGGTGAGTGTCCAGGGGGCCGATGTCGCATCACCGCCCGAACAGGAGGCAGCTGCCCGTGTCCTCGTCCGCCCCGGCTGGGGTCTCTGCGCGCCCTGTGCGCGTGTTGCTGGTGGAGGACGACGATCTGATGCGCCGGTCCTTCGCCGTCGCCCTGGAGCGCTACGGCTACGAGCTGCGGGTCGCCGCCGACGGTCTCGCGGGGCTGGAGCTGTTCCGCGAGGAGAGCTTCGACCTGCTGATTCTGGACGTGATGCTGCCCGGTCTGGACGGGATCGGCCTGTGCCGCAGGGTCCGGGAGACCAGCTTGGTGCCGGTCCTGATGATGTCCGCGCGCGGTGATGGGCTCGACGTCGTCGCCGGTCTGGAGGCCGGGGCGGACGACTACGTGGTCAAGCCCGTGGACACCTACGTGCTCGTGGCCCGTATCCGCTCGCTGCTGCGGCGGGCGACCTACGCGCCCGCACCGGTAGCCGAGCGGGCAGTGGGCGATGTGCCGCCGCCGTCCGGGGAGGGTCTGCTGGTCTTCGGGGACCTGGCCATCGACACGGGCGGCCTGGAGGTGTTGGTCTCCGGCAGCCCGGTGGCGCTGACCCCGACCGAGCTGAAACTGCTGCTGGAGTTCGCCGCCCACCCGGGCATCGTGCTGGAGCGGCACACCTTGCTCCGCAACGTCTGGGAGTACGGCTGGGACGGGGACAGCAGGGTCGTGGACCTGTGCGTGCAGCGGCTGCGCAGGAAGCTGGGCCGGGACCGGATCGAGACGGTCCGCGGCTTCGGCTACAAGCTCAGGCGCTGAGGCCGGTGCGTCCGTTCCGCCGGCTGTGGCCGGAGCGCGTGCCCCTGCGCTGGAAGATCGCGGGGCTGGCCGCGGCCACTGCGTGCCTGGTCGCGGTGGTGGTGGGCGTGCTGGTGCACCTCTGGACCGCGCACGGCATCCGTGTCCGGGCCGAGCGGGACGCGTTCAACAGCGTGTACTCGGCAACGGATGTCTACCGGCGTACCGGAACGCTGGTGGCGGGCGCCGAACTCGATCCGGCCGCGCTGCCCGCCGCACTGCGACATCCTTCCGACGGCGACCGGCACACGGCCTACGACGGGCGCGTCGAGGGGAATCTGGGCCCGAGCTTCTGGGCCGCCCAGCGGACCGGCGGACCGGGCAGCCGGGTCCTCGCCTTCCAGGTCAACATGAGCGCGCAGCTCTACGATCTGCGCAAGCTCGACATGACGATGGCGGTGGCTTCGCTGGTCGCCCTCGCGGCGGCCACGCCCCTGGCGGTCTACGGCGCCGGGCTGCTCGGCCGCCGGCTGCGGTGGGTCTCCGAGACCGCGGGCCGGATCTCGGCCGGGGACCTCGACGCCCGGACCGGGCCCACCAAGGGCCGTGACGAGGTGGCCGACATCGCCGCCACCGTCGACCTCATGGCCGACAGCCTCGGCAGGCGGCTGCGCAGCGAGCGCCGGTTCACCGCGGATGTGGCCCATGAGCTGCGCACACCCGTCGGCGGTCTGCTGGCCGCCGCCGACCTGCTGCCGCCCGGTGAGACGGAGGACCTGCTCCGGTCCCGGGTGCGCGATCTGCGCGGCCTGGTCGAGGACCTCCTGGAGATCTCCCGGCTCGACGCCGGCGCCGAACTGCCGGTCCACGCCCGTGTCCCGCTCGGCGCGGTCGTCTCCGATGCCGTGACGCGCACCGGCCTCGACACCGAGGTCGCCATCGCCGGCGCACGGAGCGGCGCGGCCGTACAGACCGTGGAGACCGATCCGCGCCGCCTGGAACGGATCGTCGGCAACCTCGTCGTCAACGCCCACCGGCACGGCAGCACGCCGGTGCGGGTCACCGTCGAAGGCCGCACGGTCGTGGTGCGCGACCACGGCCCCGGCTTCTCCCGGGACCTGCTGCGCGACGGGCCGCGCCGCTTCCACACCGGCGCGGCCGAGCGCGGCTCGGGCCACGGCCTGGGCCTGACCATCGCCCTGGGACAGGCCCGGCTCCTCGGCGCCGAACTGCTCCTGGCCAACGCCCCGGACGGCGGCGCCGTCGCCACCCTGCGCCTGCCGGCCTGACCGCCCGCACCACGGAACTGCGACAGAACCGCCCGCACCGCAGAACCGCTACGCAGCGGAGCGGACGCCGATACACAGTGGCTCAGGCCCCGATACGTTCCGCGGACACCCTTCGAAGTGCACCGTTCCGCACTTGACGAGGAGTCTCCCGTGACCGCCGAACCCTTCGCCCCCCATGCGCCGCAGCCGATGCCCGCGATCACGGCCGCCACCTCCGGTCTGACGAAGGTCTACGGCAGCGGCGACACCCAGGTCGTCGCCCTGGACCGGGTCAGCATCACCTTCAAGGAGGGCGAGTTCACCGCGATCATGGGCCCCTCCGGCTGCGGCAAGTCCACCCTGATGCACTGCGCCGCCGGGCTCGACTCGCCCAGTTCCGGCTCCGTACGCATCGGTACCACCGAGCTGAGCACCCTCGACGACCGCCGGCTCACCCAGTTGCGCCGCGACCGGATCGGCTTCATCTTCCAGGCGTTCAACCTGCTGCCGACGCTGACCGCGCTGGAGAACATCACGTTGCCGCTGACCCTCGCCGGACGCCGGCCCGACCCGCAGCGGCTGGAGCGCGTGGTCGCCATGGTCGGCCTTTCCGATCGCCTCGGCCACCGGCCGGCACAGTTGTCCGGCGGGCAGCAGCAGCGCGTCGCGGTCGCCCGCGCCCTGGCCGCACAGCCCGCGATCGTCTTCGGCGACGAGCCCACCGGCAACCTCGACTCCCGCGCCGGATCCGAGGTCCTCGGCTTCCTGCGCGACTCGGTGCGTGCGCTGGGCCAGACCGTCGTCATGGTCACCCACGACCCCGTCGCCGCCGGCTACGCCGACCGCGTGGTCTTTCTCTCCGACGGCCGCCTGGTCGACGAGATGACCCACCCCACCCCCGACCGGGTCCTGGACCGGATGAAGTCCCTCGACACCCGCTCACGCACCAGCTGACCCGCCTCACCCCAGGACCGCATCAGCCCCCGGCTCGCATCCGCCGAGCCACGTCCCCCGGAAGCCACCCATGCTGAGAACAGCCCTGCGCAACATCCTGGCGCACAAGGCCCGTCTGGTGATGACCGTCCTCGCGGTCTGCCTGGGCGTCGCGTTCGTCTGCGGCACCCTCGTCTTCGCGGACTCCACCGCCGCGGCCCACCGCGCCGCCGCGTCGAAGAACTTCGCCGACATCGCGGTCACCGTGACCGCGAAGGAGTCCCCGCCCGGGGGCTCCCCGGACCAGCACACCAGCGTGCTCGACGACGCGCTCGTGCGGAAGCTGGCCGCCGTACCCGGTGTCGCCGCCGTACGGCCCTCAGCTGACGGCTCGGCCGCCTTGAACGCGGCGGACGGCACCCCGCTGCGGACCGGCAGGAGCGGGTCGAACCTGGCCGGCGCCTACGTACCGGACAAGGACGGCAAGGACAGCCGCTACCCGCTCCTGAAGGGCCACGCCCCGAGGAACGGCGGTGAACTCGCCCTGGACAGCGACACCGCCGCAGCCGGCCACCTCCGCATCGGCGACACGGTCACGCTGGCCACCGACGGCCCGGTCATGACCAAGCGGCTCGTCGGCATCGTCACCACCAAGGACACCCGGGTGACCGCCGGCGGCACCCTCACCCTGTTCGACAGGGCGACCGCCCAGAGACTGTTCGCCACCCCGGGCCATTACACCGCCATCGATCTGTCCGCCGCGCCCGGCACCGACCAGTTCGCGCTCTCCCGCCGGGTCACCGGCATGCTCCCGGCCGAGCGGGCCGAGGTCACCACGGGCGCCGACCGGGCCACCCAGCAGGCCATCCTCGTCGACACCCTGACCCGGGGCTACGCGAAGCTGCCGATGGTCTTCGCCGGGGTCTCCCTGTTCATCGGCTCGTTCCTCATCATCAACACCTTCACCATGCTCGTGGCGCGGCGCGCCCGTGAGATCGCTCTGCTGCGGGCGATCGGCGCCTCGCGCCGCCAGGTGGCCGGCTCCGTCCTCCTGGAAGCCCTCCTGGTCGGCCTCGCCGCATCGGCGGCCGGATTCCTGCTCGGCCTCGGCATCGCCGCCGCACTGCCCGACGTCCTGAGCACCGGCGCGGACACACTGCCCCACGGCCCACTGGTGATCGGCCCGCGCTCGGTCGCGGCAGCGCTCGGGGTCGGTGTGGGGGTCACCCTGCTCGACGCGTGGCTGCCCTCCCGCCAGGCGGCGAAGGTCGCGCCCGTCGAAGCGATGCGCTCGGCCGCACAGCCGCCCGCCACCGCCCGGCCCCGGATCCGCGCCGTGGCGGGGCTGGTCCTCCTCGTCTCCGGCGCCGGTCTGCTGATCTCGCTCACGGGGGCGAAGGACGCCTCGGAGGGGAACCTGCGGAGCGCGATGCTCGGCTGCGCCGTCCTCGTCGTCGCCATGATCGTGCTCGCGCCGCTGCTCGCCGCCCCCGTGATCCGGCTGACCGGACGGCTGACCGGCGGCTTCGGGATCGTCGGCCGGCTCGCACGGGAGAACGCGCTGCGCGACCCGCGGCGCACCGCGGCCACCGCCGCCACTCTCATGATCAGCACCGCGCTGGTGACCGGGCTCGCCGTCATCGGAAACTCCACCGGGCAGGCCCTCGACCGCCAGGCCGCGGCCGGCCTCGACGCCGACTACGTGATCAGCTCCCGCACCGCCATGACCGGTATCGACCCGGCAGCCCTGGGGCGGGTGGCCCACACCTCCGGGGTGCGGACCGCGACCGCCGTCACGGATTCCACCATGGTCGCCGGCGGCCATGTCCGGACGATCTCCGGCATCGACCCCGACAGCGTGAACGAGGTCATGAAACTGGACTTCACCAGCGGCTCCGCGACAGACATCGGGCCGGGCCGGATCGCCCTCTCCAGCACCGTCGCCCGGGAACACGGTGTGCGCGCGGGCGGCCGGATCAGCGTCCGCATGGGACGGAGCCAGGACCTTGAGCAGTACACCGTCGTGGGCGTCTACCAGGACAATCCCCTCGCCCATGACGCGCTCGGCGCCCGCAGCGAGGTGGCGCACCACAGTTACCTGCCCGGTTCCGTCCAGCGGCTCCTCGTCCGCACCGAAGGCGGCGCAGCCTCGAAGACCCTTCAGGAGCAGCTGCGCACCGCCGTGGGCAACAGCCCGCTGCTGACGGTGCAGGACCGCGGCGAACTCGTCGACGAGGCCGGTGGCGTCATGAGCGGCCTGCTCGACGTGATGTACGGGATGCTCGCCATCGGCGTCGTGATCGGCGGGCTCGGCATCGTGAACACCCTGGCCATGTCGGTCGCCGAACGCACCCGCGAGATCGGCGCACTGCGCGCCATCGGCATGGACCGCGCCGGTATCCGGCGGATGATCCGTCTGGAAGCGGCGACCGTCGCCGCGTTCGGCACCCTGCTGGGTCTGGCGGGCGGACTGTTCGGCGCCTGGGCGGTCGGCGCCCTGGCCAACGGCGCGATGGAGCAGTACTCCCTGGTGCTGCCCTGGGGGACGCTGCTGCTCGTGTGCCTGCTCTCGCTCGCGATCGGCACGGCCGCCGCCGCCGTCCCGGCCCGCCGGGCAGCCGCCCTGAGCCCGCTGGAGGCTGTCGCGGAGGGGTGACACCGGCCGCGCAGGCGCCGCAGCAGCGCACCAGCGCCGATCGGCCGGTCCTCGGCGCCGCTCGGGTACGCCGCGGCGGCCGCGTCGGCAGCGGCCTGAACGCGGACCTCGGCGATCCGCACCGCTGCCGCGCCCTGCCGGCCGGCAGGGCGTCCGGCACCTGGCACACCAGCCCGGCGCCACCCGCGGGCCCGACGGTCCGCCAGGCGGCCCACACGTGGGCACGATCGGAACACCCCGCCCCTGGCCGCGCCGGTTGACGAGCGCGGCCGCGGCCAGGAGCGGGGCAGCGGCGCCACCGGAGCGCCGATGCCGAACCGCCGGGCCGGCACCCCGGTTCCGCCCTCGCCTGCCACGCCCGACGCCCCTTCCGCGCCGGCCATGCCCCCCAGTGGGACGCACCGCCCATCACGAGCAGGAAGGAGTGTCCTGGCCGGTCCCCGGCCCGCCACTGTCCGACAGGTCGAAGGCCGCGAGCATCCGCAGGACCTGCTGTACGGCGGCGTCAGGCCCCTCCGGGCGGTGGACGGCTGCGACCGCGGTCTCCAGGTAGGGGGAAGCGCCGCGCAGGGGGCGGTAGGCCACACCGGGAATCCCCAGTGAACGCACCTGCGCGGGGGCCAGCGCCAGACAGAGGCCGGCGGCGACATAGCTGAGCAGTCCCGGCAGGTCGTCCGCCCGGCCCCGCGGCCGGGGGGTGAAGCCGGCCTGCGCGCAGGCGAGCGCGACCTGCTGGGCGAGGCCGGGCAGCGCGCCGGGCTTGGGGAGCGCGAACTCCTGCTCGGCGAGTTCACGCAGGTCGAGGGAGGGCTCGGTGGCGAGCGGGTGGCGTTCGGGGAGAACCGCGACCAGCCGTTCCACGCCGATCTGCCGGACGGTCAGCTGTTCGGCGCCGGTGACCGGGAGACGGACCAGCGCGAGGTCGAGCGTCCCGGTGTGGAGCATGCCGACCAGCTCCGCGGAGGGGTGCTGGCTCAGATGCAGGCGCAGGCCGGGCAGTTCTGCGTGGGTGCGGCGCAGCAGGCGCGGCAGGAGGTCGTAGCCGAGGCTGCTGACGAACCCGAGCCGGAGCTCGCCCTCGTGGCCGCTCGCGACCCGCCGGACCCGGTCGATGGCGGCGGCCTGTGCTTCGAGCAGCCGCCGGGCGTCTTCGGCGAACGCGCGGCCGGCCGGGGTGAGCCGGGCGCCACGCGGGCCCCGGTCGAACAGGGCGACCCCCAGGCCGCGTTCCAGCCGCTGGATCGCCTGACTGAGCGGTGGCTGGCTCATGACGAGCCGCTCGGCGGCGCGGCCGAAGTGCTGCTCTTCGGCCAGCACGACGAACTGCTGGAGGAGACGCTGGGTCAGTTCCATATGGCGAAGCATATGGGATGCGGCAGAAAGAAGTATTGGACGATATGGGTGCCGAGAACTTGACTGGCTGTCAACAGATCGGCGTGCGAGCCGATCCCGATGAAGATCGGAGACGTGCCATGCCGTCAGGACGGCAGGAAGCCAGTGACGTGGGACCGCTGAACGGCGTGCGGGTGGTCGAACTGGCCAGCGTGATCATGGCTCCCTACGCGGCGCAGCAGCTCGGGGACCTCGGGGCGGACGTGATCAAGGTCGAACCGCCGACCGGCGACATGACCCGCCACTACCCGCCGACCCGCAGCCCCGGGATGGGCGCGGCGGCGCTCAACCTCAACCGCAACAAGCGCAGCGTCGTGATCGACCTCAAGGCCCCGGGCGGCCGCGACGCGCTGCTCGCCCTGCTCGCGACCGCGGACGTGTTCATCACCAACATCCGCCCACAGGCCCTTCAGCGACTCGGCCTGGGCCACGAGGACGTGGCGGCCGTCAACTCCGGCCTGGTCCACCTGAACGCCCACGGCTTCCGCAGCGACTCCGAGCTCGGCGGACACGCGGCCTACGACGACATCGTGCAGGCGGCCTCCGGCCTGGTGTGGCTGAACGAACAGGTCAGCGGCGTCCCGTACTTCGTCCCCACCGTGGTCGCCGACAAGATCTGCGGCCTGGTGATCGTGCAGTCGGTGCTCGCCGCGCTCCACCATCGCGACCGCACCGGCCAGGGGCAGCACGTCGAGGTCCCGATGGCCGACACCATGCTGGCCTTCAATCTGGTCGAGCACCTGGCAGCGGCGACCCTCGACCCGCCACAGGGACCCATGGGCTACTCGCGCGCGCTCAGCTCCCGGCGCAAGGCCGCCCGCACGGCGGACGGCTGGATGTGCATCCTGCCCTACAACGACCGCAACTGGCGCGACTTCTTCACCTTCGTCGGCCGCCCGGAACTGGCCGACGATCCGCGCTTCGGCTCGCTCGCCGACCGCGCCCGCAACGCCGACGAACTCTACGCACTCATGGAGGAGTTCTCCCCCCGGCACACCAGCGCCGCATGGCAGGAGTTCTGCGATTCGGCCGGCATACCCGCAGCCCCGGTGCTGAGCCTGGACGAGGCTGCCGCCAGCGACTACGCCACCGAAGGCGGCCTGCTGCGGACGGCCGAGCACCCCACCGAGGGCACCTACCGCCTCATCGGCCACCCCGTGCGCTTCCTCGCCACCCCGGCCGGTCTGCACCGGCACTGCCCACGGATCGGCGAGCACACCGAGGAGGTCTTCGCCGAGATCGGCCACCGCCCCTCCGCCTGAACCCGCAAGCCCACCACCCCCGGAATCGAGGACCCCATGAGCGAGCAGGAACCGCTGCGCGTCGAGCACCGGCCGAACGGTGTCACCGTGCTCACCTTCGACAACCCCGACAGACGCAATCCGATGACCGGGCGGCTGACCGAGCAGTGGCAGCGCACCATGCAGTCCCTGCGCGAGGCCCCCGGCCTGCGCGCCGTCGTGGTCACCGGCACCGGCCCCGCGTTCTGCTCGGGAGCCGACCTCAAGGAACTCGCCGACGGGCACGGCCAGGGCCTGCCCGCCGCCCGGACCCGCCTGCCGGCCTTCTACCGGGCCTGGCTGACCATCCGCGACCTGCCCGTCCCCACCGTGGCGGCCGTCGGCGGCCACGCGGTGGGCGCCGGACTGGCCCTGGCCCTGGCCTGCGACCTGCGCTACGCCGCCGAGGAGGCGCAGCTCGGCGCACCGTTCGTCCAGCTCGGCCTGCACCCGGGCATGGCCACCACCGCACTGCTCGCCGAGGCCGTCGGCCTGCCGCGCGCACGTGAACTCCTGCTGACCGGAAGGCTGGTGAGCGGCGCGCGAGCCGCCGCCCTGGGCCTGGTGCACGAGGCCCTGCCCGCCGACCAGGTACTGCGGTACGCGCTCGACGCGGCCGACGAGATCGCCGCCGCCGCCCCTCTGGCGGTGCGGCTGACCAAGAGCGGCCTGGCCCAGGGACAGCTCACCGTCGAACAGGCACTGACCTGGGAGGCGCTCGCCCAGCCGGTGACCACCACCACGGACGACTTCCGCGAGGGCGTCCAGGCCCGCCGGGAACACCGCCCCCCGCGCTTCACCGGCGCCTGACCACAGACCGCTTCTGCACCCCTACCTGTGAGGAGTACCCCGATGGCCCTCTCCGTCCTTGGCACCGGGGCAGTGCGACTGCCCCCCGAAACGCGGCAACTGCGGCAGGAGGTGCGCGACTTCCTCGACGCGGAGCGCGCCGCCGGCACCATCCTGGGCCGGCCCGACTCCTGGCTGACCGGCTGGGATCCCGCGTTCACCCGCCGCCTCGCCGAACGCGGCTGGGTCGGCATGGCCCTGCCGCGGAAGTACGGCGGCGGCGGGCGCGGCAACCTCGAACGCTATGTCGTCATCGAGGAACTGCTGGCGGCCGGTGCCCCGGTCTCGGCCCATTGGGTCGCCGACCGGCAGGCCGGGCCCTCCATCCTGCGCCACGGCACCGAAGAGCAACGGCGCCACTTCCTGCCCAGGATCGCCGCCGGCGCCTGCTTCTTCTCCATCGGCATGAGCGAGCGGAACAGCGGCTCGGACCTGGCCTCGGTGCGGACCCGGGCCGAACGGACCGACAACGGCTGGCGGCTGACCGGCACCAAGATGTGGACGGGCGGTGCGCACGTCAACGACTACGCGATCGTGCTCGCCCGCACCGACGACTCCGAGGACCGCCACGCCGGGCTGAGCCAGTTCATCGTCGACCTGCGCGATCCGCACCTTCGCATCGAGCCGATCCGCCTGCTCAGCGGTGAGCACACCTTCAACTACTGCCACCTGGAAGGCGTCGAGCTCACCGACGACGCACTGCTCGGCCGCCCCGGCGACGGCTGGCAGCAGGTCACCGGGGAACTGGCCCTGGAACGCAGCGGGCCGGAGCGCTTCCTGTCCACGCTGCCGCTGCTCACCGCACTCGTCGGACAGCTGCGGCGGACCACGTGCAGCCCGGACCAGCACGCCCGGGTGGGCCGTCTCACCGCGCGCCTGTCCTCGATCCGGCAGCTGTCGCTGGGCGTGGCCGCAGCCCTGGAGGCCGGCCGCCCGGCCGATGTGCACGCCGCGCTGGTCAAGGACCTCGGGACCCGCTTCGAGGGCGAACTCGTCAACGAGGTCCGCGAGATCCTGCCGGTCGCCGCCCGCTTCGACGCCACTCGCGGCACCTTTCCCGAACTGCTCGCCACCGCGATCCTGCACTCGCCGGGCTACACCCTGCGCGGCGGCACCAACGAAATCCTGCGTGGAATCATCACCCGAGGTCTGGAGCTGTCCTCATGAGCACCGCATCCCTCGTCGAGCGCGCCGCCGCCGTGCTGGCCGGACCGCGGGAGACCGACGCCCGGGAGCGGCCCGCCGAGTCCGCCCGGACGGTATGGGACGAGCTGCGCGCCGCCGACGCCCTGCCGCCGCTCGACACCGATCCGGCCGTCCTGGTGGCGCTGGCGTGCGAGGCCGGCTACCACGGCACCCCGGCTCCCCTCGGCGAGACGCTGATCGTCGCGCGTCCGCTGCTGGCCGCGGCGGGGATTGCCGTCCCGGACGGGCCGCTCACGGTCGCCTCCGGCCCGCTCGACGTACGGTTCACCCACGTGGACGCGGGCAGCAGGGTCGGACCCCTGGGTGCGCGCGGCACCGACGACGCCCTGCGCGTCAGCGGCACACTGGGCCGGGTGCCGTGGGCCCGCGCCGCCGACGCCGTGGTCGTGCTGACCGAGGGGCCGTCCGGCGGGCCCGTGCTCGTCCTCCTCGAAACCGCCGAGTGCCGACGGACCGAGGGCACGAATCTGGCGGGCGAGCCCAGGGACGACCTCGTCCTGATCGACGTGGCCGTCCCCGCCGAGCGGGTTCGCCGGATTCCGGCCGCACTGGTGCGGGAGGCGCAGTGGCGTGCCGGCCTGGCGCGGGCTGCCCTGATCGCCGGCGCGGCACGCCGCTGTGTCGAACTGACGGTGGCCCACACCACGGCTCGCGTGCAGTTCGGCCGCCCGCTGAGCCACTTCCAGGCCGTCAAGCAGGAGGAGGCGAAGCTGGTCGAGGAGGCGGCCCTGATCACGGCGGCCGTCGAGGCGGCGGCGGCCGCCCTGGCCGGTCCGGGCACGGCTACCGATCCGGACACCGCCGAGTTCGCCGCCTGCATCGCCGCCGCGCAGGGCTCCGCCTCGGTGGCCGAGATCACCCGCATCGCCCACCAGCTGCACGGCGCGATCGGTTTCACCGAACTCAGCCCGCTCCACCTGGCCACCACCCGCATGTGGTCCTGGCGCGATGAGGACGGCAGCGAACACGCCTGGTTCCGGAGGATCGGGCGGCGGGTGGTGGAAGGCGGCAGCGACCGGCTGTGGCCGCAGGTCACCGGGGTGGGCGGCGGCCCCAGCAGGTGATCAACGGCGCGGTGGTGACGTCCAGCTCCGGCTCCGGCTCCCGGTCCGATTCCCCGTCGGGATTCTCGTGGCGCAGGTTCGCCAGGTGCTGTTCGACCTCCGCGGGGGTGGCCAGCCCGGCCGCGACCAGCTGCTCGCGCAGCTGGCGTACGGTGGCGGCCTCCAGCTCCCGGCAGGCCGGCGAGGTGACCGGGAAGTACGCCTCGGCCGCCACCTCGCGCAGCCCGGCGGCGCGCAGCAGGGCCGGCAGGGTGCGGCCGAACGCGAGGTCGGCGCCGCGTTCGGCGAGCAGGGCCCGGAAGCCCCGCCGGATCCGGTTGGCCAACTCCTGGGCCGGGCCGCGTTCGTCGGGGCAGGCCAGCGGCTGCAACGCGGGATCGGCGTCCTCGATGACCAGCCGGCCTCCCGGACGCACCGCCGCGGCCAACGTGCGCAGCACCTGGGCGCGTTCGGGCAGATGGACGAGCACGAGCCGGGCGTGCACCAGGTCGAAGTCCCCGCCCGGCGGCTCCTCCCTGACCACGTCGTGGCGGAGCACCCGCACCGGCGCGCTGTCGGGTCCGCAGTCGGCCAGACCGGTCAGCCAGGTGGTGTCGAGGTCGGTCACCAGCACCTGCCCGGTCGGTCCGACCCGGGCGGCGAGCGCGGCCGGCAGGGAGGGGCCGCCGGCCCCCACCTCCCAGCAGCGCAGGCCCGTCAACGGACCCGGCCGCTCCAGATGCCCGAGGGTCCACGGATCGAAGAGCTCGGCGAACGCCTCGAAGCGCCGCCCGGCCTCCCGCTGCCGGTTGTCCAGCAGGTATGCGTTGTCAGCTGCCATGCCGCCCATCCTGCCGCAGGCGGGCGGACCCGCCGGCAACGGCCGGCCGGGCGGTGCCGGCCCCGCTGCTCGGACCCGCGCCGCGGGCCTCGTGGGCGCGTCCGCGTGGACGGGGCCACCGCGGTCGTGTGGTGGCCGTGCACTTTCAGGAGCGGGCGGGCTCCTGGAGAACGTTGTCAGTACACATTCCGACACCAGGGGACAATTAAGTCCGTACTTGCTGTCGTGGGTGCGAACGCAACAAAATCGGTCCGTGCCTGAAAACTCTCCTGGCCTCTCCCGACACCTCGGCGCATGGTCGAGCGGTGTGCGGTGGGAAGACCTACCGCAAGCAGTACGTATCCGGGCGGTTGACGCGTTACGGGACGTGGTCGCGGTGATGTTCGGCGGGGCGGTAACGACCGCCGCCGGAATCGCCGCGGGCTACGCACGGACCAGTCCCGGCGATGTCCCGCTGGCCGCCGGCGGCTTCGCCGAACCGACCAAAGCGGCGTTCGCCAACGCGACGGCGGCCACCGCTCTGGACTTCGAGGACGGACACTACCTCGGCGGCGGCATCCATCCCGGGTCGGTCGTGATCGCGGCGGGCCTCGCCTCGGCGCCCGCCGGCACCACCGTCCGCGACTTCGTCGCGGCACAGGTCGCGGGCTATGAAGTCGGCCTGCGTGCAGGCGCGTTGTTGTGGCCCCAGCACCCTGGGGACTGGTACCACTGCACCGGTACGGCGGGAAGTCTCGGCGCCGCCGCAGCTGCGGCCCGGTTGCGGGGGCTGGACGCCGAAGCCACCACCCGGGCGATCATCCTGGCGTGGCAGCACGCACCGATGGCCACCTTCGCCCTTCCCATGGCCAAGGAGTCCATCGGCTGGGGGGCCGCGGCCGGGGTGACGGCGGCGGAGCTCGCGCAGGCAGGTTTTCTCCGCACTCCGGACGGCTACGAACCGCCCGCCCTGCCGGGATTCGCGGCGACGCCTTTCGATGTCCCCGGGGCCGAGGACAATGAATTCGTCACGAGCTTCGGCAAGGTATTCGAAAGCGGACGAACGTACTTCAAGCGGTACGCCTGCTGCCGCTACATTCACGCGGCGGCGCACGGCCTCGGCGTACTGATGGACCAACTCGGGGTGAACGCCGAGCAGCTCGCGGAGATCGAGGTGCAAACGCACCAAGGCGCACTGTTCCTGACCGAAAGCGACCCCAGGACGCTGGACCACGCCCAGTACAGCTTTCCGCATGTGCTCGCCGCGGTGGCATGGGACGGCGCGGCGGGGGCGCGGCAGATCAGCGAGGCGTACCTGGGTGATCCCCGCCGGACCGAACTCGCGCGACGGGTCGAGCTGGTGCACGCGCCCGAGCTGGACGACGTTCCCCCGGCCGCCTACCCCTCCCGTGTGCGGATCAGGACCTTCGACGGCAGGGAAGCCTCGGAACTGTTCACCGCCGCGCCAGGAGACCTCGAATTCCCTTTGACCGCCGCCCAGTTGCGGAGCAAGTGGCTGGAGACGATGTCTCTCGCGATGTCCGCCGAGGTGGCCGGTCCGGTGCTCGACGGACTGGGTGATCCGGAGCGCGAGCTGGCGGAGGTGCTGGCACCGGCCTGGAAGGCCGTGGCGGCCCCGGCCACCGGCTGATTCCGAGAGGAATGACCAAGGCGCGCCCCGTCGGATTCCGGCGGGGCGCGCCTCTTGCTGCCCCTGTCCGGTCAGCGACCGGCCCGTCGGCCGTTTTCCACCAGTTCTTCCTCATGGGGCAACGGGAGCCGCCGACAACCTTCCGAGCAGGTGTGGACGACGCGCGTATGACGCTTGTCACAGCGTTTCGACGAATGGCGGGTCGGGTGGCGGATCGGAGCTACCGGAAGCGGCGCCGGCCGGGGTTGCCCGTTACCCGAAAACGCGAATATGTCACTGGTGCAGACCTGGTCGGTATCAATCCTGTCCACACCCTCAAGGCGAAAGCGGCCCTGTTCACGGTCACTGTCGGTATCCCCGGAACCAGGAACTCCGGCAGCCTTTTCGCAGTTGACAGGCGTCCGCAGCGGAAGTGTATGTTCGGCTCCAGGTGACGTGGTCAAGGTGTACGCCAAGTACGTGTGTATCGCGAGGACGCACCTTGCCCACTTCCGGTGGTTCCGCTTTGCCGGTGTGGTCGGCATGGGCGAATGAGGCCAGGGGGATCAATTGCTTGCCAAGGTGGCGGATCGGTGGCGCGCGACAATTGTTCGCGGCTGTCCGCGAGCAAGCCTGCCCGTACGGGGGTCGTCCGGTCGCACCGGTGGGTGCTGAATCATGGACGACGAGATGGCAACGACCCCTACGGCTCTGTCTGTATCGGTGCCCGCCGGCGAGTCGCGCGATGACGCGGTCCCGGACCGCGTGGCGCAGGCCGGCCTGACGCCCCCGACGAGAGTGCCGATCACCGCGCTGTCCACGGGTGATTCGCCCCGGCTGAACGGTGCCAACGCCGAGCACTGCCGCGTACTGGCCGAATCCGGCGCCGAGCTCCCGCCCATCGTGGTGCACCGGTCAACGATGCGAGTGATCGACGGCGCGCACCGGCTGCGCGCCGCTGAGCTGCGCGGGGAGCACGACATCGCGGTGCGGTTCTTCAACGGCAGTGCGCAGGACGCCTATGTGCTGTCGGTCGAAGCCAACACCACGCACGGCATGCTGCTGTCCAGAATGGAGCGCATGGTCGCCGCGAAACGGATCGTCGACTCGCACCCCCATTGGTCGGACCGGTCCATCGCGGCCAGCGCGGGACTGTCCGCGCGTACGGTGGCGGAAATGCGACAGCGTTCAACCGGTGAACAGCAGCGGTCGAACAGCCGGGTCGGCCGGGACGGCCGGGTGCGGCCGATCAGCAGCGCCGAAAGCAGACGGCTGGCCGGGGAGCTGATGACGAGCGATCCGAGTGCCTCACTGCGCCGGATCGCCGGCCTCGTGGGACTGTCCCCCGCGACAGTCCTCGACGTACGCCGCAGGCTCGACCGGGGTGACGACCCCGTACCGCCCCGCCAGCGGAATTCCGCCGGGCAGGCCGAACGGCGCCCGCAGGAGGAGATGCCGAGTCAGGAAAGCCTCGACGTCCTCCTCCAGAGTCTGGCCAAGGATCCGGCGCTCCGGTTCACCGAAGCGGGCCGGCTGCTGCTGCGGTGGTTGCACCGGCAGGCAGCAGGCACGGAGGAACAGGCCAGGCTGCTCGACGAAGTACCGGCCCATTGCGCGGGTTCGGTCGCCGAGTTCGTACGCCGCTGCGCGGAACGCTGGCTGGAGCTGGCCGACCAGATGGAACAGCGCCGGAGCCAAGCGGTCTGATCCGGCGCCAGACTTCCCGGCCCGGCGCACACCGGCGATCTGACCTGCAAGAACCCGGGCTCCTCGGAGGCCGGACCGGCGGCCTTCGGTGCGCGTATGCGGAGCGTACGCGCACCGCCCAGCTGCCGCGCCGCCTTGTATGCCCAGGCGAAATGGGTAGTTGCCCGACTGTGTGTTTTCCCGCACAATGCCCGACAGCATCTGTTGTTGTGCCGGGCTTTAGGTTCTGTTGTTGTGCTGGGCTTTAGGCGCGATCTCGTGAGCGCCAGGACTCGTGAATGCGTGGAATCACCACATTATTCACCGACGGTTCGAAGGCCCTCGGCTCTCCGATTTCTACGCGCGTCGCGTATCTTTTGCCGCAATCGGATGTGAGCGGTGGCGAGTTCTGCTCAGCGTGCGTGCCGGCCCGCTTGCCCGTCTGTAAATCCTGCATGAACAGTGTCATGTTCTTGAAAGGTTCTGTTCATGTGTCGCGGCCCCCGTTCACGTATACACAGAACGTGCCTGTTGAACTTCGATTCGCCTCGTTAACATCTTTTTCTGAGCGAAGCCGAAGCGCGATCTGCTCCTCGCCTTTCCCCTTGAATCCAGCACGGGGAATGCCGGCCGGTCCAGGTGACCCCACGCGGTTCGCGTGATCAATCCACGTTCTTCTTCCGTACGAGAGGAAAGCTGTGCCCATTCTCGACGACGCCAACGCCGGACCCGACGACGGCAACCATCCCGACCCCGCGGAAGCGTGGAGCTTCGAGACCAAGCAGATCCACGTCGGGTACGCGCCGGAGGCCGGCGATGCCAGGGCGCTGCCGATCTACCAGACCACCTCCTACACCTTCGACAGCACCGAGCATGCGCGGGCGCTGTTCTCGCTGGAGGAGCCCGGCAACGTCTACAGCCGCATCATGAATCCGACCCAGGACGCGATCGAGCAGCGCATCGCGGCGCTGGAGGGCGGCGTGGCCGCGCTGCTGCTCGCCTCCGGGCAGGCCGCGGTGGCCACCGCGGTGCTGAACCTGGCCACCGCCGGCGATCACATCGTCACCAGCCCACGGCTCTACGGCGGCAGTTACACCCTGTTCCAGCACACCCTGCCCCGCTTCGGCATCACGGTGACCTTCATCGAGGACCCGGACGATCCGGACCAGTGGCGGGCCGCGGTCCGGCCGAACACGAAGGCGTTCTTCGGGGAGAGCATCTCCAACCCCCGTAACGACGTGTTCGACATCGAGGGGGTGGCATCGGTAGCCCATGAGCACGGCATTCCGCTGCTCATCGACAACACGGTGGCCACGCCCTACCTCCTCCAGCCGCTGCGCCACGGCGCCGACATCGTGGTGCACTCGGCGACGAAATACCTCGGCGGACACGGGACCGCGATCGCCGGTGTGCTGGTCGACGGCGGCACCTTCGACTGGACCTCCGGCCGGTTCGCCAACTTCACCACCCCGGACCCCAGCTACCACGGCCTGGTCTACGCCGAGCTGGGCCCGCCCGCCTACGCGATCAAGGCGCGGGTCTCGCTGCTGCGCGACCTCGGCCCCACCCTCGCCCCGTTCAGCGCCTTCCTGCTGGGGCAGGGCATCGAGACGCTGAGCCTGCGGGTCGAGCGCCATGTGCAGAACGCCACCGCGGTCGCGGAGTTCCTCGCCGCGCAGCCGGACGTGACCTCGGTGGCCTATGCGCGCCTGCCCTCCTCGGCCTGGTACGAGCGCGGAGTGCGGCTCGCCCCGCGCGGCACCGGCGCCGTGGTCGCCTTCGAGATAGCCGGCGGGGAGAAGGCGGCAACCACGTTCATCGACGCGCTGACCCTGCACAGCCATGTGGCCAACATCGGCGACGTGCGGTCGCTGGTGCTGCACCCGGCGACCACCAGCCACGCGCAGCTCAGCACGGAGGAGCAGCTCACCGCCGGCGTCACCCCCTCCACCGTGCGACTGTCCGTCGGCCTGGAGGCGATCGACGACATCCTGGCGGACCTGCGCGCAGGTTTCGCCGCCACAGCACAGTGACCGTCGACCTGGTGCGGTCCGGACGCCGGGTGGATATGCCGCCGCCCGACGGCCGGCCGCGCGTCATCGACGTGGGACCGCTGGCCCTGGAGTCGGGAGTGGTGCTGCCCGAGGTGCACCTGGAGGTGCAGTGCTGGGGTACCCCCACGGAGGCCCGGGACAACGTGGTCCTGGTGCTGCACGCGCTGACCGGTGACGCGCACGTGGTCGGGCCCGCCGGGCCCGGCCGGCCCACCCCCGGCTGGTGGCAGGGCCTGGTCGGCGAGGGGTGCGCGGTGGACACCGGGCACTGGTGCGTGCTCGCCGCCAATGTGCTCGGCGGCTGCCGGGGCAGCACCGGTCCGGCCTCCCCGCACCCCGAAGGCGGCGTGTGGGGAAGCCGGTTCCCTCAGGTGAGCGTCCGCGACCAGGTGGCCGCCGAGGCGGCACTGGCCGATGCGCTGGGCATCCGGCGGTTCGCCGCGGTGGCCGGCGGCTCCATGGGCGGGGCGCGGGCGCTGGAGTGGGCGATCGGCTGCCCCGACCGGGTCGGGGCGGCGCTGGTACTGGCCGTCGGGGCGCGCGCGACCGCCGACCAGATCGGCACGCAGAGCACGCAGATCGCAGCGATCACGGGCGACCCCGACTGGCAGGGCGGCAACTACCACGGCACCGGACGCAGTCCGACGGCCGGGCTCGCCGTGGCCCGCCGGATCGCCCACCTCACCTACCGCACCGAGCTCGATCTCGACGAACGCTTCGGCAACGCCCCGCAGCGCGCCGGCCACCCCTTGGCCTCCGTGGACAGCTATCTGAACCACCAGGCACGCAAGCTGGTCGACCGCTTCGACCCGGGCAGCTACGTGGTGCTCACCTGCGCACTCAACGGTCACGACGTGGGCCGGGGGCGGGGCGGCGTGGACGCCGCGCTGGCCGGCTGTCCGGTGCCGACGGTCGTCGCCGGAATCGACAGTGACCGGCTCTACCCGCTGCGGCTCCAGCGCGAGCTCGCCGAGAAGCTGCCCGGCTGCCATGGGCTGGAAGTGATCAGCTCCCGGCAGGGGCACGACGGCTTCCTGACCGAGACCGAGGCCGTCGGCGAGTTGCTGGCCGGCACCCTGCGGCTCGCCGGGCCTGTCCTCCGCACCACCTGAAAGGAACCCTCGTGGCCCGCATCCCCTACCCGGAGTTCGACCGCGAATTCCGGATGCCGACACCGATCTACGGCGACCCGCAGGATGCGTCGTTGCTCAATGTCTTCCGCATGCTCGGGCACAGCCCCGCCCTGCTCACCGCCGTGGCGAACATCGGCTTCACCCAGCTCACGGAGGGTGAACTGACCGACGCCGACCGGGAGTTGGTGATACTGGCAAGTTCCCGGCGCTTCGGCTCGGACTACGTCTGGGCGCAGCACGAGCAGCTCGGCGCGGAGTTCGGCATCTCCGCCGACCAGCTCGCCGCGCTGTGCACGCACGACCTCGCCGCGTCGTGCTTCGATCGCCCGCAGCAGAACCTGCTGGCCCTTGTCGCGGAGACGGCGGCCGGCGCCGAGGTGGACGCCGGCCTGCTGGAACGCGTACGGCGGGACCGGGGGGACCGGCAGATCGTCGAGGTCATCGGCCTTGTCGGCGTGTACTTCCTGGTCTCGCGGATCACCACGACCCTCGGCATCGAGATCGACCGGCGCGAACTGGACAGCACGCTGTCCGCCGTGGGCCAACCGGAGAACGCACCCGTGACCGGGCCCGTGCCCGGATAGCAGCGCCCACGGCGCCGACCGCCGTCCCGCCTCACCTCACCGCACCGCCACAACGCGTCCTGTCTGTTCGCGACGCAGTCCGCCATGCCCGTTCCCGGGTCACAGAAGGGGAAGATTGTGCACCACACGACGTTTTCCAGGGTTGAGATTCCGTCGGACGCGGCAGACGCGATCGCCGTGGTCGGCATGTCCTGCCGGTTCTCCCAGGCATCGACGCCCGCGGAGCTGTGGACGCTGCTGAGCGAGGGCCGCGACACGATCGGCGAAGTGCCCCCGGACCGGTGGGACGCGGCTGCCTTCCACGACGCCGACCGCGCGGCGGCCGGCCGGATGAACTCCCGGTGGGGGTCCTTCCTGGAGAACGTCGACCACTTCGATCCGGCGTTCTTCCACCTGTCGCCGCGCGAGGCCGCGATGATGGATCCGCAGCAGCGGCTCATGCTCGAACTCGGCTGGGAGGCACTGGAGGACGCCCGGGTGCGGCCCGATGTGCTGCGCGGGCGCCGGGTCGGGGTGTTCGTCGGGTCGATCTGGGACGACTTCACGCGCCTGGTCTACCGGGACGCCGTCGCCGAGAGCACCCAGCACACGATGCCCGGCGTGCAGCGGGGCATGATCGCGAACCGGCTGTCGTACTTCCTGGGCGCCACCGGCCCGAGCCTCGTCGTCGACACCGGGCAGTCCTCTTCCCTGGTCGCCCTGCACCTGGCGTGCGAAAGCCTGCGCCGGGGCGAGTCCGAGTCGGCGATCGTCGGTGGGGTCAACCTGAGCCTGCTTCCCGAGACATCGGTGATCTCGACGAAGTGGGGCGGCCTGTCCCCGGACGGCCGCTGCCACACCTTCGACGCCCGCGCCAACGGCTATGTCAGGGGCGAGGGCGGCGGGGCCGTCGTGCTCAAGCCGCTCGCCCGCGCGGTCGCCGACGGGGACCGGATCTACTGCGTGGTGGCGGGCGGCGCCGTCAGTCACGGCGGCGGGGCGAGCGTGACCACGCCGGACGAGCAGGCGCAGCGCGAGGTGCTCCAGCTGGCCTACGAGAACACCCGGCTCGACCCCGGTGCCGTGCAGTACGTCGAACTGCACGGCACCGGGACGAAGGTGGGTGACCCGATCGAGGCCGCCGCTCTGGGCTCGGTGGTCGGCACCGCCGGATCCGGCCGCACGCTTCGCGTCGGATCGGTGAAGACCAACCTCGGCCACCTGGAAGGGGCGGCGGGCATCGCCGGCTTCCTGAAGGTCGCGCTGAGCATCTGGCACCGGCGGCTCCCGGCGAGCCTGAACTACCGCACGCCGAACCCGGATATCCCGTTGGACGACCTGCGCCTGGCCGTGCAGCAGGAGTACGGCACCTGGCCCGCCGAGAACGCCCAACTGATCGCCGGTGTCAGCTCGTTCGGAATGGGCGGCGCCAACTGCCATGTCGTGGTGGCCGAGTCGCCGGCACCGGTTCCCGAGGTGCCCCGGGATGCCGTTGAGCCCTCCGCCGAGCCCCCCGTCACACCCTGGGTACTTTCGGGCCGGACGGCTGGTGCGCTGTCTGCTCAGGCGGAGCGGCTGGGTGCGTTCTTGGCCGGGGGCGGTGAGTGGGATCCGGTGAACGTGGGGTGGTCGTTGGCGTCGACCCGTGCGGTTTTTGATCATCGTGCGGTGGTGGTGGTGGGTGGTGGTCGGGCGGAGTTGTTGGCTGGGTTGGCTGGTGTGTCGTCTGGTGTGTCTGGGGCTGGGGCTGGGGCTGGGGCTGGGGCTGGGGTGTCGGGTGGGGTGGGGTTTTTGTTTGGTGGTCAGGGTGCGCAGCGGGTGGGGATGGGTGCGGAGTTGTATGGGCGTTTTCGGGTTTTTGCGGAGGCGTTTGATGAGGTGTGTGAGGGGTTTGATGGGTTGGGGGTTGGTGGTGGGTTGTCGTTGCGGGAGGTGGTGTTTTCGGGTGTGGGGTTGGATGAGACGGGTGTGACGCAGGCGGCGTTGTTTGCGTTTGAGGTGGCGTTGTTTCGTTTGGTGGTGTCGTGGGGTGTGGTGCCTGATGTTTTGGTGGGGCATTCGGTGGGTGAGGTTGCTGCTGCTTATGTGGCGGGGGTGTTGTCGTT